>NZ_JAAIYB010000580.1 GCF_010894475.1 Myxococcus vastator
TNGAGCGGGTGCGAGAGGAGCTGGTGAAGCTGCTCCTGTCACCCCGTGCGGAGCGCGGCCTGCACCTGCTCGCGGACACCGGGCTCCTGGAGGGGGACGCGGTCCACGCCGCACCCTTTTCGATGTCGCGCACCAGGGTGAGCGTCTCCTGCATGGGAGAGACGCCCAGGTCGTGTGACAGCGTGCTGCGCAGCCGCTCGAAGGCCGCGAGCGCCGCGCCCCGGTCACCCCGAAGGTAGTGCAGGCGGATGAGGTGACGGCCGGCCTGCTCGGACTCCGGCTCCTGCCGCACCCAGGCCTGGGCCAGGGCCAACGCGGTGGGCCAGTCCCTCGCGTCCATGCGGCGTTGGACTTCGGCCTCGCGGGCGTTGCGCACCCAGCCCTCGACGGCGGCGCGGGCCCCGTCCAGCCACCGTGCCAGCTCGTCGCAGTCGTCGAAGCCCACCCCCGTCAGCAGGCCCACGTCGGTGCCCCGCAGCAGCGCCTGGAGGACCTCGGGGGGCAGGGGCTTGCCCGCGGCGCACTTCAGTCGCGCGAGGTCCAGCGTGACGTCTGGCGACAGGCTCAGCCGTTGGGAGTCCCCGTCCACCAGGTCCGTGCCCCCGCAGCTCAGCCGGAGCCGGCGCAGCAACTGGCGCATGTTGTTGCGCACGGCGGCGGGCGGCGAGTCCGGCCAGAGCAGGTTCGACACGGCGGCCTTCGACGCGGGGCCCTCCATGCCCAGGTAGGCCAGGAGGGTGGCGGCTCGGCGGTCCAGCCTCACGCATTGTCCGTCGGGTCCTTCCAGGTGGGCATGGCCCAGGACTCGAGCGCCCCACCCCGGCAGCTTCACCTGGGCGACTCCGTCATGTGACTCCACTTCCGGCCTGTTCGACCCCATATCGAACATACGGAACAGTGCCGGAAGTTGGTCTTGGGATAAATTGCTTTCTTTGAATTGTCTGTGTGCGGCGCCACCCGTCTCGGGGCTTGGACCGCGGGAGGCTGGCCGGTACAACGCGTCCCTGGGCCCGCGGGCATGTCGTCCTGGCCCCGGCAGTCATGATCGCGAACCTCCACAACGCAGACATCCCCCAGCCCGTTCTGGACGTCATCGCGCGGCTGCGCGAGCTGGGCCACGCCGTCTACCTGGTGGGCGGCTGCGTCCGGGACATGGTGCGCCAGGTCCATCCCAAGGACTTCGACGTGGCCACCAGCGCGCTGCCACAAGAAGTCCAGGGCGCCTTCCGCAAGGTCATCCCCACGGGCATCCAGCACGGCACCGTCACCGTCCTCCAGAACGGCACGCACGTGGAGGTGACGACGTTCCGCTCGGAGGGGGACTACCTCGACGGCCGCCGGCCCAGCTCGGTGGCCTTCGAGCGCGACATCGTCAAGGACCTGTCCCGGCGCGACTTCACCATCAACGCGATGGCGTACAACCCGTTGGACCGCGAGCTGGTGGACCCGTTTGGTGGACAGGCGGACCTCCAGGCGCAGCGCATCCGCTGCGTGGGCTCCGCGCTGGAGCGCTTCTCCGAGGACGGCCTGCGCCCCCTGCGCGCCGTGCGCTTCGCCGCGGTGCTCGGCTTTTCGCTCGATGCCGCCACCCGGGACGCCATCCCCGCCACGCTCGGCGTCTTCCGCAAGGTCGCGCTGGAGCGGGTGCGAGAGGAGCTGGTGAAGCTGCTCCTGTCACCCCGTGCGGAGCGCGGCCTGCACCTGCTCGCGGACACCGGGCTCCTGGACGTGTTCCTCCCGGAGCTGGCGCGCGCGGACGCCCCGGTCGCCGCGACCGTCCGGGCCGCGGTGCAGGCTTCGCCGCTGGAGGTGGAGGTCCGGGTCGCGGTGCTGCTGGCCGACCTGGTGGACCGCGCCCAGGCGCGCGACATCGGCCTGCGGCTGAAGTTCCCCAACAAGGTGGCGGACCTGGTGGCGCTGCTCGTCGAGCACGCGAAGGCGGAGACGCGGGTGGGGGCGCCGGACGCCGCGCTTCGCCGGCTCCTGGCCCGCCTGGGACCGCCGCGGCTTCCGCTGTGGGCGGCGGTCGTCCGCGCCCGGGTCGGGGTCCGCCAGCCGGAGGCGCTTCAGGAGGTGGAGGCGCTCATCGCTCGCGTGGAGGCGCTCGCCGCCGCGAAGCCTCCGTTGACGGCGAAGGACCTGGCGCTGACGGGAGGCGACATCATGGCCGCCCTGGGCGTGGGGCCGTCCGCCATCGTGGGCGAGGCCACCCGGTTCCTCGTCGAGTCCGTCCTGGATGAGCCGGCCCTGAACACGGCCGACGCCCTGCGGCAGCGGTTGCAGGCGTGGCACGCGCAGGCTGCTCGCTGAGCCGGCGGGCCGCGCGGCGTGACGGGTGTCGGGAAAGGACGCCCCCCGCGTCCTCCCCGCGTGCGCCCGGACGCGCGGGCGTGTAGGAAGGAGCACCATGCGAGTCGTCGTTGCGATGAGCGGCGGGGTGGATTCCTCGGCCGCGGCCGCCCTGCTCAAGGAGCAGGGCCACGAGGTCATCGGTATCACCCTGCGCGTCTGGTCCTACGAGGGCAAGGCGACCTGCGGGAGCTGCTGCAGCCCGGATGACATCGATGACGCGCGGGCCGTGGCCCAGACGCTGGGGATTCCCTTCTACGTGGCCAACGCGGAGGAGATCTTCCAGGACCGGGTCATCAACCCCTTCGTCCAGTCGTACCTGGGCGGGCGCACGCCCATCCCCTGCGTCGCCTGCAACCGGGACGTGAAGTTCAACTTCCTCCTCAAGCGCGCCCGCGCGCTCGGCGCCCGGCTGGCCACGGGGCACTACGCCCGCGTGGAGGAGGTGGACGGCCGCTTCGTCCTGCGCCGCGCCGTCGACGCCGCCAAGGACCAGAGCTACTTCCTCTTCACGCTCGGCCAGGACGAGCTGCGCGACATCCTCTTCCCCGTGGGCGGCATGACGAAGGCGGAGGTCCGCGCCGTCGCGGAGCGGCACGGCCTGGTCACCAGCCAGAAGCCGGAGAGCATGGAGATCTGCTTCGTGCCGGACGGCGACTACGCGGGCTTCGTGGAGAAGGTCGCCGGGCCGCAGCCGGCCGGAGACATCGTGGACACCGAGGGCAACGTGCTCGGCACCCACCAGGGCATCCACCGCTACACCGTGGGCCAGCGCAAGGGGCTCAACCTGGGGGGCGGCGAGGTTCGCTACGTCCACCGGCTGGAGCCGGAGACGCAGCGCGTGGTGGTGGGCCCCGCCGAGGGCACCGGCCGCGACAACTTCGGTCTGCTCCAGCCCCACTGGGTGGACGGGCCGCCTCCGGCCAGTCAGCCGGTGGAGGTCCGCATCCGGCATCGCCACTCGGGCGCGCAGGGGCGGGTACACGTCTCGCCGCACGGGCTCGTCTCCGTGAAGCTGGACGCGCCCGCGCGCGCCGTCACCCCCGGGCAGGCCGCGGTGGTCTACCATCAGGACCGCGTGCTCGGCGGTGGTTGGATTGTCTGACCCCGCAGTGCCTCGGAGGGTGCGGCACATGGCGCAGCGCCTCGTGGGATGTCTGATAGCGGTCGTCACCGTCTTCGTGGCCGCGGGCTGCAAGGAGCGCTCGGACAAACCCGTCGCGGGGCTGCTCGCTGCCGGTGCGCCGGTGCTGCGCGCGGAGGGCAAGCAGTGGCGGCCCATCGCCGTCGGCTCGCAGCTGCTGGGGCATGACGAGCTGAAGGCCACCGGCCCCGCGGTGCTGGAGTTCTTCGGCGGGGGCCTGCGCTTCCTGGAGAAGGGCGACACGCTGGAGGTGGGCGACGCGGACGAGGCGAAGCTCCATGGCGTCAACCTGCCGTCCCGCCACCTCGTGGAGGGCGAGCTCCAGGAGGCGCCGCGCCCGCTGCGCATCATCGCCGCGCGCTACACCCAGGTGCAGGTGACGCCCGCGAGCGCCCAGCAGGAGGACCCGTACAACGCCAACGGCTACTTCGCCGCCTTCTTCACGCCCAACGGGCTGTCGCCCAGCAAGGCCACCGACGAACCGCCGCGCGATGGCCCTCGCAAGCCGCTGCCGCCTCCGCCACTGCGCCCCCGCGTGCCTCACATCCACGCCGGCAACCTGGGCGAGGGCGGGCTGGTGGCCACCGTGGAGGACGGCTTCATCGTGGCGGAGACGGACGACCTGGCCTCCGCCGTGCTGCTGGAAGGGGGCGAGGTGCCCCTGGGCCGCACGGTGCGACTGGTGGTGCCCGACGGCGCGGAGGTCGTCCTGCGCACGCAGCAGGGGCGTGAAATTGAAGTCGAAGGGCCCGCGGACATCCGGCTGCGGTG
>NZ_JAAIYB010000581.1 GCF_010894475.1 Myxococcus vastator
AGCCCGAGCCCGCCCAGCGCGACGAGCCCACACCCGCCCGTGGGAAGAACCCGCCCCCGCGCGGCCAGGGCACGGCTGACCACCGACGCCTGCGCCCCAGGCCCGGCGATGGCGACCTCGCCATCACACTCCACCTGGTTCAGCTCCGAAAGGTCCAGCACCACGCCCGCGCTGGAGGACAGGTCGGCGAAGCAGTGCCCCCCGCTGCGCACCGCGAAGGGCAGTGAATGCTCGACGAGCAGCGCCAACGTCCGCTGCACCTCCGAGGCGTTCCGGCATTGGACCAGGACCCGCGGCAGCGGCAGCGGCTGGCCCGCGGCGAACTGCTTCTTCGCCAGCCCCATCCGCTCGTCGCCCGAGAGAATCACCGAGCCTTGCAGCCGCTGCCCCAGCGCCGCCCAGTCCACCGCCCGGCAGCGTTCCTCGAGTTCAGTGGGAGTCATCGTCCAGTCCATGCAGCTTCGTCTGAAGTCGATAGAGCTCGGCGTACCGCCCGTTCTCCCGCATCAACTCCTCGTGGCGCCCCTGCTCCACCAAGGCGCCGCGCTCCAGGAAGTAGATGCGGTCGGCGTTGCGGACGCTCGCCAACCGGTGCGTGATGAGCACCACGGTGCGGCCTCGGGCCAGCTTCCGGAGGGACTCATAGACGGCGTGCTCCGCCTTCGCGTCCAGCGGCGCCGTCGGCTCGTCCAGGATGACCAGCGGCGCGTCCCGATACAGACCGCGCGCCACCGCGAGCCGCTGCCACTGCCCACCCGAGAGGTCCTGCCCACCGAGGAACTGCCGCGACAGCAGCGTCTCCCAGCCCCGAGGGAGCGTGGCGATGACCTCGTGAGCGCGCGCCTGCTCGGCCGCGTCCAGCAGCGCTCGTGAATCGGGGTCCTCGCGCTGGTGGCGCCCCAGCCGGACATTGTCGCGTGCGCTGCGCGGCCAACGGATGGGGTCCTGCAACACCATCACCACCCGGTCCGCGACGCTGGTCGGCGTCATCGCCTTCACGTCCACGCCGTCCCAGGTGATGCGGCCCGTGCTCGGAGGGTAGAGCCCCCCTATCAGCCGGGCCAGGGTGCTCTTGCCAGAGCCATTCTCTCCGACGAGGGCGATGCTCTGCCCCGCCTCCAGCGTCAGGGAGATGTCGCGCAGCGCCAGCCGCCCCTCCTGCCCCGGATACTGGAAGCTGACGCCTTGCAGCTCGATGCGGCCCGGCCGCTCCGGGGCCTTCACGCCCGATGCAGGACGGACGCGCGCGGTCGCCTGCTCGATGAACTCACGGTAGTCGCTGATGTACAGGCCCTTCTCGAACAGCCCGTGCATCATCACCATCAACTGGGTCAGCGCCGTGCTCGCGCTCCGGATGGCCATCACCGCCGTCCCCGCGACGGCCAGCCCCAGCCACTGCGCGTGGAGCATCATCCCCAGCGCGACGAAGGTCGCCACCAGCCCGAGCCCCGACAGGAGCCGGCCAACCAGCGTCGCCCTCGCGCCGACGAGCCCCAGGTGGACCAGATGCTCTTGAAGCGCCACGGCGCTGTGCCGGTATTCGGCCAGGACATAGTCCTGCGCCTGGTTGGCGCGAATCTCCGGCGCGGACTCCCGCTGCGTGGCGAGCTCCGCCATCAACTGCGCCTGCCGCGTGAGGCCGATGGTGGTCGCCATCCCCACGTACTGGAGCCGCGCCGAGTGAAGCGCCGCCCACCCTTCCGGCAACAGGGCGACCCCGAGCAGCGGCACGAGCAAGGGGTGCAGCCACAGCAGCGCCAGCGCCGCGCCGCCCACGGAGAACACCGCGCTGACGGCCTCCACCAGCGCCGTGGTCGCGCCTTCCAGGTGCATCAGCCCCCGGTCCCTCGCGCGGTGCAGCCGGTCATAGAAGGCCGGGTCGTCGAAGCACGCCAGCTCCACATCGAGGCTGACCCGGAACAGCGCCTCCTCGGCGACCCGGTGCACCCGCGGCGCCAGGTACGCGCCCGCCATGGTGGTGGCGGAGTCCAGGGCCAGCTTCACCAGCAGCATCAGCCCCAGCACCAGCAGAGGCCCCAGCACCGCCCGGGGCTGCGTGAAGGCCGGCGCGTCCGCCAGCAGCCGCCCCAGCACCTCGGTCCCCAGCAGCAGCGTCGCCGTCGTCGCCACGCCCGCGAGCAGTTGGAGGACGACGACGGCCACGGCGACACGCGGCGAGGCGCGACGCAGCACCGACACCACGGGCCGCACCGACATGCCCACGCGCCGCGCGAGCGCCAGGACTCCGGGGCTCGACGGCGCGGCCCCACCCAGATGCCAGTAGGGCCGCTCCAGCTCCACCTGGCTTGCGTCCGTGCTCAGAACGCCCCTCCCCCAAGGGTCAGGATGGAGGGCAGCGCATGCTCCGGATGCGCGCGCAGCAACTGGTAGGCGACGCCCCCCAAGCCTGGCAGCAGGCCTGGAGCGAAGGCGTCTCGCACCAGCCCACAGGAAGGCCCATGGTCCTCGATGCTGGTGATGAGGGTGGCCAGCAGCCCCTCCCGCGTCACCCCGTCGGGCGCCTCGCCCGCGCGAAGGGCGTGCTCCAGCAGCTCCCAGGAGCCGAGGTCGCCGTGGCAGGCGCAGTGGTTCCAGCCGAGCCCCAGACGCCAGGTCGCGGCGGCGGCCCGGCGCAAGGTCAGCCGCGTGTGAGGACGCTCGAGACCGGGGTCCAGGTCGAGGTGTGCCAATCCAATGCCCACCGCGCCGTGACACCATGCCGCGGCTGTCTTCGCGCCCTCCAGCATGCGCAGGTCCAGCCAGTTCTGCTCGTCCGGGTCGAAGAGGGCTTCATCGAACGCGAAGGCCGCGCGCGCCAGCTCCGCGTAGCGCGCCTCACCCGTCGCGCGGGCCAGCAGCGTCAGCGCCCAGCCCATTCCCGTGGTGCCGTGCGCGAACCCTCCAACGCCCTCCGGCCACTGCTCGTGCGGCCAGAAGGCCCGGTCGTTCTCGCGCCGCGCCTGCTCGCCAATCGTGTCGCCCAGCGCACGCGCCATCTGGAGGTAGCGCGCCTCCCCGGTCCGCCTCGCCAGCGCGAGCAACGGAGGTATCGCCCCCGCCGTGCCCGACAGGACGTCGTGCGTGTCCGCGGCCGCAGCGGAGTCGGGGATGGCGTCAGCGAGCCGCACGGCACGCGCGAGCCCGTCACCCCCGTCTTGCTTCCAGTCCGCCAGCACCAGCCGCGTCCAGATTTGTGAGCCCAGGCCGATGTAGGCCCCAGGTGGCGGTGGACGCAGGCGGATGCCCTTGCGCTGACGCAGCGCCTCGAAGCGGTCCTCCGCCAGCGTCAGCGTGTGGACCAGCGACGCCAGGAGCGGCTCCAGCCCCTCCACGGGGTCCGCTCGGCCCTTCTCCACTTCGCGCAGGTAGCCCCCGACCAGCAGCGCGACACCGGACGCGCCGCCGTAGAGGTCCTGCTCCAGGGGCTGGACGGACCACCCCGTCGGCCCACGCGTGGGGGCAATCCAGGTGACGCTGCCGTCCGTCCCTCGGATGGCGGTGGAGACGAGCTGGCGCACGATGTCGGCCGCGATACGCCGACGACGCGCATCGACGTCGTCCGTGCGGACATGCGCCGGCAGCATCGACGCCGCATCCGGCATCCACCCGTCGTTGACGTAGGCGCTGACCAGGGTGGCCTGGATGACGTCGCGCTCCAGGGTGAAGTCGGCGGTGCGCCAGTGCGCCAGCGCGGCCTCCACCAGGTTGCACCGAGGCTGCCACCGCGTCCCCCGAGGCCCCTCCAGCTGGCCGTCTCCCGCCAGCGTGGTGAAGAACGGGACGTCCCCTTCGAGCAGGTCCTCGACCTCCGCCGCGATGACCTCCGGGTCCGCCGGCGCGGTGGACACGTTGGCGGCCATCCTCGTGAGCAGGTCCATCGCGCGCTGGCGCGCTGGCTCCGCCTTGTGCAGGGAGACCGGGTGCCACAGCATGCGCGCCACTTCCCCGTACACCTCCGTGGCCCGAGGCACGACACGGATGCGGCAGGGCTCGAAGGGCGCGAGCAGCCCTGGCAGGGCCCCCGTTCCATCCAGCCGTCGCAGCGTGGCCGTCATGCCATCGAAGCCCGCCAGGACGTCCGGCCAGAACCGGGCCAGCGCGGGCTCTGGGCTGGGGTGGTTCTGGGAGACCTGGGCGGGGACCTGGGTGATGCCGACGCGCGCTTCGTCCGTCCCCTTCTGGAGGATGTCCGGCTGCTGCACCATGGGCTGCTGCCCCGGGAGCATTCCGACGGCGGAGTTGTCCACGCCGCGAAACCC
>NZ_JAAIYB010000582.1 GCF_010894475.1 Myxococcus vastator
GCGGGGGGGCAGGGCGTCGCTTCCCGGGGAGGAGGCCCGAGTCAGCGCACGGAGCGCTGGAGCGCGGGCGCAATCTCCTGCTGGCAGGTCGGGTCACATTCCGTGAAGCGGGTGAGGAAGTCCGCCATCTGCGCGCAGCGCTTCGGGAAGCGGGTGGTGCCCGCGTCGCCCGTGCACAGCTCACGGAAGGACTCGCGCGTCTCCTGGAAGAGCGAGGCCCGCTGCGCGGGAGAGAGCGCGTTCAGGGCCCGGTTCTCCCCGCCCAGGAGGTACAGGCAGACGGCACCGAGCAACAGCAGCCCGAGCCCCACCAGTACGAGCTTCCGGTTCCGCATCTCGGCCGGCGAGGGGCCTCGGGCGCGGGAGAAGACGTTCTCCTCTTCACCGTCTTCGGGCGGTGGGCCGCCTACCATCATCCCCATCAAGCGCATACGGGCCCTGTTCCAGCCCAAACCGGCGAGCAACGCCAGCACGGAGTGCAGGGGATGTGTGGCAACCGCCAACACCTGGGCGGCCATTGCGTGTGCTCCCGCACGCCGGGAGGGAGTCTGACCGTGTGACGGCGGGGATTGCGCCTAGGATGAAGCCATGGACGTTCGAGAGCGCCCCATGCGAGTGCTGGTGGTGGACGACGAGCGGAACATCCGCCACACCCTGCGCGTGTGCCTGGAGGGCTTCGGCTGCGAAGTCCGTGAGGCGGCCACCCCCGAGGCCGCGCTGGCCGCGCTGGCGCAGGGCCCCGCCGACCTGGCCTTCGTCGACCTGCGGCTGGGCACGGCCAGCGGCATGGAGCTGCTGCCGCGCCTCCTGGCCGAGTCACCCCACCTGGACGTCGTGCTCATCACCGCCTACGCCACGTTCGACACGGCGGTGGAGGCGATGCGGCGCGGGGCGCGGGACTATCTGCCCAAGCCCTTCACGCCCGCGCAGATTCGCCACGTGGTGGAGAAGGCGCGGCGGCACCAGGAGCTGGCGTCGCAGTTGGAGAACCTGGAGGGGCAGCTGTCCCAGGCGGTGCCAGAGGCCACGTTGGAGACGGCCTCACCCGTGATGCACGCGGCCATCGGGCTGTTGACGCGCGCGGCGGCGTCCGACGCGGCGGTGCTGCTGCGGGGAGAGAGTGGCACGGGCAAGGGGGTGCTCGCCCGCGCGCTGCATTCGATGAGCGCGCGGCGGCGCCGGCCCTTCGTCACCGTCAACTGCCCCACGCTGTCAGAGCAACTGCTGGCCAGCGAGCTGTTCGGCCACGTGCGCGGCGCGTTCACCGGCGCGGTGAAGGACCAGCCGGGGCGCGTGGAGGCGGCGGAAGGGGGCACGCTGTTCCTGGATGAAATCGCGGAGATGAGTCCGGGGCTCCAGGCGCAGCTCTTGCGCTTCCTGCAGGAGAAGCAGTTCGAACGGCTGGGCGAGGGGCGCACGCGCAAGGCGGACGTGCGGGTGGTGGCGGCGACGAATCGGGACCTGGAGAAGGACGTGGCGGAGGGGCGCTTCCGCGAGGACCTGCTCTACCGGCTGAACGTCATCGAGGTGAAGCTGCCGTCCCTGCGGGAGCGGCCGGAGGACCTGCTTGCGCTGGCCCGGCGCTTCGTCGCCTTCTTCGCGCGAGCGGCGCAGCGCCCTCCGCCGGAGCTGTCGCCCGCGACGGAGCGGATGCTGCGGGCCTATGGGTGGCCGGGCAACGTGCGCGAGCTGCGCAACGCGATGGAGCGGGCGCTCATCGTCTGGCCGGCGGAGGTGCTGGAGCCGCAGGCGTTCCCGGACCGCATCGCCGCGGCGGGGAGCCCGGTCATGGCTCTGGGCGGGCCGCACACGCTGGAGGACGTCGAGCGCGAGCACGTGCTACGCGTCATGGCCTCGGCGCCCACCCTGGACGAGGCGGCGCGGGTGCTGGGCATCGACGCGTCCACCCTGTGGCGGAAGCGGAAGAAGTACGAGTCGGGCGAGGGCTGAGGGGCTTCCTTCCGAGTCCTCACGTCCACCTCAGCCGTGAGCGCGCGCAGCGGTCGCACGCGCGCCAGCCCGGGGCGTCATGGGAGCGAACCGGGCAGGGCTTCTCGGTGCGCCTGGAGCGGTGATTGCGGCGCCCCGCGCACATGCGGAGCGTTGGGGGACACCGAACCGATTCCAAGGAGCGCAGACGTGGACGTGATTGACCTGTTGATTCAGCAGCACCGCGAGGTGGAAGCGCTGTTCGAGGCGTGTCGCGCGGCGAAGGACGACGCGAGCAGGCAAGCGCTTGGCATCCAGCTCGCGGAGGCGCTCACGTTGCACACCACCATCGAGGAGCGCTGGGTGTACCCCGCCGCGCGCCGGGTGGTGGGAGACAAGCTGATTCAGGACTCCGTCGAGGAGCACGGGGAGATGACGCAGCTCATCGCCCAGATGATTCGCGCGCGCAACGACCCGAAGAAGCTGGTCTCCCTGTTCGGCGAGCTGGAGCAGGTGGTGAAGGACCACGTGACGATGGAGGAGCGGGACGTGCTGCCCAAGCTCGGTCAGAAGGTCACCGAGGAGGACCTGGGCATGTCGTGCAAGGACATCGTCCGCACCGCCTCCGAGGTCCGCCGCGAGGAGATGCAGAAGCTCCAGGGGCAGGCGAACGCCTGAGGGCTTGTCCTGCCCGGTCCGAAGACCTGCGCTTGGGACAGCTACCCAGTCCCAGGCGCTCTGGTGGCCCCCTCCGCAATCCAGGTCTACTTGCACTTGCGTCGAATAGGTGCCGGTATTACAGGGTAATACTCCAACCAGGAGGCACCCTTCGGGGGCGTATGGCGCCATCCACGCTCGACGTAGTGAACGATGACGTCCTCGTCCGTGTCTCGGAGCCCGTCGCGGCGACCGAGGGGACCTTGGGGCAGGTCCAGCAGCTCGCCAAGCTGATCACCGAGACACTCCATGGGCGCGGGGCACAACCCAGGTTCACCCTGCTTGGACCCAATCACGAGGCGCTGCCGCTTCCCAAGGATGTCCTGACACTGCTGCAGCAGCTTCTCGCGGTGCTGGCCTCGGGCGACGCTGTCTCCATCGTCCCCGTCCAGAAGGAGCTCACCACGCAGCAGGCCGCGAACCTGCTCAACGTGTCGCGCCAGTACCTCGTGCAGCTTCTCGATGAAGGGAAGATTCCGTTCCATCGCACGGGCACGCATCGGCGCGTCTATACGCAGGACGTGCTCGACTTCCGGGCCCGCAGAAAAGCGGAGCGCCGTGCGAAGCTGGCCGAGATGCTCCACGATTCGCAGGTCGCTGGTAGCTATCCCGAGTTCGACGAGTAAGAGGACAGCGACTCCACCGTTGACAGTGAGGGGGGCGGCGCGGGACGACTGGACTGTGAATCCCGCCCCGTTCCCAGTCGTCCTCGACGCAAACGTCCTGATTCCCGTCTCGCTTTGCGACGTATTGCTCCTGGCCGCTGACGAAGGGCTCATTCAAGTCTACTGGACGGAGGAAATCCTCGAAGAGGTGCGCCGCAACCTCATCGAGCAGATTGGACTCGCAGCCGCGCAAGCTGAACGCCGAGTCTCGGCCATGCGCAGGCACTTTCCCGAAGCGATGGTGTCCGGCTACGAGCGCCTCGTCCCGGCCATGACGAATCACCCCAAGGACCGGCACGTCCTTGCGGCAGCAGTGCACGTCGGCGCGCAGACCCTCGTCACCAACAATCTGCGCGACTTCGGAGCGGAGCATCTCCCCCGGGCCATGCAGGCACAGGGCGCGGACACCTTCTTGCAGAACCTGCTCAGTCAGTCCCCCAGCATCATGTTGGAGTTGCTCCGTACTCAAGCGGAGCTGCTGAAGAACCCACCCATCACCTTTCCTCGGCTGTTGGATGGACTGGCGAAGTCCGTGCCGAACTTCATCAGCGAGGTGCGGGAACTCCTCCCGACTCCGCCACTCGACAACCCCTGAGTCGCGCCCTCAAGCACGCTCCGGCCCGGGCTCCTCCCGCTGGGGCAGCGTGAACCAGAACGTGCTGCCCTGGCCGGGCGCGCTCACCACGCCGATGTCCCCGCCGTGCGCCTGCACGATGTCCTTCGCAATCGACAGGCCCAGCCCCGCGCCTCCCGCTGGCGCGCCGGGCGCCCGGTAGAACTTCTCGAAGATGCGCGCCTGCTGCTCCACGGCAATCCCCTCCCCCGTGTCCCGCACCTCGAAGCGAACCCCGTGCGCTTCCCGCGACACGCGCACCTCCACCTCGCCGCCCATGGGCTTGTTCTTCAGCGCGTTGCCC
>NZ_JAAIYB010000583.1 GCF_010894475.1 Myxococcus vastator
GAGTCCCTGGTGGGTGCGTCCGACGAGGAGCTGGCCCTGGCGCCGCTGACGCGGCCCACCGTGGAGCCGGTGCGCTTCCTCATCGTCAGCGACCCCATGGGCGCGCGCGTGACGTACCAGGGGAAGGACCTGGGTGAGACGCCCCTGAACCTCGAGGTGGCTCCGGATGCGAGCGGCGTGGCGGAAGCGGCGCTGACCTTCACCCTGGACGGCTACCAGCGCGCCCGCGCCGTCGCCAAGGGCGCGGGCCCCGAGGAGCGCTTCACGCAGAAGCTCCAGCTCAAGAAGAAGGCGAGCACGCGGCCTGGAAAGGCCCCAGACTCGTCGCCCTACAAGGACGACCCGTACTAGTGAAAACCCTGACAGCCCTCAAACGAGCGGGCCTCCTCGCGATGTGTCTGTGCGCGGGGGAGGCCCTGGCGGACGCCCGCCTTGAGGCCCGCCGCCACTTCCGCAGCGGCATGAGCCTCATCGCCCAGAAGCAGTACGACGCGGGCATCGCCGAGCTCGAAGCCGCCTACGCCATCAAGCCGCACCCCAACGTCCTCTTCAACATCGCCCGCGCCTACCAGGACTCGGCCCGGCCGAAGGAGGCGCTGGAGGTGTACCAGCGCTACCTGGCCAGCAACCCGCCGGACGCGGCCTCCGTGCTGCCCATGGTGGCCACGCTGGAGGAGCAGCTGAAGGCCGAGGAGACGCAGGCCACCGCCGCGCAGGACCCGTCGTCGCTGCCCATGCCGCCGCCCCCCGCGGGCATGCAGTCCCAGCAGCAGCTCAGCGCGCTGCTGGAGCGGCTGGAGAAGGCCATTGAGCGGGCCGAGGCCATGCCCGTGGGCAGCGCCACCATTCCGGGCCTGACGCCCACCGGCGCCGCCCCCGCCAGCGCGGACGACGCGGCCGGCGGCGTGGACCTGGGCGCGGTCCCCTACGAGGAGCGCGTGGTGACGGCGAGCCGCCGCGCGCAGTCGTCGCTGGACGCGCCCAACGCCACCACCGTCATCACCGCCGAGGACATCCGCCTGTCGGGCGCCACGTCGCTGCCGGAGCTGCTGCGGCGCGTGCCCGGCGCGGACGTCATGGCCCTGGGCGTGGGCAGCGCCAACGTGTCGCTGCGCGGCTTCAACCAGCGCATCGCCAACAAGGTGCTGGTGCTGGTGGACGGCCGCACGGAGTACCAGGACTTCCTGGGCCTCACCATCTGGTCCTCCATCCCCATCGGCCTGGAGGAGATTGAGCGCATCGAGGTCATCCGCGGCCCGGGCAGCGCGCTGTACGGCGCCAACGCCATGCTGGGCGTGGTCAACATCATCACCCGCGCGCCCGGCACCGGACCGCGCGCGCGGTTCCACGTCACCGGCGGCACCGGCAACACCGCCGCGGGCTCCTTCGTCAGCCACGGCGGCTCGGGCGCGATGCGCTACCGGGCGGCGGCGGGCTATTCGCAGACGGACAAGTGGAGCCGGGACTACGCCAGCGGCCTGCCGGACGTGACGCTGCGCGGCCCCGACCCGGACCTGGGCGCCCGCGGCGCGCGCGCGTCGCTGTCCGCCGTGTACACCTTCGCCGAGGGGCGCCAGGTGGGCCTGTCCGGCGGCGTGAATCGCTTCACCACGGAAATCTATCCGCCGGGCCTGCTGCGCAACTACTTCATCGACGGCGTCAACGCCTTCGCGAAGGGTGACGTGGAGCTGGGGCCGCTGAAGCTGAAGACGTTCTGGAACCACATCTCCAGCGACGCGGGCCCGCAGTATGAAGCCACCGGCCAGCGCTCGCTGGTGACGTCGCTCAGCTCCAACCTCTTCAACGCGGAGCTGCTCTTCGCGCGCGACTTCGAGCTCGCGGGCACGCACCAGCTCAACATCGGCGTGGAGGGCCGCCTCAAGCGCGTGGACTGGGGAGACTACCTGGGTCCGCTGCGCGAGCAGGTGCACGCGGCCTTCTTCGTCCAGGACGAGTGGCGCATCGTGGAGCCGCTGGCGCTGGTGGCCAGCTACCGCGTGGACCGGCACCCGCTGCTCAACCTGGGCAGCCCGGGCCTGGCGCACTCGCCGCGCATCTCCGCGCTGTTCAAGCCCTTTGAAAACCACGCCTTCCGCGCGAGCGCGGCCTCCGCCTTCCGCGAGCCCACGTTCCTGGAGAGCTACACGCAACTGACGGTGCCCGTGCCGGGCATCAACGGCGTGAGCACGCTCACCACCGGCAACACGCAGCTGCGCCCCGAGCGCCTCACCGCCTTCGAGCTGGGCTGGCGCGGCGAGTCCCCGGAGCTGGGCATGGACCTGGACGTGGCCGTGTACCAGAACCGGGTGAGGGACCTCATCGGCCTGTCCGGGGTGACGCGGCTGCCGCCAGGCCAGTCGTACGACGCGGGCACCGGTTCGTACCTGCTGGGCAGCTCGTCCTTCCAGAACGAGGACGCCGTCTACACCGCGCGGGGCGCCGAGGCTGGCGTCACCCTGGCGCCGGTGGACGGCCTGGGCCTGAAGCTGAGCGCGTCGCTGCAGGACGTGACGTCGGACCGCGAGTCGACGGCCGAGTGTGGCCCGTGCAACCAGGCGCCGCAGTTCCGGCTGTACGGCGGCCTCACCTACCGCTCGCGCGCGGACCTGGAGTTCGGCGTGGACGCGGCCTACACCTCCGCCGCCACGTGGATTGAGCGCGAGCCCGCCGCCGCGGACCCCACGCGCATCGACCTGGTGTCCAACCCGCTGCGCGCCTACACCGTGGTGAACGCGCGCGTGGGCTACATGGCCGTCAAGGACACCGTCACCGTCGCGCTGGTGGGCAGCCACCTGGGCGGCGCGCATTCGCAGCACCCCTTCGGCAATCGCATCGAGCGGCGCGTCTACGCGACCCTGACGGTGACTCCATGAGCCGCCCCACCCTGTCCTCCTGGAAGCGGGCCACAGGTGGCCTCGCCCTCGCGGCCCTGCTCGGGCTCGGCTGTGATTCACCGCCCGTGGTGCCCACCGCCGACGTGCGGCAGAACACGCGCACCGCGCGCATCGACGGCCACCTGGTGGTGCAGTCACGCGCGCGTGGCAACGCGGTGGTGTTCCTCTACGACGCGGACCGGCCCCCGCCGCCGCAGGGCACCGGCCGCCCCATCACCTTCACCGTCGTCTCCGCCGAGCAGCTCTTCGGCCCGGCGCTGGCGGGTGACACGCCCGGCCCCTTCGTCGCGCCCTTCAGCTTCAGCCTGGTGCCCGCGGGCCGCTACCTGCTCCGCGGCTTCATCGACGTGAACGGCTGCGGTCCGGCCGCGGACGCGTCCTGCCGCCGCTCCGACTTCAACCCCTGGTACGGCGTCACCAGCGAGCCCAACGCGGGTGACGTGGGCGGCGCGGCGGTGGACGCCACGGGCAGACCGCTCACGGTGGAAGTCGTCGCGGACGCAACCGGCCAGCCGCAGCCCGTCACCGGCGTGGCGGTGAGCTTCTCCGACACCGCGCGCGTGCCGCGGGACCGGCCCACGTTCCAGGTGGTGCAGGGAGACGGGCAGCTGGGCAGCTCGCAGAAGCTGCTGCGCCTCCAGCCGCTGTCGCTCCACGACGGCGCGGTGGACCAGCGCCCGGACGGCTTCGCCGTCAGCTACGTGGACGCCAACCACGACGGCACTCCCGACGACGCCAACCAGGACGGCGTCCCCGACCTCTGGCCGCGCGTGGTGGTGCGCAAGCTGGCGAATGACGCCAGCAACCTGGTGGACGAGAACGACCTGGACCGCGATGGCGTCCCGGACGCGCTGGGTGTGGACTACGCACGCGCGGACACCGGCGCCCTGGACGGCCAGCCGGACGTCGTCGTGCTCGCCGCGGGGCTCGTCCCGGACGGCCCCATCGCCGCGCTCACCGACGAGAATGGCAACCCGCGCATGGAGGGCGCCATCATTCCGGAGCTGCAGGTGGTGGTGCGGCCCCAGGCACTGGACGTCCGGGTGCCCGAGAACCCAGTGCCGTTGCTGGCGCTGCCCCGAGGTCGCTACGCGGTGGTGTTGATCCAACCCAGTGGCCAGACATGGCGTGTGCCCAATGAACTGGCACCCGCCCTGGCGTCTGGACTGGGGCTTCCCGCTGTGGAAAGTCAGGCTTTCTTCCTGGAGATTCCCTGAGTGGTGGTGCTTTGACTTCGGAGGCTCCATCCGCCAACATGATCGCCGTTCCCCGGGGAACTGCCCCAATTGAGGTTGATGATCCGATGAAGGCCGGAACCCTCCCCGAGC
>NZ_JAAIYB010000584.1 GCF_010894475.1 Myxococcus vastator
ACCCCACCCGCAGCCCCGCCAGCCCGAAGGCCTTGGAGAAGGTGCGCGTCACCAGCACATTCGACCGCCGTCGCGCCAGGCCGAGGAAGTCCTTTCCCGGCGCGAAGTCCGCATAGGCCTCATCGATGATGACGATGCCGGGCGCGTCCTCGGCGATACGCTCCACCGCCGCCCGCGACAGCGCGGTGCCCGTGGGGTTGTTGGGCGAGCACAGGTAGATGACCTTCGCCCCCGTGGCGAGCAGCGCGTCCGCATCCACGTCGAAGTCCGGCTTCAGCGGAACGGGCACGGCCTTGAGCCCATTCACCTTGGCGAACAGCGGCACCATGACGAAGGTCGGGTCCTGGAAGGCCAGCGTGTCCCCGGGCTCCAGGAAGGCGCGCAGCGCCGAGTCGATGACGTCATCCGAGCCGCAGCCCGTCGTTATCTCCTCGGGCGCCACGCCCATGGACGCCGCCAGCGCCCGGCGCAGCTCCGGCGCATAGCCCGGGGGATAGCGCGGTACGCGGGACACGGTGGAGACCAGCACCCGCTCCACGGAGGGAGGAACACCGAAGAGGTTGGTGTTGTCACTCAGGTCCACCCGGCACGGCCGCTTCGAAGGCGCGTACAGCGGAATGTCCCGATACGAAGCCCGCCTGGGAATCATGGCCGCCCCCAGGCGCGCGCGGCGTCCGCGTGCGCGAAGAGGCCTTCACTGTCAGCCAGCCGCCCCACGTCCTCCGCCAGGGCCGCCGCCGCCGCGGGCGTGACGCGCTGGTAGGTGGTCCACCGGTAGAAGTCGAGCAGGTTGAGACCCGAGTACGCCCGCGCCAACCCCGCCGTGGGCAACACGTGGTTGGAGCCCGTCATGTAGTCGCCGTAGGCCACCGACGAACGCTCTCCCAGGAAGACGGTGCCCGCGTTGCGCACCCGCCCCAGGTCCTCCTGCGCCGTCGCCGTGGCGATGAGCAGGTGCTCCGGCGCGAAGTCCGCCACGAAGGGCCAGGCTTCCTCCAGGGACGCCACTGTCAGCACCGCGCCGCGCGAGCCCAGGGCCGAGGTGACAATCTCCCACCGCTTCGCGTGCTCGGCCTGCCGCTCCACCTCCGCGGCGATGGCGTCCGCCAGCGCGTCGCCCAGCGCCAGCGTGACGCAGGCCGCCTCCGGGTCATGCTCTGCCTGGGCCAACATCTCTCGCGCCACCGCGGCCGGGTTCGCCGTGTCGTCGGCCACGACCAGGATTTCACTGGGGCCCGCGGGCGCTTCAATCGCCACCGCGCCCACCACCTGCAGCTTGGCCTCGGCCACGTAGGCATTGCCCGGCCCCACGATGCGGTCCACGCGCGGCACGCTCTCCGTGCCATGGGCCATGGCCGCCACCGCCCCCGCGCCGCCCAGCGAGAAGACGCGGTCCGCGCCCGCCAGGGACGCCGCCGCCAGCACGCTGGGGTGCGGCAAGCCATCGGGCCCCGGCGGCGAGCACACGATGACCTCGCCCACGCCCGCCACCTTCGCGGGCACCACGCCCATCAGGACGCTGCTGGGGTACACCGCGCGGCCTCCCGGCGCATACACCCCCACGCGGCCCAGCGGATCCGGCCGCCGGCCCACGAGCACGCCGGGCTCCGTCTCAACCTCCACCAACCGCGGCCTCTGCGGCGCGTGCGCCAGGGCGATGTTGCGAGCCGCCCGGGCCAGCGCGTCCCTGACGGATGGCTCCAATCCGGCGAGCGCCGCGGCGCAGACGTCTCGCGGAACCTCCAGCGCCGTCAGCTCCACGCGGTCGAGCTGCCGCGCGAGCTCGAAGAGCGCCTGGTCTCCTTCCGCGCGCACGCGGGCGATGAGCTCCCGCACGCGCAGCGCGACGCGGGCATCGGAGCCACTCGCCCGGTCCAGCAGGCGCCGGAAGTCCTCCCGGGCGAGAGAGGACAAGGGACCGCGGTACCTCAGGGTCGACGAAGCAAGGGCGGCCATCACGCCATCAACCTTTCGATGCGGGTGACGAGGATGCCCTCGCAGCCCAGGGCCTTCAGCGCGTTGATGGTGCGGTAGATGGTCTTCGCCGGCACCACCGCGTGCACGGCCACGAAGTCGCCGCCGTCCAGCACGTTCACCACGGTGGGGCCGTTGAGGCCCGGGAGGACCTCGCGCACCCGGACGAGCGAGTCCTTTGGCACGTTGGCCATCAGGTAGCGCTTGCCGCGCGCCGCCAGCACCGAGCCCAGCGCCTGCTTCAGCTCGTCCAGCTTCCGCTGCGCGTCCACCGGGTTGCCCTTGCACGCCACCAGCCGCGCGCTGGACTCCAGCACCGTGGCCACCTCCCGCAGGCCATTCATCTTCAGCGTGGAGCCGGTGGACGTCAGGTCCACGACGATGTCCGCGATGCCCAGGTGGGGCGCGATCTCCGCCGCGCCCGACACCGGCACCACCGCCACCCGCTGCCCGCGCCGGGCGAAGTACTCCTGCGTCAACCGAGGGAAGCAGGACGCGACCCGCATGCCCTCCTTCACGTCCTCCGGCGAGGCGAAGCCGCCCTCCTCCCGCGCCGCCACCACCAGGCGGCACCTGCCGAACTCCAGGTCCATCAGCAGGTCCAGCTCGCGTCCGGACTCGCACACCAGGTCCCAGCCGGTGACGCCCGCGTGCGCGGCACCATCCGCCACGAACTCCGGGATGTCCTGGGCGCGGACGAAGATGGCCTCGAACTCTCCGCCCAGGGACGCGGTGAGCGCGCGCTCACCCCGGGCCCGCACCTCCAGGCCCGCGTCATTGAACAACTCCCGTACTTCGTCCGAGAGGCGGCCTTTGTTGGGCAGAGCAATCTTCAGCAGCATGGGGAACCTTCAAGACTGCGAGGAGACAACGACGCGGAAACGAAAAAAGGCCCGTCCTGGGGGGACGGGCCTTCGGTCGCTGCGGCAGGTGCCGAGGTGGGTGCGTCTAGCGTCTCACCCAGGCATGCGCATGGCGAACGGTCCCGTCGGGGCCGAGCCGATGATGCGCATGGTGATGGTGAAGGGACGCGGAGAGCATCGCCGTATGAGTAACGACAAACCGCCGCGCCGTCAACCGGGCCCGGAGTAGAGCCCGCGCAACGCTTGCAAACACCCTCGCGGGCGAGCAGGAAGCGCCCATGCGAGTCGCGGACGTCATCATCGTGGGTGGGGGCATCATGGGCTGCGGCATCGCGCTGCGGCTGCGGCAGGCCGGCGTCCGCGTCGTCGTGCTGGAGCGCTCCATTCCAGGCGCGGAGGCCTCCAGCGCGGCGGCGGGGATGCTCGCGCCCCAGATGGAGTCCGACGGTCCGGGCGCCTTCCTGGACCTGTGCCTTCGCAGCCGCGGCCTCTACCCCGCCTTCGCCGCCGAGCTGCGCGAGCTGTCCGGCGTGGACGTGGCCTACCGGCCCTGCGGCATCCTCAAGGTCGCCTTCAACGAGGCCAGCCTGCCCCCCCTGGACGCCACGGTGGCATGGCAGCGCGGCATGGGCCTGCGGGCCGAGCTGCTCGACGGCGCCGCGGCCCGTGCCCTGGAGCCACGCCTGTCCGCGAAGGCCGTGGGCGCCGCGCACTTCCCGGACGACCATCAGCTGGACAACCGGCTCCTGGTGCGCGCCCTGACGATGGCCGCCGCCAGGGTGGGCGCGGAGTTCCGCGGCGGCTACGTGCGCGGCGTGGTGCGGGAAGGTGGCCGCGCGGTGGGCGTGGACCTGGACGGCGAGCTGCTGCGCGCCGACGCGGTGGTGCTGGCCGCGGGCTCCTGGTCCGCCCTGGTCCACGGCGCCGGCGTGGACGCCCGAGCGGTGCGGCCCGCGCGCGGGCAGATGGTTCAATTCCAGACACGGCTGCCCCTGCTGGACCGCGTCGTCACGTCCGAGAAGGGCTACCTGGTGCCTCGCGCGGACGGCCGGGTCATCGCGGGCAGCACCATGGAGCTGGTGGGCTTCGACAAGCAGGTGACCGCGGCGGGCCTGGCGCGCATCCTCGACATGGCCCTGGAGCTGTGCCCGGAGCTGGGCTCGGCGCCCGTGACGGAGACGTGGGCGGGCTTCCGGCCGTGGACGGAGGACCAGCGGCCCTTCCTGGGCGAAGGCCCCGTCCCCGGGCTCTTCCTGGCCACGGGCCACTTCCGCAACGGCATCCTCCTGGCCCCCATCACCGCGAAGCTCGTCGCACAGGCCGTGTTGGGTGAGCGACCCGCGGTGGACCTGGCGCCCTTCCGGTAC
>NZ_JAAIYB010000585.1 GCF_010894475.1 Myxococcus vastator
AACCACGGGAGCCACTGAGCCATGGCTGAAACTGCTGCCAACGCCGCCCTCGATCCGCTCGAGCCACGGCCCCTCGTCGCGCCGCACCATGACGACGCGTCCCTGAACGAGACGCTGCTGGACCATGTCTGGCGCAAGCCGGGCAAGGGCTGGTTCATGCTCTTCGGCCTGTCGCTCAGCGCCCTGGGCCTGCTCGTCATCGGTGTCACCTACACGCTGGCCCGCGGTATCGGCGTGTGGGGCAACAACCAGCCCGTCGGCTGGGCGTTCGACATCATCAACTTCGTCTGGTGGGTCGGTATCGGCCACGCCGGTACGCTCATCTCCGCCATCCTCCTGCTCTTCCAGCAGAAGTGGCGCACGAGCATCAACCGGTTCGCCGAAGCCATGACGCTGTTCGCCGTCATGTGCGCCGGCCTGTTCCCCCTGCTGCACACCGGCCGTCCCTGGTTCGCCTTCTGGCTGTTCCCCTACCCCAGCACCCTGGGCGCGTGGCCGCAGTTCCGCTCGCCGCTGGTGTGGGACGTGTTCGCCATCTCCACGTACCTCACGGTGTCCGCGCTCTTCTGGTTCGTGGGCCTCATCCCGGACCTGGCGGCGCTGCGTGATTCGTCCAAGACGAAGCTGCAGCGGACCATTTACGGCCTGTTCGCGCTCGGCTGGCGCGGCTCCGGCCGGCACTGGCACAACTACAAGATTGCGTACCTGCTGCTGGCCGGCCTCTCCACGCCGCTGGTGGTGTCGGTGCACACCATCGTTTCGTTCGACTTCGCCGTCTCCCTGCTGCCCGGCTGGCACACCACCGTCTTCCCGCCCTACTTCGTGGCCGGCGCCGTGTTCAGCGGCTTCGCGATGGTCATCACGCTCATCGTCCCGGCGCGCAAGTACCTGGGCCTGCGGGACGTGATTACGGACCGGCACCTGGAGAACATGAACAAGGTCATCCTGGCGACGGGCCTGCTCGTCTCCTACGGGTACCTGATGGAGCACTTCATCGCCTGGTACTCGCAGAACCAGTATGAAATCTGGACCTTCTACGTGAACCGCGCCACCGGCCCCTACGCCGGGGTGTACTGGCTGATGATTGCGTGCAACGTCATCACCCCGAACATCTTCTGGTTCAAGAAGGCCCGCACCAACATCGCCATCATGTGGGTCGCGTCCATCGCGGTGAACATCGGCATGTGGTGTGAGCGGTTCATCATCATCGTCACCTCGCTGAGCCAGGACTTCCTGCCGTCCTCATGGGGCATCTACACGCCGACGTGGGTCGACTGGTGCATCTACGTGGGCACCCTGGGCCTGTTCGGCACGTTGTTCCTCCTCTTCCTGAAGTTCGTGCCCGCGGTCGCCATCAGCGAGGTGAAGGAGCTGCAGTTGGAGCTCAAGCACGCCGCTCACGCCCACCACGGCGCCGACTCCCACGGAGCGCACTAGAGCCATGGAAGCCACCGTTCTCGAATCCTGGGTCCTGGCCGAGTTCCCGACGCCGGACGCCCTCGTGGTTGCCACCCGCCAGATGCGGGAGAAGGGCTTCGAGGGAATGGACACCTACTCTCCGTACCCGCTGCACGGCGGCTCGGAGGCCCTGGGCCTGCCGCCCTCGCGCGTGCCCTTCATCGCCCTGTGCGGCGGCCTGACGGGCGTGGCCACGGCGCTGGCCATGCAGACGTGGATGAACACCATCGACTACCCGCTCAACATCGGCGGCCGTCCGCTGCTGTCGCTGCCGGCGTGGGTGCCCATCACGTTCGAGCTGGGGGTGCTGTTCGCCGCCTTCGGCATCTTCTTCGGTCTGCTGGGGCTCAGCCGCCTGCCCCAGCCCTACCACCCCGTCTTCGAGTCCGAGGAGTTCCGCACCGCCTCCACGCACGGCTACTGGCTGAGCGTTCCCCAGGCGACGGGCACGGACGCGGCGCCGGTCATGGATCAGCTCAAGGCCCTGGGCGCGACCCAGGTGACCTTCGTCACGGGAGAGAAGGAATGAGGTGGCTCATCCCCGCCGCCGGACTCGCCGCGCTCACGGGCTGCAACGTCAGCTCGGAGTTCCTCCAGCGCATGGAGCACCAGGCGAAGTACGAGTACTACGAGGCGTCCACCTTCTGGGCGGACGGCCGCGCCATGCGCACGCCCCCCGCGGGCACGGTGCCGCGTGAGCGCTTCGCCGGGCTCCCCGAGCTCAAGGACCCCGCCCAGCGTCAGGTGGCCCTCACGGGCCGCAGCGACGGCCAGCCGGTGGCCCACCTGCCCGTCACGGTGGACCAGAACCTGCTGACCCTGGGTCAGAAGAAGTACAACATCGTCTGCTCGCAGTGTCACGGCGTGCTCGGCGATGGAAACAGCATTGTCGCGGAGAACATGGGCCTGCGCCTGCCGCCCTCGCTGCTGGACCTGGAGAGCAAGCCGGACGGCCACTTCTACATGGCCATCAACGAGGGCTACGGCGTGATGCCGTCCTTCTCCGGTGAGCTCGACCTGCGCGAGCGCTGGGCCGTGGTCGCCTACGTCCGCGCGCTCCAGACGGCCCGCAATACCCGCACGGACGGCCAGCAGCCCGTTCCGCAGGAGAACCGATGAGCCCCCCCGTCACCAACTCGCACACGGGCTTCGAGCCCTACAACGGCACGCCGACTCTGATGGTGCCCGCGTTCGCCGTGGGCGTGCTCGGCTTGCTGGCCACGCTGGGTGGCTTCTTCGCCACCGGCGCCAAGGGTGAGACGGCCCACGCCTACCTGATTGGCTTCACCTACTGGGTGGGCATCAGCGTCGCCTTCCTCATCATGCAGGCCATCTTCCACACGGCGAAGGCCAAGTGGCTCATCGTGCTGCGCCGGACGATGGAGACGGCCTCCGCGGTGATTCCGGTGTTCTTCGTGCTGGCCCTGCCGCTGCTGGCCATGGCCGCCTACCTCTACCCCTGGTGGCCCGGCTCCGAGCTGACGAAGGGCTACTCCGGCCTGGAGCTGGAGCACCTGAGCCACAAGCAGCATGGCTACCTGAACAACCACCTGCCCATTGGCATCGGCGTCCGCCACATCATCTACTTCGGCCTGTGGACGTTCGCGGCCTGGCGGCTGCGGACCTGGAGCCTGAAGCAGGACACGGTGGGCGGGCTGGACTTCACGGTGAAGCAGCGGAAGTTCTCCCCGGGTGTGCTGCCTTTCCTTGCACTCACCATCACGTTCGCTTCTTTCGACTGGCTGATGAGCCTCACGCCGCTCTGGCAGTCGACCATCTTCGGCGTCTATTACTTCGCCGGAAGCTTCCTGGCGGCCTTCTGCATCCTGACCATCGTCACGGTGAACGCTCAGGGCAAGGACCTCTACGGCAGCGTCGTGAAGCTGGACCACTTCCACAACCTGGGCAAGCTGATGCTCGCCTTCACCGCGTTCTGGGCCTACATCGCCTTCTCCCAGTTCATGCTGGTGTGGATCGCGAACATCCCGGAAGAGGCGCCCTGGTACGGCCTGCGCATCTTCGGTGCGTGGCGGCCGCTGTCCATCGCCCTGTTCTTCCTGCACTTCCTGCTGCCCTTCTTCATCCTGCTGTCGCGCAACCTGAAGCTGCAGCCCCGGAAGCTGGCGGTGGTGGCGGTGTACCTGCTCGTCATCCACGCGGTGGACCTGTACTGGCTGGTGTGGCCGGCCCTGACGGGTGACGCGGGCCCGACGTTCCACTGGTCGCTGCTCACGGCCTTCTTCGGGGTGGGCGGCATCGCGGTGGGCACGGCCCTCCTCCTGGCGCGTGGCCAGTACACGCTGACGGTGAAGGACCCCTACATCGCCGAGTCCTTGAGGTACGTGCAGCCATGAAGAAGACCCAAGTGGAGCTCGAGTCGCGCGTCATCGTCGGCGCGCACGGTGTGGCGGCCGAAGAAGACCACCTGGTCATGGGCAAGGTGGTGGGCATCGGCGTGGGTTCGCTCGTCATCTTCGCGGTGGGCATCGTCTGGGCCTACTACATCCAGGTCCGGACCATGGCCGACATCCAGCCGGACGGCCCGCCGCCGCGTCCCGCCGCCATGGGCCAGTACGAGGTGGGCATCGTCAACCAGCGCCTGTTCGAGCAGGACTGGCACGCCGAGGACAAGCTCAGCGGCCAGGACCAGGCGCTGCGCGCCGGCTGGGGTGACCAGCCGGGGGTGAAGCAGCACCCCGCCATCGACGCCGCGATGAAGACGGTCATCGAGC
>NZ_JAAIYB010000586.1 GCF_010894475.1 Myxococcus vastator
GAGTTGGTGGCGGAGAGAGGCGGGGAGGAAGGGGGTGGCGTCGTCGAGGACGAGGAAGGCGACGAGGCGGACGTCAGAGGAGTTGGGAGAGGCGAGAGGGAGGACGGCGGCCTGGCGGACGCCCGGGAGGCGGCAGAGGGCGGCCTCGACTTCCTCGGGCTCGACGCGGACGCCACGCACCTTGAGCTGGAAGTCGGTGCGGCCAAGGTAGGAGAGGGAGCCGTCGGGATTCCAGCGGACGCGGTCGCCGGTGCGGTAGAGGCGAGCGCCGGGAGAGGAAGAGAAGGCGTCAGGGACGAAGCGCTCGGCGGTGAGGTGAGGAAGGGCGCGGTAGCCCCGAGCGAGGCCGTCGCCGCCAAGGAAGAGCTCGCCCGGGACGCCGATGGGCGTGGGGAGGCCGGCCTCGTCGAGGACGTAGGCCTGAGAGCGCGCCAAGGGTTGGCCCAGGCGGACGGGGCGGTGGGCTTCCACCTTCTCGGCCACCACGCAGATGGTCGTCTCCGTCGGACCGTAGGCATTGATGAGCGACGTTCGCGTCAACGCCAGTTGCTCTACCAGTGGCTCGGGCAGGGCCTCACCGCCCACGACAATGGCCTTCATGGAACGCAGCGCTTCGGGCGCTCCAGGTTCCTCCATCGCGGTGGCCAGCGATGAAGGTGTGATGACGATGTGCGTGATGCCGTGGCGGGTGATGTCGCGCCCCAGCCCCAGCGGCCCCACGTCGCGCAGCACCGTCGTCCCTCCGCGGGTCAGGCAGAAGAGGACATCCTCCAGATGCATGTCGAAGGAGAAGCTGCTGGAGGAAGCCCAGCAGTCACCCGGACGCGTGTCGTAGAGGGCGTCGAAAGAGTCGAAGGCGTGGACGAGGGCGCGGTGGGTGAGCTCAACGCCCTTGGGCTCGCCAGTGGAGCCAGAGGTGAAGAGAAGGTAGGCGAGCGAGTCCGGGAGGACGCGAGGGAGTGGGAGTGAGGACGGAGACTCAGGTGGGAGCGGCTGGACGAGGGGAATCGCCAGCGAGGCGTCGGAGAAGAAGTCCGGGCGAGAGAGGACGAAGCGAGCACGGGCCCGGTGGAGAAGCGAGGCACGACGCTCTGGCGGGTGACTGGCTTCGAGAGGAAGGCAGGTGGCGCCGCTGAGGAGAATGGCGAGGAGGCCGACGACGGCGTCCTCGGAGCGCTCGAGGCACAGGCCGACGACGTCCTCCGGGAGGACACCCAGGCCGAGCAGGTGCTGGGCCAGACGGGTGGCGCGAGCGTGGAGCTGGGAGAAGGAGAGGCGCAGGCCAGAAGAGGCGAGGACGAGGGCGGTGGCGTCGGGAGCGCGAGCGACCTGCTCGGTCCAGAGGGAGGCCACCGAGGCGAGGGAGTCGAAGGGCCTGGAGGTGTCGTTGAAGGAGAAGAGGACCTGCTGGCGCTCGGAGGCAGAGAGCAGGTCGACGGACGCAAGGGGCGCGGAGGGAGCGGCGAGCGCGCCTTCGAGCAGGCGCAGGTAGTGGCCCACCAGGCGCTGGATGGAGTCGTGCTCGAACAAGTCAGTGCTGTACTGCACCGTCACGCCGAAACCGGAGGGGCCCTCGATGATGGTGAGCGACAGGTCGAACTGACTGGTCCCGGTATCCACATGGAGCGCGCGAGCGCCCACGCCCGAGAACGCACCCGCCAGCGAGTCCTCTTCCTGGTACAGGTCGAACATCACCTGGAAGAGCGGTGAGTGACCGGGGTTGCGCTCCGCTCGCACCGCCTCGATGACTCGCTCGAACGGCGCTTCCTGGTGCGAGTACGCGGCGAGCGCGCATTCCCTTGCCCGCGCCAGCAGCCCGGTGAAGGTGTCTCCAGTCCGCACCTGAGCGCGCAGGACCACGGTGTTGATGAACAGCCCGACGATGCCTTCCAGGGACAGGTGCGTCCGGCCCGCGACGGGCGTGCCCACGCAGAAGTCGGACTGCTGCGAGTAGCGGTGCAGCAGCGCGGCGAAGGCCGTGTAGAACACCATGAAGGGCGTGACCTGCCGCTCACGGCAGAGCCCGCGCACGGCCTCGGCCAGCGCCGGAGCGACGGGGAGCAGCTGGGTCTGGACGCCCTGGTCCGTGCGCACCGGCGGGCGCGGCTTGTCGGTGGGCAGCTCCAGGATGTGCGGAACCCCTGCGAGCTGCTCCTTCCAGTACGCGACATGGGCCGCCTCGCGCGCCGCGACAGCGGGTGTCCGCTGCCAGGCCGCGAAGTCCGTGTACTCCAGGGGCAGGGGCGTCAGGCCGGGGGCCTGCCCACGGACGCGCGCCGTGTAGAGGACACCCAGCTCGCGCATCAACACGTTGTAGCTCCAGCCGTCCACCACGAGGTGGTGCAGGGACAACGTGAAGACGTGCCGCTGTGCGGAAAGGCGAAAGAGGCAGAAGCGATACAGGGGCCCCTGCGCCAGGACGAAGGGCCGCTGGGCCTCTTCCCGCAGCCGGCGCTCCAGCGACGTCCCGGGCGCCGCATCCGCCGAGAGGTCCTCGGTCACCAGGACCCGTGCGGGGACGTCCTGAACACCCAGCAGGGGATGTCCCTCGGGGGAGGAGGGCATGATGGAGCGGAGCGCGCGGTGCCGCGCCAGCAGTTGCCGCAGCGCCGCGTCGAGCGCGCCGGCATCCACCTCACCGGAGAGCTCCACCGCGCGCACCACGTTGTACGAGGCGGACGCGGGAGCAAGCTGATGCAGGAACCACATTCGCTCCTGCGCGGAGGAGGGCTCCGCTCGCGTGTCGTCCCCGCGCCGGGTGGGCCCCGTGCCCTGGAGGGAGTTCTGTCCGGTGGCGGTGTCCGGAGTGCCGCGCTTCAGCAGCTTCTGCAGCAGCGCGCGCTTCTCCTCCGGAGTCAGCGAGTCCAGGTCGGTACGCGAGGTCATGTCGATGCTCGGGGGGAACTTCACATCTTGATGTAGACGCTGACGCCCGTGCGGAAGAGCGGAAGGCCCATGGGCGGGATCTCCACCACGGAGGGGTCAGGCTGGAAGCGGAACTCGGTGCCGCGTGGCCCCAATGGCGCTTCGACGAAGAGCTGCGCCACCACGTCTCGCAGCACGGCGATGTCGAAGTCGATGCGGCCCAGCATGGAGGGGTCACTCAGGTTCGTCAGCGCGGTGAACGTCAGGCGGGGCTCGAACTGGCTGCGCCGGTCGATGCTGACCTGGGCCATGCCATAGGCACGTCCGAAGAACAGGGGCCGGTAGTCCGCGGTGGAGCGCTGCCACGTCAGCTGCGCGCGATCATCCGTGCCCAGCGAGTTGTAGAAGCCCTCCAGCCGGACGATGGCGCGGTAGACGTCCGCCACGCGGAAGGTGCCCTTGATGCCGCCACTGACCTGCGGCTTCGGGCCGCCGAAGGAGCGCTCGACGTAGCCGGCCTCGCCGCGCTCCCACAGCCGCGCGGGGAGGTCTTGCAGGAGCGCCATCTCCGCGTTGAGGTCGAAGGGGCCCAGGCCCACGGACCAGTCGATGCCATACCGGGGGCGGCGGCCCTGCTGGAAGGCCGCCGACAGCGACAGCTCGCTGGGGCCGAGCACCACCTCCGCGCGCAGCGCTCCGCCATAACGTATCGGACGGTCCTCCGGTCCATTCAGGTCCGCCGTGGCGATGAGCCACAGGCTGGAGGCCATCTCCTCCCACGGCACGTTCACCTTCAGCATGTCCACGCCGGTGCGCAGGTCCACCGGGTCGAGCGGCCGGGGATTCGGCGCCTGGAGGAAGTCCGTGGGATTCCAGATGCGGGAGCTGCCCCAGCGGACCTGCTGGCGGCCCGCGGTGATGAAGACGCGGTGGGCCAGGCCGAAGCGGAACCAGAACTGGTCCAGGACCGACTGCGGCGTGGAGAGCTGCATGTCGAGCGGATCGTAGAGAAGCCGCCCGCGCACGAACCCGCGAATCTGCTCGGAAGGATTGATGTCCAGGTACAGGTCCGCGAGCGACGGCAGCACGGGCGTCAGCGGCGTCCCCGGGCCGCCGCGCGAGGCGCTCAGCTCCGCGCGCTGGAAGTAGGCGCCACCCAGCGTGAGGATGTCCGGGGGCTCATCATCGTACGCGGCTCGCGGAGGGCCTCCATCCACGAACTGTGGCTGGCGGAAGGTCTCCCGGATGTCCGTCTTGGACGGCTGCTTGTCCGGGTG
>NZ_JAAIYB010000587.1 GCF_010894475.1 Myxococcus vastator
GCCCCCCTGGCCGCGCAGGAGGTTGAAGGCCGTGAGCGCGAGGCTGGCGTGAATCACGCCGCTGCCCGCCATGCCCACGCGCGCCGCGAGGCCCTTTCCGGAGCGGCCCTTGTCTTCCAGGTCCCAGGCGGCCTGGGCGAAGCGCCACAGCGCGAAGGCCACCAGCCCCACCCCCAGCAGCACCAGCAGCACCGAGCCGAAGGGCTGGCGCGCCACCTCCTCCACGGCGCCATGGGTGTCCGTCGCCTGGCCTCCTTCACCCGCGGCCAGCATCAACGCCAGCACCCCAATCACCGCGTAGACGGCCCCGCGCGCGGCGTAGCCCACGCGGGCCGCCCACTCCACGCCGCTCCGGCTCGCGTCCTGCCCCGCCCGGGCCGCCCGCTGGAGGTCGGGCCGGCGCCATGTCCCCGTCGCCATGTGTCCTCGTTCCTTTCCGGTGCTCCTGCCACATCCGAGGGGGAACGATGCACATGGACGCGGCGGCCCCCAACGGGCGCTCGCTCGGCTGCCCGCTCAGGACACTGGGGTGGCTTGTGCCCTTCATCCGGCCACCTTGAAGCGCACGGCCCCGCAGCCCGTCAGGAGGGCCGCGAGGCCATGCCCCTTCCGCGCGTCAGTCGCAGCCGACGCGCTGCGTGCTCACCACGACGTTGTCAATCCACGTCTCGGAGCCGGACGCGCCCAGCGGGTGGACGAAGCCGTAGCCCACGGAGAAGTTGTTGAAGGCGCGCATGCCGATGTTGGTGAAGTCGTGCGCCAGCGTGCCGTCCACGTAGACGCGCGTGTTGCCGTGCGTGCTCGACGTGCTGTCGCGGCGGACCTCCCACTCCAGGCACACCCAGCGCCCCGCCTCCATGCCCAGCTGGACGGGCTCGGGCTGGCGGTTCCAGCCCTGCCCTTCGCGGAAGGACCAGTCATCCAGCGCGAAGCCGCTGTCCTGCATCACTTGGAGCTCGAAGCCGCCGAAGTCCGCGTCGAAGTTGGAGAGGACGAAGAAGGTCCCCATCTGCCCGAACACCCCTGGCAGCGAGCGCATGTAGACGTGCGCGCGCACGAAGAGCCGGGTCTCGAAGGCCGGGATGCGCTGCTGCCACTGCGCGATGGCCTTGCCGGCCTGCTGCCGCTCGTCGTGTCCATCCTCGGTGAGGACGTGCAGCGCGCCCGGGCCGTTGCGCGTCCGCGTGCTGTCCACCTGGATGGAGGCGTTCTCCGCGCTGGCCGTCCATCCGCTGGTGTCGTTGCCGCTGTCGAACAGCTCGCAGAGCAGCGCGTTGGAAGGACAGGTGCCGGGCTCGGTGCTGGGGCCCGGGTTGTCGTCGCCCGCGTCGGTGCCGGAGTCCGTCCCCGCGTCGGTGCCCGCGTCATTGCCAGGAGGATTGTCGTCACCATCACCCGAGCACGCCGGCAGCACGCCCAGGGACAGGACCGCGAGAGGGAGCAGGAGAGACGGCTTGAGACGCATAGGTTCAGGTATCCGGACAGGCCCGCGGGGCCGGGCCTGCGCTGAGGGGACGCGGTCGGGCGGGCTCCCCGGACCGGTGCCGACCTTCGCGAATCCCTATCACCCGCGGTGCCTGCGGGTCACCTGGGCAGGGCGGACCCAGGGGGCGGGCCCGACCTGCATCCGAATTCATGGCGAACGGCGTCGGAGTCGTGCAGGAATCCGCGCCATGAAACTCTTCTACTCTCCCGGTGCCTGCTCGCTGTCGCCCCACATCATCCTTCGCGAGGGCGGCTTCTCCTTCACCACCGAGAAGGTGGACCTCCGCGCCAAGAAGACGGCGGCGGGCGAGGACTTCGTCACCATCAACCCCAAGGGTTACGTCCCGGCGCTCCAGTTGGATGACGGCAGCCTGCTGACGGAGGGCCCCGCCATCGTCCAGTTCCTCGCCGACCAGGTCCCCGACAAGAAGCTGGCCCCGGCCAACGGCACACTGGAGCGCTACCGCCTCCAGGAGATGCTCAACTTCATCTCCACGGAGATTCACAAGGGCTTCAGCCCCCTCTTCAACCCGGCGTTCCCGGATGAAGTCAAGCGGCTGACGCGCGAGCGGCTCGCGCAGCGCCTGGGCGTGCTGGAGGCGGTGGTGGCGAAGCAGGCGTACCTGCTGGGCGACCAGTTCACCGTGGCGGACGCGTACCTCTTCACGACGCTCAACTGGGCCGGACACACGAAGGTGGACCTGGAGCCCTTCCCCGCGCTGCGCGCCTACCACGCTCGCGTGGCGGACCGGCCCGCCGTGCAGGAGGCCCTGAAGGCGGAAGGCCTCGCGAAGTGACGGCGGCTTTCGTCAAGCTGCTCGTCACGGACAGCGCGCGCTCGGTGGCCTTCTATGAGGCGCTGGGCTTCGAGCGCGTGAGCGCCGAGCCCCCCTTCGTCCACCTCCGGTGGGCGGAGGCCCTGGACGTCTACCTTGTCACGCCGCCGCCGCAGTTGAAGCTGGAAGGCCGGCGCGGCACGGGCGTGCTCGTCGGCCTCCGCGCCGAGGCCCCTCACAGCGTGGACGAGGTGCTCCTGCGGGCTCAAGCGCAGGGCGCCGCCGTGGATGGCCCCACGGTGCAGCCCTGGTTCACCCGGGAGCTCATCGTCACCGACCCGGACGGCTACCGGCTGAACTTCATCGAGCCGGCGTAAGGGCGAGCGGCCTCATCCCGAGGCCGCCCGCCCACCGAGGCGGCTCGGGCGGGACGGCCGGCGTGCGCCACACCGTGGGCCTCGCACGCGGTACGGTGCGGGCCGCCTGCATCATGGAACCCCGCGTCGCCGCCCTCTTCGCCCACGTCCGCGAGCACGCCGAGAACCGTCCTGGCGTCTACCGGATGCTGGGGCCTTCGGATGAAGTGCTCTACGTGGGCAAGTCCGTGCGGGTGCGCACGCGGCTCTTGTCGTACTTCCGCGCGGAGGCGCACGAGAAGGCGGCGGAGATCATCGCCCACGCGCACCGCGTCGTCTGGGAGTACACGCCCAGCGAGTTCGCGGCGCTGCTGCTCGAGTTCCGCCTCATCAAGTCCCAGCGTCCCCTCTACAACGTGGAGCACAAGCGGGACCGGGGCCACTGCTTCATCCACCTGACGCGCGAGCCCGTCGCCCGGCTGCGCGTGGTGGGAAAGGCCACCGGCGAGCGCGGCGACTACTACGGGCCCTTCCACGGCCGGAGCGCCGTGTCCGACGTGGTGCGCGCGGTGAGTGACTTGCTGGAGCTGCGGGACTGCGCGGCGGACACGCCCATGCGCCTGGCGGACCAGGGCCAGCTCTTCCCGTTGAAGCAGGAGCCGCTGTGCATGCGCGGGCAGCTCTCACGCTGCCTGGCGCCGTGTGCCGGCGGCTGTACGCATGCGGAGTACGACGCGCGCGTCGCCCAGGCCCGCGCCTTCCTCGAAGGCACGTCCGACACGCCGCTGACGCTGCTGCGCGAGCGCATGGCGCTGGCGGCGCGCAGGCTCCAGTTCGAATACGCCGCGGAGCTGAGGGACCGGGCGGAGCGGCTGGAGCTGATGCGCGGCTGGGTGGTGGAGCTGAGCCAGATGCTCAGGCGCCTCTCCTTCGTCTACGCGGTGCCTGGCCATGGCGGTGAGGACCGCGTCTACGTGGTGCGCCGGGGCAGCGTGCGCGCGGAGCTGCCCGCGCCCATCACGATTGAGCAACACCAGGCGCTGGAGGCCCAGGCCCGTGAAATCCTCGAGCGGCCCGAGCCGGAGACGCTGGGCTTCCGCGCGCATGAAGCGCAGGAGGTGATGCTCATCGCCCGCTGGTTCCGCCTGCACCCGGAGGAGCTGAACGAAGGGCCCTGCCAGCTGGCAGGGTCCGTTTGTTCTACACGGGGCTCTCAATGAATATCGCGGGGCCTTCGTGCTTAAGCCGCTGAATTACAAGATATTTCACCCCACGACGATTCAGAGGACACGCTCTACGCTCTGCGGCTCAGAACGCGATTGCCTATCCCTTCGGCCGCGGATTGGGCTTTCTGGAGCTCTCTTTCGTCCAATCTGGGGAGAGCGTGACCAAGAGCGGTTAACAGGTACTGTTAAGGGCCCGATCAGAAATTACTTATCCGAATTGGGCTTGAGGACGTAGTTCCAGTCCCCATGAAAGTCTGAGCGGACGAGGCGGAGTTGATGCATGGC
>NZ_JAAIYB010000588.1 GCF_010894475.1 Myxococcus vastator
GAGTACCCCCTGCCGGATGAGCCCGCCCAGCCGGGCGCGATGGCGGCGCTCAAGGACAAGGGCAAGCTCGTGCCCCTCGTGGTGATGGGCGTGGTGGGCCTGGTCTTCCTGGTGCTGATGATTGCCGTGCTCGCGGGCGCCTAGCGTCGCGGGCGGGGGCCCTGCCCCCATGAGAGCAGGCACCCCGCCCGCCCGCGCGTGAGTTGGACGCGCGGGCGGAAGCGCACGCCGCGGCTAGCGCGTGGAGATGCGCGCCACCGGCTGGATGTTCAGCTCGGGCGACAGCTCCTGGTAGCTGAGCACGGAGAACGACGGGTTGAACTCGTACTCCAGCAGCTTGCGGACGTAGCGGCGGATGTCCATGGCCGTGAGGATGACGGGCCGCTGCGCGCTGGGGGGCAGGTGGCCACACTCCGAACGCACGGCCTGGACGATTTCCTGCGCCAGCTCCGGCTCCAGCGCCAGGTGCGCGCCCGCGGAGGTCCGCTTCACCGAGCCGCGGATGGCGTCCTCGATGTTCGGATCCAGCAGGTACACCACCAGGGTGCCGGTGCCACGCGCGTACTTGTGGGAGATGTAGCGGCGCTGGGCGGCGCGGACATGCTCGGTGAGCATCACGTTGTCCGCCTCCACCTGCCCGTACTCGGCCAGGGCCTGGAGGATGCCGCGCAAGTCACGGATGGAGATCTCCTCCTCCACCAGGCGCTGGAGGATGTCCGTCAGCTTCAGCACGTTGACGACCTTGGGGACGACCTCCTTCACGATGGCGGGGAAGGCCTTCTCCAGCTGCTCCAGCATCGTCTGCGTCTCCTGCACGCCGACGAACTCGCGGGCGTTGCGCCGCAGCACGGCGGCGGTGTGCAGGATGATGTAGCCGGGCACGTCCCACGTCGTCAGGCCGGCGGCCTCCAGCGTGTCGCGATACTGCTCGGGGACCCAGGCGGCGGACTGCCGGGTGGCGGGGTTCACCGCCTCGAAGCCCTGGATGTTCATCAGCCGCAGCCGGTCCACCGTGTCGTTCACCAGGACGTGGCCCAGCGTGGCCTGGCCGGTGACGACGGGCACCTCGTTGATTTGAATCTGGTACGCGCCCGGCGGCAGCGAGCCGTTGCCACGCGCACGCACGCCCGGGAAGCGGACCCCCAGCTCCACGAAGAGGCCATCCCGCATGAACGGGATGAGCTCGAAGAGGAACTTCCCGTTGTCCTGGCGCGAGTCCACGAAGGGCACCAGCGCGTCGGAGACCTCCAGGACGATGGGCGTGACGACGGGGATGAACAGCTCGGAGTCCGGGTTGAGGGCTTCCTTGGGCGCGGGCTCGGAGGCCATCGGCGTGCCCAGGTCCGTCTCCATGGCCGGGCCGGCATCCTCCGCCTCCACGGCCTGCTTCTGCTTCTTCAGCATCGTCCAGGCGCCCAGGCCCGCGCCGATGCCCAGCAGGAAGAAGGGAACCTTGGGCAGACCGGGCACCAGGCCCAGGACGATGAGCATGCCGGCGGCAATGGCGATGGCCTTCGGGTAGGCCGTCAGCTGGGAGCCCATGTCCATGCCCAGGTGATTGCCCTCTTCCTCACCCGCCACGCGCGTCACGATGATACCGGCGCAGGTGGAGACGAGGATGGCGGGAATCATGCCGACCAGACCGTCACCGATGGTGAGCAGCGTGTACTTCTGCGCCGCGTCGCCAGCGGACATGCCCTTCTGCGTCACGCCGATGATGAGGCCACCGATGATGTTGACGACGGTGATGATGATGCTCGCGATGGCGTCGCCCTTCACGAACTTCATGGCGCCGTCCATGGCGCCGAAGAGCTGGCTCTCACGCTCCAGGTCGCGGCGCTTCTTCTTGCCCTGGTCCTGGTCGATGGAGCCGGCCCGCAGGTCGGCGTCGATGGACATCTGCTTGCCGGGCATCGCGTCCAGGGTGAAGCGGGCGGCCACTTCGGCCACGCGCTCCGAGCCCTTGGAAATCACGATGAAGTTCACGATGACCAGGATGATGAAGAGGATGGCGCCGACGACGAAGTTGCCCTGCACCACGAAGTTTCCGAACGCGACCACCACCTCTCCCGGGTCACCGGTGAGGAGGATGAGACGCGTGGTGGAGATGGTGAGCGACAACCGGAACATCGTGGTGATGAGCAGCAGCGTCGGGAACACCGACAGGTGCAGCGCCGCTGGCACGTAGAGGGACACGAGGAGCAGCACCACCGAGATGCTGATGTTCAGCGTCAGCAGCACGTCCAGCAGCATCGTGGGCAGCGGGACGATCATCATCCCGACGATGGCCACGACCACTACGGCGAGGACGATGTCGGAGTACTTGGAGAGGAAGCTGTTCGGATTGGTGGCAGCCATCAGCGGTCAGGCATCCTAGGACAACCCGGGTACCTTCTGTCAGGGGGGGCGTCGCGAAGGGCCCCCTCCCCCACGGCGAAACCCGCCGTTCCCCCTCGTGCGGAAGCAGCCGGGCAGTCAACCGAAGTGGACATTCGTTCTTGCACCGCGCCCCGCCACGCGGGTTCATCCCCCTGACAGGCCACATGAAACCTGGGAGAACGCGATGCGACTGAAGAATGCCTTGGGCAGGGGTCTTCCGCTGATGTTGCTGGGTGCGTCCCTGGCCTGTTCGGCCTGCACGGACGGCGGTTCCAGCGGCCCTGGCCCCTCCGGCAACGGGGAGAAGAACGTCGTCAAGGGCAAGGCCACGGACACCGCCGGCAAGCCCCTGGCGGGGGTGGAGGTGGTGGCCGACAACCAGGTCCTCTACGACTCCAATGTGGTGGGCGTGACGGGCGCGGACGGCACCTACCGGCTGGAGCTGGGCCAGGCGGCGACCACCTGGAACGCCAGCGCGCGGCTCAAGCGCGACTTCAACGGCCGCAGCTACACCTTCGAGCTGCACCCCAGCAACGCCACCCCCTTCGCGGGCAACGAGGGCGCCGTCCGGGACTTCAGCTGGAAGCTGACCGGCGCGAAGCCCGAGGGCGGCGCCTACGGCAGCGGCGTCTACTTCAACCTGACGGACTACGTGGACCCGGCCGACCCGGATCAAGCCCTGCAGCGAGAGCACGTGGAGCTGACGCTCACCCCGGTGGGCACCCTGGTGGACGGCAGCGCCGGGACGCCGGTGACGGGCCGGGGCACCAACACGCCCGACGGCTTCGGCTTCCCGGACCTCCCGCTGGGGCGCTACTCGGTGACGGGGCGCTATGCGCCGCCGGGACAAGCCGTCCGCCCCCTGGTCGTGCGCGTGCAGGGCCAGGACACCTACGCCGAATCCGTGACGGCGGACTTCAAGCCCATCATCGACGGTGGGGACGGTCCGTACCGCGTGGACGTCGAGCTGAAGTTCCCCTGAACCCCAGGGCCAGGGGAGGCGGGCCGGGGCCTTCGAGCGGCCCCGCCCGCGCCTACGCCGCGCCGTCGGATTCGGAGGACGGGGACTCCTCGGCGCTCTCCAGCGCCGCGGCGGCCAGCATCCGGGCCCGGGCGCTGAGCGGATCCTGCCCTTCGGGGTCCAGGCCCACCGCGTGATTGAAGTCCCGAGCGGCCTCGTGGACCTTGCCGAGCCGCAGGTGGACTTCCCCGCGGTTGACGTAGGGCGTGAGGTCCGTGGGGTCCAGTTCAATGGCGCGGTTGAAGTAGGACTCCGCCAGGTCCAGGTCTTCCAGTGCCAGGTGGCAGGCGCCCAGCGCCGTCTGGAAGTAGGCCTCGGTGGGGTCCATGGACGCCAGGGACTGGAACAAGGTCAGCGACTCACGGAAGCGGCCGTCCTGGAAGAGGTTGAAGCCTTCCGTGGCCCGTTCAAGCATCTCCGGGCCGGACAGGGGCTTCACGTCGTCGTTGGTCACCGTTGCCTTGGATTCAGTCGTCATCTGCACACATCCCTCACGAGGGCGGGAGGACGGCCCCGGAGCCGGTAGGGCAAGCGGCGCCGGGCGCCGGGAGCTTAGACTGTTATCGGCGCTTCCACCAAAACGGTGCGCCGCTTCGGACGCGATATTCCCGCGGCCGCCGAGAAAAAATGGATCAGAAAATGGGGAGGAAACTTCTGCCCCCCTTTCCCCCATAATCCTTTTGTAAGCAGCGCCGCCGCAAACCACCCGCTTCCCAAACTTCTTTAC
>NZ_JAAIYB010000589.1 GCF_010894475.1 Myxococcus vastator
GGGACCTCCGTGTCCCCGCGGACCTGCTCCAGAAGGAGCTGGTCCGCGCCCTGCGCCGGCGCTCCCGGCCCGAAACCGTCATGGGCAAGGAGCGCGGGCGCTTCCAGGCCGTCTTCCTGGCCATGGGGAGGGACCGCGCCAACGGGCGGCTCGCGCTGGGGCCCCTGACGCGGGACATGGAGGTGCGCTGGGACGTGCCCTCCAACCTGCCGCTGTACCGGACGCAGGAGCAGGTCTGCCAGGACATCGCGCGGGCGCTCGGGGCGCGCGCCGTCTTCAACCCCCTGTGGGATCGGCTGCACATCCCCGTCTCCGTCCACAACCTGGGCGGCTGCACCATGGCGGAGGAGCCCGCCTACGGCGTGCTGACTCCGGACGGCGAGGTGCACGGCCACCCCGGCCTGTACGTGCTGGATGGCGCCGCGCTGCCGGCGAGCACTGGGGTGAATCCGTCGTCCACCATCGCCGCGGTGGCGGAGCGCAACGTCGAGGCCGCCATCCGCCAGGTGCTGGGGAACCCCACCTGGACCGCCCCCGAGCGCGCCGGTACGGCCTCGGGCCCAGCGGCGGCGGAGCCCTTCCGCGCGTCGATGCGGATGAGCCCGAGTGTGGCACCCACGCGGGTGGTGCCAAGGGAGGACCCGATGCGGAGCGTGGTGATTCCAGAGGGAGGCACGGTGCTGTCGCCAACGCCCGTGGTGGGCCTGCGCTTCACCGAGCGGATGCGCGGCTTCATCAACCCCGGCCACCTGCCCGACACGGATTACGCGGGCGCCGAGGAAGAGGGCAAGTCCGAGGGCCGGGTGGCCGAGTTCGTCCTCACCATCACCGTGACCCACCTCGACCGCTTCCTCGCGGAGAAGGCCCATTCGGGCATCGCGCAGGGCACCGTCCACGTCCACGGCCTCACGCCACCTGGCGGCGCGAAGGTGGACCACGGCGTCTTCAACCTCTTCGTGGACACGGACAGCTACTACGAGCGGCGGATGCTCTACCTGCTGCCCTTCACCGGCACGGACGGCCAGCAGTACCTGCTGGATGGCTACAAGCACGTCCGGGACGACGACGGCTTCGACATGTGGTCGGACACGTCCACGCTCTACACCGTCATCCGCCGGGGCGGCGACCGGCATGCGCCCGCGGTGGCCAGCGGCATCATCCGCCTGGGCATGCCGGACTTCCTCCAGCAGCTCACGACCTTCGCCGTGCTGGGGACGACCTCCCCGCTGGCGAAGGCCCAGGCCCTGAAGCGGTTTGGAAGCATGTTCATGGGCAACCTCTGGGACGTCTTCGCGCGGACCAAGCTGGAATAGGAGAGGCGCATCGTGGCGAAGGCATCTCGGTACGACGTGGTCGTCGTGGGCTCCGGCTTAGGAGGCTCCATCAGCGCGCTGCGCCTGGCCCAGGCGGGCAAGTCCGTGCTGGTCCTGGAGCGCGGCAAACGCTACCGGCCCGGTGACTTTCCCCGGGACGTGACGCGCACGGATGAGGTGCTCTGGCGCCATGCCGAGCGGCGCAAGGCGCAGGGCCTCTTCGACGTGCGCTTCCTGTCCGGCATCGGCACGGTGACGGCCAGCGGCGTCGGCGGCGGCTCGCTCATCTACGCCAACGTCCACGTGCGGCCAGACGCGGAGGTGTTCGAGGACCCGCGCTGGCCCCGGGCGTACCGCCGGGACTCGCTGGAGCCCTACTTCGACAGGGTGGCGCGGGAGCTACGGCTGAATCCGGTGCCACCCTCGATTCCGCTGCGCAAGCGTGACCTCTTCCAGCGCGCGGCCCGGGGCATGGGGCGCGAGACGTTCGACCCGCCCGTGGCCGTGGCCTTCTCGGAGCCGCCGGGTCCGGGCCGGCGCGTGTGCCAGCTCTGCGCCGAGTGCGAGTTCGGCTGCCAGCACGGCGCGAAGAACACCATGGACCTGACGTACCTGGCGCGGGCGGAGGCGCTGGGCGCGCTCGTCTTGGCGCGCACGCTCGCCTCCCACGTGGAGCCGGCGCGGGAGGGGTACCGTGTCCACTGCCGGGACCTGGTGTCGGGGGAGCGGCACACCGTGGAGGGCTCGCGGGTGGTGCTGGCCGCGGGGACGCTGGGCACGGTGGAGCTGTTGCTGCGCAGCCGGGACGTCGCGCGGACGCTGCCTCGGGTGAGCCGGCGGCTGGGCCACGGCTATTCGGGCAACGGGGACTTCCTGGCGTCGATGCAGGGCGCGCGCGAGGACCTCCAGCCCTGGGTGGGCCCGGACGTGTCCACGGTGATGCGCTTCACCGACCGTCAGCCGCGCTTCACGCTGGTGAAGGCCACGTTCAACCAGCCCGCCACGGAGGTCCTCGCGGGCCTGGGACAGCCGAGCCTCGGGCGGCTCCAGGGCCTGGGCGCGCCGCTGTGGACCTGCCTGGGGCCCGCCCTCCACGCGGCCCTCAAGAAGGGCCTGCTGAGCCGGCCCCTGCGCGACGACGTGGACGCGGCGCGCACGTCCAACCTCTTCGGCATCGGCCAGGACAACGCCAACGGGCGGATGCACCTGGATGACGGGCAGCTCGACGTGTCGTGGGACTTCGCCGGGGAGAACGCGGAGTTGGTGCGGCGGATGACGGACGCGATGCGGGACCTGGCGGCCCAGTACGGCGCCACCTTCGCGCCGCTGGTCACCTGGCAGCTCTTCAAGCGGCCTTTCACGGTGCATTCGCTTGGCGGCGCGCATCTGGCGGAAGCTCCCGAGCGCGGCGTGGTGTCCACCGAGGGAGAGGTCTTCCACTATTCCGGGCTGCACGTGGCGGACGGCTCCGTCATCCCGACAGCCCTCGGCTTCCACCCGGTGATGACCATCAGCGCGGTGGCCGAGCGCATCGCCGAGGCCGTGGTGCACGGGTTCTCATCCCATTCGAGGAGCGCTTCATGAACACGCTGCCTTCCGCCGAGAGGCACGACTTTCCCGCGGACGACGGCGTTCCGTTGCAGCTCACGCGTTACCAGGGCGGCGCGAAGGGGCCTGTCCTCCTCGTCCATGGCGCGGGGGTGTGGAGCGGCATGTTCCTGCTGCCCACGGTGCAGGAGAACTTCGTGCAGCACCTGGTGCGCCATGGCTACGACACCTGGCTGCTGGACTGGCGCGCCAGCGTGGAGCTGCCGCTGCGGCAGTTCACGCTGGATGACGCCGCCCGCCACGACATGCCCGCCGCCGTGCGGCGTGTCCGCGAGCGCACCGGCGCGGACGCCGTGCAGGCGGTGGTGCACTGCGCGGGCTCGGCGACGTTCTTCATGGCGATGGCGGCGGGGCTGCTGCCGGACGTCCAGAGCGTGGTCGCCTCGCAGGTGGCGCTGCACCACATCGTCCCGCCTTCAACGCAGCTCAAGGCGATGCTGCGGCTGCCGGACGTGCTGGACGTCACCCGCGACTACCTGACACCGGACGAGGACCCGAGCAGCCCCTTGTTCCAGGCGGCCTTCGGCACCTTCGTGGACCTGTTCCGCCATGAATGCGACAGCACCGTCTGCCGCCGGCTGACGTTCATGTACGGGCAGCTCTTCCGGCACGCGCGCCTCAACCGGGAGACGCATGAGCGGCTCGACGAGCAGTTCGGCCCCTGCAACATGCTGACGTTCCGTCACCTGGCGCAGATGGCGCGCTCGGGCTACGCGGTGGGCTTCGACCATGGCCGGGAGGAGAACCTCCGACGCTATGGCCGGGAGCGTCCGCCGTCATACCTGCGCGCCGAGCACCTGAAGCGCCCCATCACCTTCGTGTCCGGAGAGCAGAATGGCACGTACATGCCCGCGTCCACGGAGCTCACCTACGAGTGGCTGCGCGAAGAGAACGGCGCGTCGTACTACCAGCGGAAGGTCCTGGCGGGGTACGGCCACCTGGACACCTTCATGGGAAGCACCGCGTCGCAGGATACGTACCCGGTGATACGCGGCGCGCTGGAGGCCATGGCCTGAGCGGATGAGGCGGGGTACCGTCCCGGTTCCCGCCCCATGGACACCTCCTCTCCTTCAACGGCGCAGTCGCCTGCCGGTGCGCCGCCGGCCGGCCTGGGCTGGATGGCCCGCTTCGGCCCCGGCATGCTCGTCGCGGCCACGGGCGTGGGGGCGGGGGACCTGCTCACCGCGAGCCTGGGG
>NZ_JAAIYB010000058.1 GCF_010894475.1 Myxococcus vastator
GGTGCAGCACACGGACGGCTCGTGGCGCGAAGCCACGGCGGGCATGGCGCTGGGCCGCGACGAGCGCGTGCGCACCGATGACGGCTCGTACGCCATGCTGATTGGCGGCGAGTCCGTGGAAGTGCACATGGACCCGGGCACGGAGATCTCCGTGGACGAGCTGACCGAGTCGCTGTCGCGCATCCTGCTCTCACGCGGCATGGCCACCGCCGTCGTGCGGCCAGGGCAGCGTCACACCTTCGAGGTGAAGGCGGCGAACTCGGACGCCAAGGCGACGTTGCAGCAGGCCGGTGCCTTCACCATGAGCAACAACGGCGAGGGCACCGTGGCGGTGGGCACGCGCGAAGGCGAGGTGACGCTGCTCGGTCAGGGCAAGGTCGTCATCGTCCGCGCGGGACAGCAGGCCGTCGTCCGCCCGGGGCAGGCGCCGTCGGAGCCGTCCCCCATCCCCACCAGCCTCCTGCTCAAGGTGGACTGGCCCACCGGGCGCACCCGCCGCGAGCGTGAGCTCGTCGTGCGCGGGCAGACGTCCCCGGGCAGCCGCGTGGAGGTGGATGGCGTCAGCGTCAAGTCCGATGCGGAGGGAAACTTCCAGCGAAAGGTGGTTCTTCGCGAGGGCCGCAACACGGTGGACGTCCAGGCGTATGGCGTGGGGCGGCTGCGACAGCAGGACAGCAAGGACGTCGTCGTGGACACCACACCGCCCCCGCTCAAGACGGATACCGAGAACATCTGGAATCAGGCGCGCGACGATTGACGCAGCAACCGTGGGTGCGAGCGGGTGTTCGCCTTGACCCATGGCGAGGAGGCTCCCTACACTCTCGGGAGGAGTCATTCCTGTTCAAGGGCAATCCCGGGCGAAAGCCCAGGTGCGCAAAGCCGCGGGGCCTGAAGTCCGGCCGGCCGTGACCGCCGTGGGAAGTCAGCACCGGACAGGTTCCGGACCCACTGCGCCTTGGGCGGGCATGGGTCTTCATTTCGGAACCCCCGGGAGGTCCTCTCCGATGCTGCGGACACTGGCCCTGAGTTGCTGCCTGTTTTCCCCGCTCGCCTTCGCCTCCCCACCGGAGCTCCGCACCCTGACGGGCACCCTGCACGTGGTGGCCGGCGGACCGGGTGACCAGACGGACCCGCACGTCAGCGGGCCGCGGGTGGCCTACACGAACGAGTCCCGCGGCACGAGCGAGATTCGCTACCACGACCTGCGGACCTCCGCGGACACGGCCATCCCCAACGGAGGCGCGTTCGACTTCGTGTCGGACATCTCGGACGGCACCATCGTCTTCACGCGCGTGAGCACCTCCAGCGCCATCTACACGTTCGACGTGGACGTGGACGCGGCGCCTCGGGAGCTGGCGCCGGAGGCGGGCAGCAGCCGGCGCTCCGCGGTGATTGGTGGCCGCACGGTGGCGTGGCAGGACTTCGGCTACACCGGCGTGACGTCGCAGCCGGAGATCGCCGTGTTTGACTTGGACCAGGGCACGCTCACCCGGCTCACGGATGACACGTTCCAGGACCGCACGCCCGCGGTGTCGCCGGATGGCGCGACGGTCGTCTGGGCCAAGTGCGACGAGCAGGGCCTGCGTTGCGACATCTGGCAGGCGCGGCGGAGCGCCAACGGCTTCAGCTCGCAGGCGCTGACGGGCAGCGAGGGCGAGGAGTCGCAGCCGGACACCAACGGGGACATCGCCGTCTACGCCAGCACGCGGACGCTCGATGGCGTGACGGACCGGGACATCTACTGGAAGCCCCTGAATGGCGGCACGGAGCAGCGGCTGGCGCTGCCGGGGCTGGACGCGAACCCCAGCATCAGCGGTTCGCTGGTGGCCTTCGAGCGCAGGGACCCGGCGAAGAACGACTTCGACATCGTGCTCTACGACTTGAGCACCGAGACGCTCTACGCCATCACCGAGACGCCGCAGAACGAGAGCCTCACCGACTTGAGCGTGGACGCGGACGGCACGGTGCGCGTGGTGTGGACCGTCTCGGAGAACGGCGACTTCAACGTCCATGCCTTCACCTTCAAGCTGGATGACGAGCCCGGGTGCAAGCTCGCGGCGGTGGACACGCCGTCCCCCGAGGAGGTCTGCGCGCGGCCCGGTAGCTGGCCGTTGCTCGCGGCGCTGGAGGTCGCGCGCACCAGCGGCCAGCCCAACGGCGTGGCGCTCGGGTTCGCGGGCACGGGAGAGGGCGTGTTGTGCGTGGACAACGGCTACAACGGCGAGGACTCCACGGCGGGCTGGGTGTGGATCAACGGCCGCGAGTTGGTGGACCCGTCCCGCTTCAAGCAGGGCGTTTCGCTGGTGGCCACGCGCGCCCCGCTGGATGGCCACAACTCGCTGGCGGCGCTCATCTCCGGCAGGCCCGGCAGCGCCTTCCGGCTTCGCGTGTACGGGCCCCCCACCGATTGCCAGCCCGTGGCGGACATCGCCACGGGAGCCCGCGTCATTCCGGGGCGTGCGTTGAAGCCGGTGTCATCTTCGTCCTCGGCGGTGTCGCCGGTGACCTTCGTGCCCGAGGGGCCGGTGCGTGACGCAGGGGTTCGAGGCTGTAGCACCGGCGGCGGGCCGTTGACGCTTTCCGGGGTGATCCTGTTGCTGGCGTGTTGGCTGCGTCCGAGCGCGCGGATGCGGAAGGGGCTTCGGCACAGCCGCCGCGCCCTGTAGACTGGCGCGGCCCTGAACCGGTTTCTCCTCCTCGGATTGTTGCTGCTGTGTGCCCCGGCCTGGGCGGACACGCTCGAGATACTCGGGCCGTCGTCCGCCGTGGCGCCGGATGGATTCCCCGTGGCACTCGTGCGCAAGGATTCGGCGGGCCTTCCGGTTCCGATGGGCAAGCCCGCCGTGCAAGCCGATGGCGCGGAGCTGCGCGAGGACACCGCGCAGCCGCCGCTGCGCACGTTCCTGGTGGTGCCGCGTCCGGGCGCGCGTGACGTCGTGGTCCGCGCGAGCGTGGACGGACTGGCGGCCCAAGCGCGCTACGTGCTGGGGCCACCGGCCGCCGAGGTGCGGCTGGCGCTGGAGCCACCCGCGCCCGTGAAGGGCAAGGACACGGAAGCGCGGCTCACCGTCCAGCTGGTTCGGCCGGATGGCACCGCGGATGACAGCGGCGCGCCGCCCGTGGTGCGGGTCAGCGTGGGGCGTGTGGAAGGGTTGGAGCGGACGGGGCCGGGCACGTATCGCGCGCGCTACGTCCTGCCGGACACGCGTTACCCCGAAGTGGCCATCCTGGCGGCTTTCTCCGCGTGGCCCAGTCCGCAGTCGGTGCATGGGGCCTATGGGCGCGTGCTCGTACCGCTGGCCGCGTCCGTGACGCTGCCGGGGACGACGGAGCCCGACGCCGAGATTGCCATCGACATCGCGGGCCAGACGTTTGGTCCGGTCGCGGCCGGGCATGACGGCCGCTTCCGAGTGCCCATCATCGTCCCGCCCGGACATCGCATCGGGCAGGGGCGGGTGGTGGACAAGGCGGGCAACGTGCGGCGGATGCCCATCGACCTGCGGTTGCCGCCCACCGATGGCCTGGCCTGTGTGCTTCAGCCGCAGCGGCTCCCCGCGGACGGCGTGTCCCAGGCCCGGCTCGTCTGCGCGACGAGTGATGCCATGGGCCAGCCCGTGGACGATGCACGCGTCACGACGCAGGTCCGCCACGGTACCTTGCGCGGCCCCACGCGCGCGCCGGGCGGACTGCTGGAGTGGCGCTACACCGCGCCGCGGAAGCTGGTGAGCGACGAGCGCATCGAAGCCGCGTGGCCCCAGCGAGGGGCCGGCTCGCGCGAGTCTCCGGCGCTGGAGCTGGTGCAAGGGCCCGTCGCGACGACCCGCATCGAGGTGGATGAAGCGCTGGTGCACCATGGGACTCGCACGCGCGTGGAAGTGACGGCGCGGGATGCCTTCGACCGGCCCCGGCCGGGTGCGGTGGTGGAGCTGAGCGCGCCGGTGGGGACCTTCGCTCCGGCGCAGGAGCCGCGGCCGGGGACCTTCGTCAGCACCTGGGCTCCGCCGGCCACGGGTGAAGCGACGGACGTGGACCTGAGTGCTCGCGCGTGGGGGCCTTCGGGCAATGAGCCGGCGCGCATCACCGTGTGGCGGGCCCCGGGCGCGCTGTACGCGGGCGTGTCCGACCTGGCGGGGCTGCCGGTGCCGGGGCAGCCGCTGCGGGTGGATGGCCGCGAGGTGACGACGGGCACGGACGGCACGGCGCGCCTGGGGCCCGCGCGCGCGGGGACGCTGGAGATTTCGCACGGCGTGTGGACGGGCCTGACGCGGACGGTGCACGTGCTGGGCACGGACGGGCCTGTGTTTCCGTTGGAGCGCCCGCTGGTGCCGTCCGCCGCGTCCCACCGCGTGCGACTGGCACCTGAGGTTCCGGTGAACGTGCGGCTCACGGTGAGCGGGAGCCGGGTGACGTACTGGGTGGAGGACGCGAACGGACAGGTGCTGACCGGACGCGAGGTATTCGTCTCGCTGTCGGGGGGTGAGCGAGCCGAAGAGCGGATGGAAGAAGGCCGCACGTCCTTCACCGTGCGAGCACCGGGACCGGTGAGCGTCTCCGTCGCGGATGTCGCCACGGGCGTCACGGCGTTGGCCGAGGTGCGCCCATGATGCGCCTGCTGGCCTGCCTGTTCGCCGCCGCGCTGCTGGTGCCGTTGAGCACCTGGGCGCAGGCGCTGTCGCAGGACACGCCGTCGCAGGCCTCCACCCTCGCGGGCCGGGTGTGTCAGGACGTCGATGGGGACGGGCTGTGTGGCGCGGATGAGCCGGGAATGCCCGACGTGCGGTTGGTGCTCACCACCGGCCGTGATGTCCGCACGGACGCGCGGGGCCGCTTCCACATCACCGGCGTCGATGCCCGCGTGCCGGATGCGGTGGGCGGGCTGCACCTGCGGCCAGGGCGTCAGCGGTTGAAGGTGGACACGCGCTCGTTGCCTGTCTCCAGCCGGGTGAGCCCGGAGGCGGCGACCGTTGAGGTGCCCTGGGGCGCGGTCGTCCTCCAGGACTTCGCCGTGCGCAGCGTCGCGGTGGAGGCCGCGCCCGTGCGGCTCTCCTTCACCGAAGCGCCGCCCGTGGCGGAGGTCGCGCCAGGGCAGGGCGCCGTGCGCTTCCGGGTCGCGGGACAGGCCTCCGCGGGCGACGCCGTCACCGTGTCGGGTGTGGCCGCCCAGGTGGACGCGAAGGGGGCATGGCAGGCGCAGGTGCCGCTCGTCGCGGGAGAGAACGCGCTGTCCATCACCGCCACGGGGGCCCAGGGCACGGTGCGCCTGTACCGCCAGCGCGTGGACGTGGTGCAGCGTGATGGCGGCTGGCTGGTGGCTCCCAGGCCGATGGTGCCCCTCGCCACGCTCCAGTTGCCCGCGGGCGGTGACGCGCCCGCGGCCAGTGGTGCCTCCCGCGTGCGGGTCGAGGCGCCCGTGGGCACGCGCGTCAACACGCCCGAGGGCGAAGTGGTGGTGGGGCCCGAAGGCCGAGTGGATGTCCTGGTGGTGTTGTCGCCGGGGCGCAACCAGGTGCCCGTGCGGCTGTCGCTGCCGGAGGGCCCGCCGCGCGACGAGACGCTGGAGATTGCCGCCGCGGTGCGCCCCTTCGCCGTGGGCCTGCTGGACGTGGAGGCCACGTATGCGCCGCGAAATGGCGACGTGCAATTGCGGGGACGGGGCTCTGCTCACGCCGAGCTACGGCTGGGCGCGGTGGACCTGGTGGGCGAGCTGGACCTGCGAGACACAGATGGCCGCACGCTGAACGGTGCCAGCCTGCCGGACTGGCTCCGCCCGCGCATGCCGGAGCGCTTCGACCGCGCCGCCGACCCGGACCTCGCGCCCGCGGAGTGGGGCGATGACTCGGTGTCGCTGACGCCCAATGCCTCGGAGGCGCGCCTCCGGTTTGAAGCGCGTCACGCGGAGCATGGCCGCGCGGGCCTGGGCACCTACCGCGCGCAGCTTCACGACCGTGAAGTGGGCCGCTATCACCGTCCGCTCTTCGGCCCCTACGCGGAGGTCCATGCCGGCGAGGAGCAGGCGCGCGTGGGCGTGAAGGCGTTTGGCGGCAGCCTGACGGACCCGGTGCGGCAGGTGTCCGCGGTGCCCGCGCACGAGGAGCTGCGCGCCACGGGCGGCAGCCTGTACTACCTGGGCGCGGCGTCGGTGGCCGAGGGCTCGGAGCTGGTGCGCGTGGAGCTGCGGGACGGCGTCACCGGCCTGCCGATGGGCGAGCGGCACCTCATTCGCGGCATCGACTACGACATCGACTACTTCGCCGGCCGCATCCTCCTGGCACGTCCGCTGTCCTTCCTCGCGGGCGAGGCCTGGCTGCGGACCAGCGCGCCCACGGAGTCACCGGAGCCGGTGCTGGTGGTGGACTACGCCGCGCTGCGCATCGCGGACGCGGGCGACACGGCGGGCGGTGAGGTGTGGGGCGAGTGGCGTGGCTCGCGGCTGGGACTGGGCGCGGTGCGCGAGGGCCGGGAGGGCCGGCCGTACACGCTCTACACGGGGCGCGCGAGCACGGCGCTCGGCGGCTACCGCGTGGCGGCGGAGGTGGCGTCCAGCCGTGGCACCGCCGTGGATGCGTCGTTCTTCGGCGTCTCGGATGACGGTGGCCTCAGCTTCATCCGTCCCCGGCCGGACCTGGGCACTGGCGCGGAGGCCGTGAGCCTCCAGCTCTCAGGTCCGGGGCTTCAGGGTGAGGGCTCGGTGGACGCGGCGTTCCGTCTGCGCGGGCGGGGCTTCTCCGATGGCGCGCACACCGACGCGGCGCGCTTCCGGCAGTCGTCACTCCGCGTGAGCCAGCCGCTGGGCCGGCTCCGGTTGACGTTGCTGGCGGACGAGCGGCGCTCGGCCGACCCACGTGAGCCCTTCGTGGACAGCCGGTTCTCCGCGCGCGTACTGGCCGCGGGTGTGGGTTGGGAAGAAACACGGTGGGGTGTCCGCGCGGAGGTCCGCGACTCGCGGTTGAACGCGGCGCAGGTGGCGGGCGTGGGGCCGTCGCTCTTCGGTGGCCGCACCTCCGCGGGTGTGGCGGGCTCGCTGCGGGTGTTCGAGCGGCTACAGCTCCGCGCCGCGCACCGGCAGGCCCTGGCCCTGCATGGCGAAGGGCCCGGACGCTTCGATGACACCTTCACGTCCGCGGGCGTGGACGTCGAGGTGGACCGGGCCACGCGGGCTGGCGTGTTCGGAGGCTGGGGACCGGAGCTGGGCCCCCGGGCGTGGGCGAACGTTGAGTCCCGGCGGGGCCAGGACGTGTTCTACGGCGGTTACTCGGTCGACGTGGACGGCCCTGACTTCGGCGCGGGACGGACGCTGACGGGCGCGCGCACCGAGCTGCCGGAGAGTGGCACCGCGCTCTTCGTGGAGGATGTGGGCTCGCACGACGCGACGGCCGTGCGGCTGGCTCGCGCCGTGGGCTTCCAGCAGCAGGTGACGGGCGGCTTCAGCGTGGGCGCGCGCTACGAGCGCGGCGTGCGCAGCCTGCTGGACGTGGACAGCCCGCTGGAGCGCGAGGCGGGCGGTGTCTTCGGGCAGCTCGTCCTGTCACGCCTGCGGCTGAACGGGCGGGTGGAGCTTCGCCGGGAGGAGGGCACACCGGAGCGGGGCGCGGCCACCGCGGTGGACCGGTTGCAGGCGGTGGTGGCGCTGGCCGCGCAGGCGCGGTTGCTGGAGGACGTGACGGCCTCCGGGCGGGTGGACTTCGCGCGCACCGTCAACGCGGACGTGCTGGAGACGCGGCTGGTGGAAGGCTACGCCGCGGTGGCGTGGCGGCCGGGGCCCTGGCTGGTGGTGGCGCGCTACGGCATCACCCGGGAGCTGCTGCCCGGCGTCCGGTCCGCCTTTGGGGACCGGGCCCTGCAGACCCTCTCCCTCTTGCCGGCGATGCGCCTGGGAGACCGGCTCTCCGTGGCGGCGGGCCTGCATGCGGGGCACACCCGGGCGGAGGACTCAGGGCGTTGGGTGTGGACAGGCACCCTCCGTCCCGCGGTGCGAATCGTGGGGGGCCTGGAGCTGGGCGCCGAGCTGGCACGGCGAACGGCGTCTCCAGAGGGCGAGCGGCTGACCGCGGTCCGCGCGGAAGTCGCCTATCGGGTCGATGAACGGCTGCGCCTGGCCACCGGGTACACACTCCTGGGCTTCAGTGGCTTGGGTTTGTCCCCCGACTCAGCGGACAATCAGGACCGGCTCTACCTGCGAGCCGAAGTGGCCTACTAGGAGCACGCCGTGCGTTCCCTCGTCATCTTCAGCCTCTGCCTGGGTGTGGCCACCGCGGCACGCGCCGAGTGGGACGTGACAGAGGTGCCGGGCATCGCCCGCACGGTGGATGTCTTCGCGCCGGGCGTGTACGCGGTGAGCACCTCGACGCAGACGGAGCTGTACGAGGACGGCATCCAGTCCGTGGTCTTCCTGAACAGCGACGTCTTCGGCACCTTCCTGTCTCCGGCGGGCTGCTTCGCCGCCGTCGTGCGCCCCGGTGACATCATCAGTCACCAGAACTGCCGCGCGGCCGGCAACATCATCCCCCCGGACCCGGTGAACACCGTGGTGGGCCTCCGGCGGGTGAAGCACACCTCGGCCGGTGCGGGCTATGCCTCGGTGGCCCTCTCCGACGGTGGGCTCGCCCTGCTGTCGGCGTCAGCGGGCCTCGAGGGGCCCACGCCCTGGACGCTGCTGAGCGTCGACGCGGGCCTCCTGTCCTCCACGGACGTGCTGGGCGTGACGGAGACGTCGGATGGCGTGCCCCACGCCCTCTTCAGTGTCACCGGTGTCTCCCGGACGGAGCTCCTCTGGTACACGGGGGACAGGCGTCAGGCGCAGTTGGTCGTGCCGCCGCTCTTGACCAGTCAGTCCCCGCGCACGGTGGACCTCTTCGGCGGAAGCGGGCCACATCCCATCGCGTTGTTCGGCAATTCAGACGGTCTGTTCCGGGGGCAGCTCGACCCGGCCGGGACGACCTTCTCCACCGTGCTGTTGCCCGACAGCATGCCCGTCAGCATCACCTCGGTGGACGTGAACACGGGCAACGGCAGCGTCCATGGCGAGGGCTTCGGCCTCGCTGTGGGCGTGGGGGCCAATGGGGAGCCGGTGGTGCTGGGCGCCGTGCCCGCCAGCAGCGCGGACAACGCGGGGACGCAGTGGCGCTTCCACCCGGCCTTCGAGGGCTCGGCGCTTCCGGGCGCTTCGCAGGCGACGCCGCTGGAGGTGTCTTGCATCGGCTCCTCGTTCTGCCTGTTCATCCTGGACCAGCCGGGCTTCAACGTCGTGACGTACTTCAACGCCCACGCGCCCGTGCTGGACGTGGGGCCCGCGCCCATCGTGGTGAACGAGGCAGGGACGGCGACGGCCCGGTTCATCGCCACCGACGCCGACTTCGATGCGGTGCGCGTGTCGGTGGATACAGCGTCAGCGCCGGGCGCGGACCTGATTGGCGTCAACATCGTCGAGCGCCCTGACCAGCTCGACGTGACGCTCGTTTCGCAGCGGCCCGTCTGCAAGGACGAAGAGGGACTCCTGTACGTCCACGCCTCGGATGGGCTCGCGTCCCACGACGTGCATTCCACCGTGGCCTTCCGGGTGGTGAACACCCAGGGGCCCGCGCGGCCCACGGTGTCGCCCCTCCGAGCGTCGACCACCGCGTCGGGCGCGTCGCGGGTGTTCACCGCGCAGCCGGCGACGGAGGTCTGTCCGGCGGTGCGCTATGTCTGGGCTCCCGTCGCGGGACAGTCGGGCGCGCCGCTGCTCTCCACCGATGGCGGCGCCCAGGTCCAGGCGACCTTCACGCCGCCAGACGTGCTGTGCGAGGCGTCGGGGGCCAGCTACACCTACGAGGTCCGTGGCGTGGACGAAGGCGGCGTGACCTCCAGCGCCATGGCCATCTTCACCGTGGACGTCGCGCCGTGGGGCCGGCCGCTGGTGCCCTTCGCTCCGGGCTGGGAGCGGACGCTCACGTCGGGCCCAGGCGCCAGCGTGGACGTCGTCCCCGATGCGCTGCACACCTGCGTGGGGACGCCCGGATTGCCGGCCGTGGCCACGGAGTGGCGGCTGAGCGCTTCCGGTTCGGGCATCCCCGAAGGTGTCACGGTGAGGACCGCGGAGGACGTGGCCATCACGCTGGACGCGCCGGTGTCGAGCGAGCGCCTGCGCATCGAGGCCGCGGAGTGCGCGCACGGGACGCTGTCCCTCACCGCCAGGAATCGGATTCCCGTCACCGGCGGTGGCACGCAGGACAGCGCTGACGCGGAGCTCCGCGTCCGGGTGGAGCCCACCCTGGAGGACGTGGCCACGGGCAGCCTGGAGCTGGGCGTGGTGCCGTCGGGCGACGGGCACGTGGACATCGCCCTGGACACGTCGCTGAACTGCGTGGACGCGCGCGCGCTGAAGGCGCGGATGTTCCTGGAGACGCTGAGCGGTGAGGCCCTGGACTCGGCGGTGGTGCCGGTGCCCGGGACGTGGCGCCCCGCGCTCCCGCAGTCCTGCACCGCCGAGGCCTACCGCGTGCGCGGCGAGCTCTTCGACGACAGTGAGGGGCCGGTGCGCGAGGGCGGCCGTGCCCAGGTGGAGGTGCCCAACCAGCCCCTGCCGGCGCGGCTGGGAGAACTCGAGGCCGGGGCGCTGGTGGCACGCTGCGGCGAAGGCGCGAGCGCCACGCTGACGCAGACGATTCCGGCCAATGCCTGCGGCGACGTGGCCATCTCCTGGTCACAGGTGGCGGGCCCCGCGCTGTCGGAGGTCTCCCTGGCGGGCCCGCGCGTCACGGTGAGCACGCAGGAGACGGGGCTGGAGGCGCTGGTGGGCCAGGCCATCACCCTGCGCGTCCTCGCCGACGCGGGCGGGAGCAACACGGCGACCACGGACTACGTGCTGCCGATTACCTCCGAGCGCTTCGTGGACGTGCGCCACACGATGGAGTCCCCCACGGCGTCGGAGAAGGGGCTGGTGGGCGTGGTGGTGGAGCTGCGCAACACCTCCGAGTGCGAGGTCGGCGGCCTCCGCTACCTGGAGCAGGTGGACGGGCTGGAGTGGGTGCCCGGCAGCGTGAAGCTGGACGGCGTCGCGGTGGAGCCGCAGGCGGTGGACGGTGGCTTCCGGGTGGAGGACCTCCGGCTGCTCGCGCAGGGCACGCGGACGCTGACGTACGTGGGCCGCTCGCCGCTGCTGTCCACGCCGCGGCTGGGCGGGGAGATGACCCTCAACGGCGTGCCCGTTTCGGGGGATGCCGCGGTGCCGCCGCCGACGTCGGGATGCGGCTGCTCGGGCGGTGGCTCGGGGGCGGCCGTCTTCGGGCTGGCGGCGCTGGCCCGGGTGCTGCGCCGCCGGAAGTAGGGTGGCGGCTACAGCCCGAAGGTGATGCGGTGGCGGCGGCTCGGCGTGTCGGGCCGCTCCTCCAGCACCCCCAGGAGCTCCAGGCCCCGCAGCGTGGCCAGCGTCTGCCGCTCCGGCAGGTCCGTGAGGGCGAGCAGGTCCTCCACCGTCTTGCTTCCGTCCGCATACGCCAGCACCAGGGCCTGGGCCCCTTCGAGCTTCAGCTCGTGCAGGCCGTAGGGCGCGTCGGCGGTGGGGAACAGCCGGCGCGAGCGCGGCAGGTGCTGACGCAGCGTCACCAGCGTCTCCGTCTTCGCCACGCCCTCCAGCACCAGGTCCCCGGGGAAGACGGACAGCTTCACCAGGTCCGTGCGGCGAGGGCGCATGGCACTGAAGCCGTAGCCGCCTTCCTTCCACGTGAAGGTGGACCAGATGATTTCCTTCACCTGCTCCACCAGCAGCTGCTTTCGCTGGGCCGCGTCCATCAGACCCATGCGCAGCATGGCCTCGCCGGTGCGCAGGCCGTGCTCCTTCGCGAAGGCACTGACTTCGGCGAGCCGGGCCTCGGGCAGCACGCCCTGGCGGATGCAGAAGCGGCCGAAGCGCTCGGCGGCGAGGTTGGACGCGGCGTACACGACGCGGCCGGACTCGAAGTAGACGACCTTGAGCACCTGGCCCTGCTGGAGCTTCAGCTCGCCGTGGTGGCGGGCCTCGTAATAGGCGTTGAGCAGCCGCGCGACGGTGGTGTCCCCCAGCACGCCGCCCAGGGACCATTCGGGCAGCGCGCGCCTGGGCGGCGGCGTCGAGGGTGTAGCCGTCTCACTCCACACCTGCTCGCGCCGGCCGAAGGGCAGGGGCAGGGCGTGCTCCGCGTCCGCGGGCTCTGGCAACGGGTCCGTACTGGGGACGACCTGCAGGGGCTCGGCGGTGTCGCCGGACTCAGGGGGAAACTCTTCCAGCACGATGAGGTCCTCGGCATCGAGCAGCTCGTCCAGCAGCACGCTCTCCGCGATGGGCGGGGGAGCGCGGGGTTGAGGTGCAACGCCACCGGCCTGCTCCAGGGCCTCCATGACGGTGATGAGCTCGAACGGCTTCTCGAAGAAGGTCCGGGCGCCGTGGACCTGCACGGCCTCCTGGGCGAAACGGTCCCCTTTGTACACCCCGCTGACGGCGATGGCGGGGATGCCATGCGCACGCAGCGCGCCCAGCACCTCGCTGCCGCGGATGTCCGGGAGCAGCAGGTCCACCAGGGCCGCGTCCCAGGGCTGTCCGGGGCCGAGCGCCTCCAGCGCGGCCTCGCCGGTGGCCGCGGCCTTCGCGTCGTGTCCCCGGCTTTGCGCCAGGGCGACGATGAGGGAGGCCAGCTCGTGATTATCTTCGACGATGAGCAGTCGCGCCATGGGCGCGCAGACCATAGCATCCGCGCCATGGACGTTCAGGGCTTCCACCACGTGGCCATCCAGGCGCGGGACATCGAGCGCGTCACCGGCTTCTACAGAGACCTGCTGGGCTTTCCGGAGTTGACCCGTCATCTCCGTCCGGACGGCTCCCTGCGGAGCATCTGGGTGGGCGTGCCCGGGGGAGGCTTCCTGGCCATCGAGGCGGCGGGCGGCGAGCCCGTCTCCACGCCATTCCGCCACGAGGCGCCGGGCCTCCTGCTGCTGGCGTTCCGGATGCCGAAGGCCGCCCGGGCGGGGGTGGTGGACACCTTCGCCCGCGCGGGCGTGCCGCTGGAGCACGAGACGCGGTGGTCGGTGTACGTCCGGGACCCCGAGGGCAACCGCGTGGCGCTCAGCCATCACCCGGAGGATTAGACGCACCGTCCCACGGGTGCGGGTGTGCTTGCGGAGCGGGACGGGGCACGGCTACAAGCGGCCCCATGCGCCTGGGTGAACAGCTCCTGAAGGATGGTCTCGTCACCGCCGAGGGACTCGAAGAAGCGCTCGAGGCCCAGGTGGTGCATGGCGGGCGGCTGGGAACGAACCTGGTGGAGCTGGGCCTGCTGTCGGAGGTGGACCTGGCGAAGACGCTGGGCAAGGTCCACAACAGCGCGTTCGCGTCCGGGGAGATGGTTCCGGACCCCAAGGCGATGGAGCTGGTCTCCTCGAACCACGCGGACGACAAGGAGTACCTGCCCATGCGGGTGGACGCGACGCGGGTGAGCATCGCCGTCGTGAACCCGCACGACTTCGCGACGCTGGACGGGATTGCCTTCAAGACGGGCAAGCGCGTGGTGCCGGTGGTCATCCCCGAGTTCCGGATGAACCAGCTGCTGCGCCGCTACTGCAAGGCGTTCCGGCCGCTGCGCGCCATCGACATGAACGCGGTGCGGCCCCGCCCCGCGCCGGGCTCGCGGGCGGAGCTGGCCAAGGCCGCGGAGACGCCGGCGGATTTGATGAGCGAGGAGGAGTTCCAGTCCGTCTACGCCTCCGCCCTGCGCGGTGGCGCTGACTACGACGGGGACATGGGCGAGGAGGAGATCATCACCGGCGTGGAGGTGCTGGAGGCCGCGCCCGAGCCGGTGGCCCCCGTGGCGCCCGTGCCTCCGCCGGCGACGGTCCGGCCGCAGCTGCCCGTGGCTCCGCCGCCGCCACCGCAGGCCATCGTCGTTCCGCCGCAGCAGGTCCAGCCGCCCCTGGCGCCCGAGCTGGGTGGCACGCCGCCGCCCGTGCAGGTGCCGCGCGCACCGGAGCCGCCGCCGACGCCGCTGACGTTCGCGGAGGCGCAGGCGGAGCTGGCGCGCAGCTCGGACCGCGAGGACGTGGCGCGCACGGTGCTGCGCTTCGCGCTGGGCAAGTGGAAGCGGAACCTGCTGCTGTCGGTGCAGGGCAGCCTCGTGACGGGCTGGCACGGCATGGGGATGGGCGTTCGCGACGCGGTGGTGCGCCGCATCGGCGTGCCGCTGCGGGAGCAGAGCACCTTCCGGCTCGTGCGGGACACGCGCTCGCACTACATCGGGCCCGTCCGCCGCGATGCGGCCATGGGCGTGTTCTACAAGCTGCTGGGCAACGGGTTCCCGAAGACGGCCGTCATCCTCCCGCTGCTGGTGCGCGGCAAGGTCGTGCACCTGCTCTACGTGGACAACGGCCCGGACCAGCTCACTCCGCCCGACGTGGGCGAGCTGCTCATCCTCTCGCAGAGCGTGGGCCGCTCGTACGAGGCGATGATGCGGCGCCGCAAGAGCGCGTAGGACGTCACGCGCTCGTCGCGGTCGGCTTCAGGTGGACTGCGCCTCCACCTGGAACGTCATGCCCGCGCGGCGCAGCCGCTCCACCAGCCGCATGCCCATGGCGGAGGCCGGAGTGAGCACGCCGCCCGTGGCCGGAGTGTCGTCGAAGGCGAGGCACAGCGCGGACTCGGCGAGCATCCGCGACGTGGCCGCGTAGCCCGGGTCTCCCTGCGCCGCCACCTTGCCCTTCAGCCGCACCCGCTCGCCGGTGCGAGGTGAGGTGCCTTCGCCGCGAAGCTGCGCGACGAAGAAGCCCTTCTCCCGAGCCTCCGGAGACGGGCCTTCACCCGGCGCGGGGAGGACCTTCTTCTCCAGCAATGCGCGCAGGGGCTTGACCTGCATCGCGGCGACGAGGCCTCCCAAGCCCGCGGTGACGCTCGTGGCGCGCAGCAGTCCCTGGGGCCCGGCGCCGTAGCTGGCGACCTCCGAGTACCGGAAGTGCTCTCCCCACGGGTGTCCGAGCAGCGCGTTGCTGCGCCGGACGACGCGTGTATTCACCGTCGCCATGAAGAACGGGCCGGTCCACTGGCCCAGCTCCTGGCTGTGGTGGATGCCCAGCTCGTCCTTGGACTCGGCCCGAAAGGGGCCTGGGACGGGGTCCAGCGCATGCGGGTGGGCCATGAGCTTCCGCACCGAGCGGTCCGCCGAGGCTTCTTCCATCGCCTGCACCATGCTGGCCGCGGTGCCGCCGCTGGCGCCGCCACGCATGGGGCCCATGTAGAGGCGGACGGCGTCCAGGTGGCCGCCGTGGCGCTCCCGCATGTGCTCCTGCATCATCAGCACGCCCAGGTCCGACGGAATCGAGTCGAAGCCGCACGTGTGGACGATGCGTGCGCCGCTCTCACGGGCCTGCTCGTGGTGGGCGTCAATCATCCGCCGCATCCACTGCACTTCACCCGTGAGGTCGCAGTAGCTGACGCCGGCCCGGACACACGCGGCGACGAGCTCGCCGCCGTAGCGTGCATAGGGGCCCACCGTGGTGCAGACCACGCGGGTTCGGGGAACCAGGGCATCCAGTGACGCGGTGTCGCGCGCATCCGCGACGAGCAGCGGCAGCTCCGCGAAGGTGGGCGCAATCGCCGCCAGCCCCTGCCGGACCTGCTCCAGCTTGCCGAGGTCGCGTCCCGCGAGGGCCCACCGCGCGCGGTGGCTGTCCTGGGTCCTGGCGAGATATTCGGCGACCAGGCGCCCGGTGAAGCCGGTGGCGCCCCAGACGATGACGTCGAACTCCGTGGCGGAGGTGTTCATGGGCGCGGGAGTCTGGTCGCGCCCCGTGGGCACCGCAACCGCGGCGTGAAGCCAATGTTCACGCCGCGGAGCTTGCCACCCCGGTCACTCCTCTTCGGGCTGCTCGAAGTTGACGTCGAAGGTGACGCGCTGGCCTGGCTCCACCTTGAAGGTCTTCTGCCAGCGAGAGCCGGTCACCATGACGAGGAGCTGGTGTGTGCCTTCGTACAAATCCAACTCCTCGATGGGCGCCGCGCCGATGAGCCGGCCGTCCACCGTGACGATGGCGCCCTCGGGGGCGCGCACGTTCACGAAGCCCTTGTTGAGGAAGATCTGCTGCGAGGAGCGGCCACCCGCCGGCACGGTGATGACCCGTGTCGTCTGGATGCCGAGCACCGGGTTGCTGAGCGTCAGGACGTGACGGCCCGCGGGCACGGCCGCGGAGACCGGCGTGCGACCCAGGTACTGGCCAGGAATCGAGACCTCCACGACCGGGTCCACGGTGACGTTCAGCGTGCCCATGGGAATGCCGGCGTCCACGGGGCCTGCATCCACCGTCACACCCGCGTCGACGGGCAGGGCATCGGTGACACCCGCGTCCTCGAGCTCGGCCTCGATGTTGGAGGGCAGCCGGCTGAGCACGACGGCCCCCGCGCCCACCGTGAGCGCGAGCCCGACACCCACGAAGGCTATCCAGGTGCGCGACGACTTCTGCGCGGGGGCTCCCGTGCCCGCCGAGCCGGTGGGCACCGTGGCTCCGGCCCCCGTGCCCGTGGCGCCGGGATGAGCCTGAGTGCCTGTGCCGGACTGATGCTGTTCGATTGAATGCGCCTGTGCGCCCGCGCCGGACTGCGCCTGTGCGCCCGCGCCGGACTGCGCCTGCGCGCCTGAGTGAGCCTGAACGCCCGCGCCGGACTGAACCTGTCCGCCCACGCCAGCGTGCGACAGGCCACCCGCATCGGAGTGCGCCTGAGCACCTGCATCGGACTGCGCTTGAGTGCCTGAGCCCGCCTGCGACGGGCCACCCGCGCCGGCCTGTCCCGCGCTTCCCACCGCCGAGGCGGCCTGCGCGGTGACACCGGCCGCCGAGCCACTTCCAGCCTGTGCACCCGAACCCTCGGGCGCGCCCGAGGCCAGCAATTGTCCCGGCAGCTCCGGCCACTTCGCGGGCATCAAGCCCGGGGGCAGGGCGCCGCGCGCGAGGAACTCGGCCACGGCGGGCGGAGAGATGCCGGCCTTCTGCATCACCTCTGCGATGCCCGCTTCAATCACCCGCCGCCGCGCCGCGCGAGCCTCGCTCTCGGGCGGGAAGTACTTCGACATGAACTCCGAGAACTCCGCATGCGTGGGCAGGGAGCCGACGGCCTCGACCACGGCCTCGCGGAACGCGAGCGCCGTCGGGTACCGCTCCTTGGCCCGCTTCGCCGTCGCCCGGCGCAGCACCGCGTCCAGCTTCAGCGGCACGTCCTGCGCCATGGGCGGCAGCGACCGCGTCAGCACGGCCTTGTCCGGGTCCGCCGCGTCCTTGAAGGGAATCTTCCCGGAGAGGCACTCGTGCAGCACGAGCCCCAGGAGGAACACATCCGACTGGACGTTGACCGCCTCGCGGCCACCGAGGAGCTGCTCGGGCGCGCTGTACATGCGCCGGTTCTTCACGCGCTTGCCACCGCGCTCACGCGGGGCCACGCCGAGCGCGCCATAACCCGTCACCTTCGTCAGACCGCCGAAGGAGATCATCAACGTCTCGGGCCGGACGTCACCGTGCACGAAGGGCGTGCCGTCGTCATTGCCGGCGACGTGCGCGTAGTGCAGGCCCACGGCGGCATCCGCCACGACGAGCGCCGCGAAGTGCGGCGGCAGGCGAGGGTGGGCCTCCAGCAGGCGACGCAGGGGCTCGCCGTCCGCGAACTCGGTGACACGGGCCAGTCCGCCATCCTGCTCGGCCAGGGCGTGGACCCGGAGGATGTGCGGATGCTCGAAGACGAGCGCGCGAGCCGTCTCGCGACGCAGCGTCGCCGTCAGCTCGGGGTTCTGCACGACATCTTGCGGTGCCCAGATGAGCACCACGGGACGGGGAGACGCGCCGTCCTCCAGGGCGAGTCCGAGGAAGGCGCGTGAGCCTTCCCCGGCCAGCAGGGGACCGAGGGACTGGTAACGGACGGAACTCATGACTCCGCATGTTAGTGCGAGTCACGTGGGTCCTGAAATACGGGGGGCCCGTCGCCCGCTCCCGACAGCTACAGCCGGTAGCCTGCTTCCTGCTCGAAGGGCAGCGTCACGTGGTAGCCGTAGCGCCCGCGTCGCACGAGCAACAGCACGCTACGTCCCCGTCGCGCGGTGAGCAGGGCCTCCCGGAAGGTGTCCTGCGTCGTCACGGGCTGGTTGTTCACTCGGAGGATGATGTCCCCGGGCTCCAGCCCGATGTCCGCCGCCGCCGAGCCCTGTCGCACGCCGGACACGGCCAGCCCTCCGCGAAGCTGCTTCACGCGGAGTCCCAGCCGCTCCCACGCCAGCCCCTCGACCATGCGAGCGGGGAACTCCACCGGCGTCACCTGGACGGTGCGCAGGCCGCCTTCGCGGAAGAGCACCACCGGGAAGGCGGAGCGGGCGGGGTAGCCGCGCACGCGGGTGTCGAAGTCCTCGGCGTCCTGGATGCGCGAGCCGCCCAGCTCCGCCACCACGTCCCCGCGCTTCACGCCCGCCTCGGCGGCGGGGCTCCCGGCCTCCACCGCCGTCACCAGCGCGCCATAGGCCCGGTCCCACCCGAGCTGCCGGGCGACGCGGGGAGGCAGGTCCGCCGTATCGATGCCCACCCACGCCGGGCGCACCTTTCCGAAGCGGGTCAGCTCGTCGACGATGCGGCGCACCTTGTCGGCCGGAATCGCGAAGCCGATGCCCTGCGCGCCGCCGCCGAAGATGGCGGTGTTGATGCCGATGATTTCCCCGTCCACGTTGAGCAGCGGGCCACCCGAGTTGCCCGGGTTGATGGCGGCGTCCGTCTGCACGAAGTCGTTGTAGACGCGGTTGTCGGCGCGGAACGTGCGGCCCACCGCGGAGACGACACCCGCGGTGACCGTCTTGCTGAGGCCGAACGGGCTGCCGATGGCGACCACCGTCTCGCCAATCATCAGGTCGGAGCTGGTGCCCAGCTTCGCGATGGGCAGGGCCTCCTTGGCGTTGACCTTGAGCACCGCCAGGTCGTTCGCCGCGTCGCTGCCGATGACCTCCGCGTCGAACGAGCGCCCATCCGCCAGGATGACGTGGATGGCGGAGGCGCCCCGGATGACATGGTCATTGGTGACGATGATGCCGCTGGGGTCGATGATGGCGCCGCTGCCCAGGCCGGAGATTCTCTGGCGCTCCGGCTCCGCGCCCATGCCACCGAAGAACTCCTCCAGCGGGGAGCGGCGTCCGCGGAAGCGCGACTCCACCTCCTGCTCGGTGCCGATGTAGACGACGGCGGGGGAGACCTTCTGCACGACCTCGACGATGGCGTCACGCCGCCGCGCCAGGTCCGCGCTCGCCGTGCCCGAGGTCAACAGGGCCACCACCAGCAGGCTCCACCTCATGACTGCGTGCTTCATTCCAACCCTCCGTGCATCGCCAGGGATTGTCGGGCGAAGGACATTCTGCCGCGGAGCACCTGACGCGCGGAGGCATCCCTCCCGGGACGCCTCGAGTCACGAGACGTCAGGCCTGCTGCGACTTCAGCATCCAGCCAATCATCTTGTACAGCAGTCGCGCGCCGACGTTGCCGTCCCACTCGCCGCCCTCGGGGTCGGGGGCCACCTCGGTGAGGTCGAAGCCGACAATCGTGCGCCCGGAGCGGACCACGCCGGCGATGAGGGCCACGGCCTCCGGGAAGGACAGTCCGCCCGGCACGGGGGTGCCCGTGTGGGGGCAGAGCACGGGGTCCAGCCCGTCGATGTCGAAGGACAGGTAGACCTGCTGCGGGAGCAGGGCGACCATCTCATCCACCTGCCGGTTCCAGGGCACGCCGTCGAAGCGCTTGTTCTGGAGCGCGGCGTCGAAGAAGCCGTGCACGCGGCCGTGGGAGTCCGCGATGTACTGGTGCTCCTCCGCGCTCATGTCGCGCAGGCCCACCTGGACCAGCGTCTTCACGCCGGGGATGCGCTCCGCGACGTTGTACATGATGGACGCGTGGGACCAGGTGAAGCCCTCGTAGGCCACGCGCAGGTCGGCGTGCGCGTCCAGGTGCAGCACGCCCAGGCCCGGATACTTCTCCGCGTGCGCGCGGATGATGCCGTAGGAGATGGAGTGGTCACCGCCCACCGCGGCCACGCGCTTGCCCTGCTCCAACCAGTGCTTCGTGGTGCGGTAGACGTGCTCGTTCATCTGGTCGCAGAGGACATTCACGTCCTGCGCGGCCTGGAGCAGCGCGGCCTCGCCGGAGTGGATGCCGCCGGCCTCGATGACGACCTGGGCGCGCGCCTTGGCTTGGGTATTCCAGTCGCGCAGCTCCTGGGGCTCGGGGAGCATGGCGATGCCCCGCTCGTAGGGGCGGCCCGTCTCCACGTCGAAGAGGTCGACCTGCCGGCTGGCGTCCAGGACGGCGGCCGGCCCCTCGGACGTGCCGCCGCCGTAGCTGGTGGTGGCCTCGAAGGGGACGGGGATGAGGACGACGTGCGCCTCTTCCGGGGAGTGGGGGAGTCCGAACACGCCGGAGTCCGGCTGGGCGGCGGCGCTGGGGTCGAAGTGGGTAGCCATGGGCGGCGCAGGATAAGGGCCCGGTATGGGGGCGCAATGGTCTGTTACTTCTCGATGCGTTCCTTGACGTCGAAACGCCCGGCCAGCACCTGATGTTTCTCAATCACCAGCCGGTCCGCCGTCAGCGCGCCCCGGACGTCCAGGCTGTAGTCGTTGTAGTAGGCGTCCACGACCGAGGCCTTGAGGTTGCCTCCGATGATGACGGGGCCCTCGGTCTGGAAGGTGTCGCATTCGAAGTCGCCGCCCACGAAGAGCTGGCACCCCTGAACGTTGGACGCCTTGCCCTTCACCGTCAGATTCCCCGTCACCAGGAGCGACAGCACCTTCAGGGGGCCCTCCACCACCAGGTCACCGTGGTGGACGAAGGGGTTCTTGGACACTTTCTTGAGCGTCTTGCTCGCGGGGGCCCGCGTGGAGACCTGCCGGATGAGGTCGATGGTGGCGAAGACGAGCGGGGCGTTCGTGTTGCCGTGCTCCGCGATGCCCGCGTAGAGCTGGTCGATGGTGACCGAGTACTCCTCGACGAAGACACTCTCCATGAACGCGCGGAGCTGCTCCCACGTCCGAGGGCCGACCCCCGCGGGTGCATCCCCTGACAGGTATTGGGTGACGCGCTCCTCGGAGAGCTCCTTCACCTTCTTGGGCGGAGGGCCTCGCTGGTCCTTCGACTTCTTCAGGTGCTCCACGAGCATGGGGCCCACGTTCTTGCTGTGCCGCGAGGCGCGGGCGGCGGAGAGCACGGACCTGCCACCCTCCGTCTTCAGACGAGGGTCGATGCCCTGCTCGATGAAGAACCGCACGACGCGGTCGGAGCCGAACTCCGCGGCGCGGTGTATCGGGAACTCGTAGCCCGAACTCGCCCGGATGTCGGCGCCGTACTCCATGAGCACCTGGATGACTTCGACGTTGTTCTGGGTGACGGCGATCATCATCGGCGAGTGGCCGTTGAGGGTCTTGAAGTCCAGGCTGACGCCGCTGGCGAGCAGCGCCCGGATTCGAGCCACCACCTCGGCGTTCTTGTGCTCCGCCTTGGCCAGGCGCTGCTGGTACTCGGCTTTCGGCAGTTCGACCCGGTGATAGGTCTGGATGTAGTGGAGGTCGTCAATCTGCCGGATGAGGTCTTCGAGCTCCCGCTGCTGCTCTGTCATCGAGTCCGTTCCTTCAGTTCGCGATGCGGCTCACGCCCAACGCACCACCAGCTTGCCCACCGAGTCATTGTCCGCCATGCGCTCCAGCGCCTGCCGGATGTCCGCGCGCGGCACCACCGCGTCGACCACAGGCCGCAGCGCCCCCGAGCGGAACAGCGGCAGCAGGTGCCGCTCCGCGCTCTGCGCCAGCGCCATCTTCTCTTCGAGAGCACGGCTGCGCAGCACGGTGCCGGTGACGCGCAGCCGCTTCGTCAGCACCGTGCCCAGGTTCATCTCCGCGGCCGCGCCCGCCACCAGCCCCACCAGCATCAGCCGGCCCCGGGGCGCCAGGGCGTTCAGCGTCTCCGGCACGTAGCCGCCGCCCACCAGGTCCAGGCAGAGGTCCGCGCCCCGGCCACCCGTCTCCTCGCGCACCGCGTCCGCGAAGCGCGGCGGCTTGCTGTCACACAGCACCGTGCGCGCCACGCCCCAGTCGGCCGCGCGGGCCAGCTTCGCCGCGCTGCGGCCCGTGCCCACCACGCGCGCGCCCATGGCCTGGCAGATGAGCGCCGCCGCCGAGCCCACGCCGCTGGCCACCGCGTGGACGAGCACCGTCTCACCAGGCTTGAGCTCGCCCTGGAGCACCAGCGCGTCGAACGCGGTGAGGTACGCCTCCGGGAGGGCCGCCGCGTCGGCGAAGTCCATGCCGTCGGGGATGGGCATCGCCTCGCGCTCGTGGGTGACGAGCAGCTCCGACCACGCGCCCCCGCCCACCAGTCCCATGACGCGGTCGCCGGGCTGGAAGCGCCGTGCGCGCGGGCCCGCGGCCACCACCTCGCCCGCGTACTCCAGGCCGGGGATGTCCGGCGCCACGTCCGGCGGGGCAGGGTAGTGACCCCGAAGCTGCAGAAGGTCCGCTCGGTTGAGCGCGGACGCTCGGACCCGGACCAGAATCTCTCCCGGGCCTGGGACAGGCTCGGGACGCTCTTCCTCGGCGAGGACCTCGGGGCCCCCAGGGCGGGTGATGCGAAGGACCTTCATGGCGGGCACGAAACATCCTGGCTCGCGAGAGCGTCAACGCTTATCTAGAACACCGTCCATCATGAGCACCCTGACGTGTCCCATCTGCCAGAAGCCCGTTCCCCCGCGCGGGGAGAACGCTGGTTTTCCCTTCTGCTCCAAGCGCTGCCGCGCCGTGGACCTCGGCCGGTGGCTGGGCGAGGAGTACCGCGTCCCCGACCGGCAGGCGGATGAGCAGGAGGACGAGCTGCCCGCCGACAGCCACCCGGAGCGCCAGCGCGGCGACGCATGAGCGGCTTCGTCGACCTGCACTGCCACCTGCTGCCCGGTGTGGATGACGGGGCACGTACGCTGGAAGACGCGCTGGAGATGGCGCGGGCGCTGGTCGACCTCGGCTTCTCCACCGTCGCACCCAGCCCGCATGCGCGCCCCGAATACGCCCCCGTGGAGGTGGTGGACGCGCGCCGCGCGGAGCTGGCGGAGGCCCTGGCGCGCGAGCGCATCCCCCTGACGTTGGGGCGCAACGCGGAGAACGTGCTCGACGATGCCTTCCTGCGCGGCCTCACCACGCCGCAGGCCCGCAAGCTGGGCCCGGGCCGCTACGTGCTCGTCGAGCTCCCCTACACCGCGCCGGTCCCCGCGCTGCCGGACATCCTCTTCCGCATCCGCACCAAGGGCGTGGTGCCGCTGCTGGCGCACCCCGAGCGCTGCCTGGAGTTCGAGCGGAAGGGCCGCGCCGCGGAGGCCGTTCGAGCTGGGGCACTGTTGCAACTGGATGTCGGGGCGCTCATCGGCCGTTATGGCGGCACGGCGAAGAAGCTGTCCCGCGCCTTCCTGGATGACGGGCTCTACGCGGTGGGCGCCACGGACCTGCACGGGCCCGTGGGGGCTCGGGACTGGGTGGGCCGCTCGCTGGCGGAGCTGAGGAGCAGGGCAGGGGACGCGGCCTTCGCCCGTCTCATGAGAGACAATCCCGCGAGCCTGCTGGCCGGGGAGTCACTGGAGTCCGACCCGGACTGACGGTATACCCGGCCGCTGTGAAACGCGCCGTCAAACTCCTGGCCAGCCTCCTGGTCACCTTCCTCTTCATGTGGTGGGCCTTCCGGGACACGGACTGGGCCACGCAGCTGGCCAGCCTGAAGTCGGCCAACTACGCGTGGGTGGTGCCGTACTTCGGCTGCCTGCTGGCCATCCACGTCTTCCGCACCCTGCGCTGGGGCTGCCTCCTGTCGGGCCTGGAGCCCGTCCCTTTCCGCAAGCTGAACGAGGCCTCCGGCATCGGCTTCATGATGCTGCTGGTGCTGCCCTTCCGCCTGGGAGAGTTCGCGCGGCCCTTCCTCATCGCGCAGCGCAGTGGCATCCGCCGCAGCGCGGCCATGACGTCCGTGGTGCTGGAGCGCATCGTGGACGGCCTCTTCGTGGCGGCGATGCTGCGGGCGCTGCTCTTCTTCGTCCCCACGGAGACGCCGGAGATTCGCTACGTCAAGCTGGGCTCGTGGCTGATGTTCGCGGTGTTCGGCGGCGGGCTGGCGTTCCTCCTCTTCGGCCTCTGGCAGCAGCAGCGCACGGTGAACCTCGTGCGCGCCACGGTGGGCCGGCTGGCGCCGCAGGTGGCGGACAAGGTGGCGGACATCGTCGACACCTTCGTGGGCGCCATGCGGCAGTTGCCGAAGGGGCGGCAGGTCGCGCTCTTCTTCCTCTACACGGCGCTGTACTGGGGCGTGAATGGCGCGGGCATGTCCATGCTGGCCAATGCCTTCGACTGCTCGGGCGCGGCGCCGGGCACCGTCTGCGAGCCCATGGGCCTGACGCTCTTCCAGGCCTACGTTGTGCTGGGCGTGCTGGTGGTGGGGCTGATGATTCCCGCGGCGCCGGGGATGATGGGCACCTTCCAGGCGGCCACGAAGGTGGGCCTGAGCCTCTTCCTTCCGGCCGCCGCGGTGAACGCCAGCGGGCTGGCCTACGCCAACGTCATGTGGCTGTGCCAGACGGTGCAGCAGGTGGGCCTGGGCCTCATCCTGCTGTCCATGGGCCACCTGTCGTTCAAGGACATCGCCGGCAAGCTGGACGACAAGGAAGGCGAGGCGGCGGCACCCTCCGCCTGACGCCGGGCCGCGCTTGGGCCCCCGGGTGTCCCATGCGGCTCCCTACGGAGTGGGCGATGCCGCCTGCTCCGGCTCGGCGGCAGCGGCGTCCGTGTTCGCGGGGGCGGTGTCGCCGCTCTTGCCCGTCACCACGCCCTTCACCTTCTCCATGGCGGCCTTCGGGTCGATGTTGCCCTTGAAGTTGCCGAACGGAGTGTCGATGACCTGCTCCCGCTTCTCCGAGGAGGCGTAGCCCTCTGGCGCGCAGAGGGCCTTCGCGCTGTCGCGCACGGAGACGACCGGGGTGTTGATGGTGGTGGAGTCCTCGGTCGTGGCCTTGGCGACGAGCTTGTCGTCGCGCATCAGCACGCAGCGGTCCTCGCCGTAGTACCAGGCGGTGGAGCTGTCCGGGAACTCCTGCGCGCGCGTGGGCCCTGAGCCCATGGCGTCGACGACTTGATGGGACGACATGCCCGGGTAGAGCTTGTCGAAGCCGGAGGTGGCACAGCCGGCGGCGGCGAGCGCGAGCGCGGCGCTGACAATCGGGAGACGCATGGGGTGTGGGCTCCTTCCGAAATGGAGTCGCGGAGCCTACCCCGGCGTCACGCCCGGCCTCCAGGTGGGGGCCGGACGACGGTTGCCCTCATGACTGGCCTTCCTCCTTGGGCGTGCCACGGCCGTACTTGCCGAGCAGGTCCTCCACGGCCTCGCGCAGGTACTCGCTCTGGTGGATGCGGGTCCGCCGCGCCAGCTCGCGCAGCTTCTGGACCTGCTCCTCGGGAACCAGGACGTGGGTGGAGACGATGTCGGCGTCCGGGCCTCGGACGTCGACAGACACTTCCGTGGCCGCCGGGGACGACGGCGCCTCGGGGCTCAGGGGACTGGCGCTTCCATCCTGCATCGGACTTCCTCCGGGCGTGGCTGCTACAGGCCGCTACCTGCCTGTCCGAGGCATTAGGCGGGCGGACAGGCACGCCGTCAAAAAATGCGCCGGAAGCCAGGCGGCCGAGCCACCCCGCACACCGCGTTGACAGGGCCCTGGGGGCGCTGCTACTTCGCCGCTTGCCTTAGGGGAGTAGTTCACGCCAGCGGCGCTGGCGGCGGGAAGCTCGACACACTGGCTGGAAACAGCCCGGGCCCCCACCTCGTGATGTTCGCGAGACGAACGAGACCTTCGGACAGGGATTGTCGTTTCTTCCTGGCCGAGGTCCGTCGTGCGCGCGTGCTGCCCTGGCGTCTCCCACGAGCCTGAACCCCGGCCCCGTCTTTGCGAGGGAGTCTGATGCTGGAAGCGCTCGTGGGTTCATTCGTGTTGGTGGCCGCCAGTGAGATGGGGGACAAGACGCAGCTGCTCGCGTTCTCCCTGGCCACGCGGTTTCGCAAGCCGTGGCATGTGCTGGCGGGCATCTTCGTCGCCACCGTCGCCAATCACGCGCTGGCGTCCAGCGTGGGCAGCTGGGTGTCCGCGCACGTGCCGGCGAAGTGGATGGCGCTGCTCCTGGCGGTGCTCTTCATCGGCTTCGGGCTGTGGACGCTCAAGCCGGACACGCTGGAGGAAGATGGCGGCAAGCCGCCGCGCTTCGGGGCCTTCCTCACCACGGTGGTGCTCTTCTTCCTCGCGGAGATGGGGGACAAGACGCAGCTGGCCACCATGGCCGTGGCCGCGCGCTACCAGGCGCCGCTGACGGTGACGCTGGGCACCACGGCCGGGATGATGCTGTCGGACGGCCTGGCCGTGTTCCTGGGGGACCGGCTCGCGGGCCGGGTGCAGATGAGCTGGGTGCGCTGGGCCGCCGCCAGCCTCTTCTTCGTCTTCGGCGCCCTGTCGCTGTGGACGGCGCTTCGGATGTGACGGAGAAGTGCATTGCGCTTCAACCCGGGAAAAGCTCCCATGCGAGAGGTCCGGGATGACCCGGACCTTTCTTCAGGAGCTGGAATGCGTTCCCCCCTTCGTTTCTCCGCGATGATTCTGATGAGCGCCCTCCTGGGCGTGGGTTGTGACGGTGCCCAGCCGCAGGACCCGATGGCCGCCACCGAGGTGGTCCCCGAGACGGCGGAGGTGAAGCAGGGCGCCGTGGGCGACGTGCTGCTGCGCTGTGACGAGTTCCAGGGCGGCACGCACCTGGAGGTCGTCCAGACGGCGACCGGCTTCGAGGCCGCGTACGTCTCCGAGGAGTACGACCCCTGGGATTGCCGCTGCACGTACGTGAAGCGTGAGGTGCTGGGGCAGTACCACCAGTGCCGCAAGTCCACGGTGGACCCGCGCATCATGAACTGCTTCCGCATCGAGCCGACGGGCACGACGGGCAAGGTGGTGCTGTCGACCACGCGCGTGCAGAAGACGCAGATGGTCATCGGCAGCAGCCAGACGGTGAACTACAGCGAGCTGAGCGTGGCGGCCATCAACCAGGACCCCGGCCAGACGCCGCGCCGCGACTACGTCTTCCCGCTGAACGACTGCCAGTAGGCTGTCCCTGGGCCGGGGCGTCGGTGGGCCCCGGCCCTTTTTCGTGGCGGGCGGCGATGATTCCGTCGGGGACGTTCAAGGACCCCGACGGCCACGTGTGGATGCTGGAGAAGGTGGGCTGAAAAGAAAAACCCCGGTGTCACCGTGAAGGTGACGCCGGGGTAGTGGCCAGGGTCAGACTTGAACTGACTACCTGCGGATTATGAGACCGCCGCTCTAACCAGGTGAGCTACCTGGCCGTAAGTAGGCTGCAACCTACGGCTTTTACTGCGGAACTTCCACTGCCTTCCTACCTGCTCGCCCGGTGTCCATGCAACAGCTTTGGCAACGGGGCGGGGCACTTCGCGCTTCGGGGCGGCTCTATACCACATGGCGGGCGGAGGGCAACGGGAACGAAGCGGTGGGGACG
>NZ_JAAIYB010000590.1 GCF_010894475.1 Myxococcus vastator
GGCCTGGGCGCGGGCGGCGGTGGCGAGGAGCAGGCCGGCGAGAAGCAGGGGACGCATGGAGGCCCTTCTAACCCGGGGCGGTGCGATTTTCTTGACGCGATCTCCCATCGTGGGAGCTTCCCCCCTGCTACAGGCGTGTTGCAAACGGGAGCAAGGTTCGATGAACGCGGCGGCAGCGAACTGGCAGACACTGGAAAACGTCGATGTGGAGTGCACCCACTGCGGCATCCGGATGACCCAGCAACCGGGGACCCGGGTCCGCTACTTCCGGTGCTCCGGGTGCCACCGCTGGGTGTCCAGCGTGTACTCCGACGTCTTCCGGGCGGACGCGAAGGTGCGCACGCACCCGGTGAAGGACAGCGGCGCCCAGGACGAGCAGTTCATCGAGGTCAAGGACCGGCTGGACAAGTGGCTGTCCGCGCTGGAAGAGCAGGACCCCTACCGGCTGCTGGGGGTCTCGCCGCTGGACTCGGCCGACACGGTCCGCGCGCGCTACCACGCGCTGGCCATGGAGCAGCACCCGGACCGCGGCGGCTCCGCGGAGAAGATGCGCGAGCTGAACGCGGCCTATGAGCGCATCCTCCGTCACCGCCAGCGCAAGCGTCAGGAGGCGCTGTCGGCCGGCGCGCCCGTGGCTTCGGCGACCGTCCTCCCCGCGCGCAGCAGGTAGGCCCAGAAGAGCGCCCCCAGGAGCAGGCCCAGCCCCGCCTTCAGCCAGGTGGGGAACAAGTCCCCTGGGGAGACGTAGCCCTCCACCACTCCGATGAGGGCGAGGAAGGGCGCGCAGCCCAGCACCAGCTTCACCGCTTCCCGCCCGCGCACCGCCAGCGCCTGTCCCCGGGGCAGCTCCCCCGGGTCGATGAGCGACTGGCCCACCATCAATCCCGCCCCGCCGGCGATGACCAGGATGGACAGCTCCACCGGGCCGTGCGCGGCGATGAAGTCCAGCAGGCCTCCCAGCATGCCCTCGCGGGCGCACAGCGCGCTGATGGCGCCGATATGCACCCCGTTGTTCACCAGCAGGAACAGCGTGCCCAGGCCGCCGGTGAGGCCCAGGGCGAAGGTGACGATGGTGACGGTGAGGTTGTTGGTGGCGATGCCGGACGCCACCGAGTTGGGCGGCGCCACCGACAGGATGTCATCCGTCCACATACGGCCCTGGGCCACGTAGTGACGCACGCCGGAGGGCACCAGCAGCTCGGCGCCCCGGGGCTCCCACAGCACCACCAGGGCGCCCAGCAGGATGCCCAGGAGGAACAGCACGGCGCTGGCGCCCACGAAGCCGCGCTCGCGGCGCAAGGTGGCGGGGAACTCGCGGCGGAAGAAGTCCCGCACCGCGGGCCAGCGCTCGCGCGGCGGCTGGTAGATGGACGCGTAGGCCTGGCCACACAGCTGGTTGAGGAAGCGGTGGACATCCGTGCCGGCGTAGAACGTCTGCGCGTGCGCGAGGTCGGCGGACGCGCGGCGGTACAGCGTGTCCAGCGTGCGCAGCTCGCCCAGCTTCAGCGTGCCGGAGCGCTGCTTCGCCAGCAGGGCCTGGAGCGCATCCCAGTCCGCGCGGCGTTGGGCCACGTAGGCGGGCAGGGGCGTGGCCATGTCAGCGCTCCCCCTGGACGCGGGCGCGCAGGAAGGCCTCGGTGCGCTCCGCGGACGCCAGCACCGCCGCGCGCGCCTCCGCGTCCTCGGGCCCCACGCGCTCCACCAGCCGCGTGCCCAGCCGCTGCCGCACCTCCGGCGCCAACCCGGGCGCGCGCGACAGGAAGGACAGCACCAGCTCCACGTCCTCCGGCGACAGGGGCCTTGCGCCCGTGCCCTGTGGCAGTGGCGCGGACGTGGCCGGAGCGGCGGTGTACTTGTCCAGGTCGATGCGCTCCTCGCGCACCAGCAGCGTGCCGGCCAGCAGGTCTCCCAGGCGCCGGTGCTGGCGGGTGAGGAGCATGCTGACGCAGGCGGCGGCGTACAGCATGGGCAGGAAGTCCACCGCGCGGCAGAGGTTGCGCACCGCGCTCTCGTAGACGCCCACGGGCGAGCCGTCCATGCGCACCACCCGGATGCCCAGCACCCGCTTGCCTGGCGTCTGGCCGTGGAAGAAGACCTCGCTCACCGTCCAGTACAGCCACTGCGTGGCGAAGACGCCCACCACCAGCAGCGTCTGCCCCACGCCCGACAGCGCCTGGAAGACGCCCAGCACGTCCGACACCAGCAGCGTGAAGACGAAGTAGGCCACCAGCCAGAAGAAGAACAGCAGGCTCGCGTCCACCAGCCACGCGAGGCACCGGTAGCCAATGCCCGCGACGGGGAGCGTGAGCGCGACGCGCTCGGGGGTGGCGACGTCGAGATGGGGAGTCGGAGCGGAGCGCATGCGGGGTCGGCAGCATACACGGCTGCCTTCCTCCCACGCCTCCCTTGTCGCACCCTCTTTTCTGCTTGGACTTGCGGGACTTTCAGGTCCCAGGGGCGTGTGTCACGGTCGACAGTCCGCGCCGTGCGGGAGGGGGCTTTCATCGACTTGTGGACGCCCGGGCGTGTCCGGCGCCGGACAGCGATGACGAACCAACGGATGAAACCCCTGAAACGGGCTCTGATTCATGCACACTGGACACTCCCGTCAGGGCTGGTTCGCGTCTGCGCTTCCCCAGTGATAGGGTTTCTGCGTTGGACCATGAACCTGGGCCGAAGGAGGTGCGGCCCGCAGGGACGTCAGGAGTAGCTGAAAGTCAAAAACAGTCAGGAGTCGAGTCGTACATCGGTAGGTCGACTCCGGAGTGGCTCAGCGGACACGCTCGTTCTTCCCTGTCATGCAACCCACTGGCCCAGGTGGTACCGGAGCCGGCTGTGGTCAGTTGTCTGTTCATGCAGTTTTCGCCATGACGGCTGGGGGGCCTTCGCATGGCAACCAATCAAGCAGCGATTCGTGTATCAATTCTCGAAGGACCGTGGGCGGCCTGGCAGGGCCTGGCCGACGGGCTCCGTGGTGAAGGCGTGCAGATCTCCTCGGTGACGAGAGACGTGCGCCTGTTCCTCGACAGCCTGGGGACAGACCCGCCGCAGGTCGCGGTGATGGACGTGGAGGGTGACAGCGAGGCGGCCGTGGGCTGCTCCGTCACGGAAGGCATCAATCTCCTGCGGGAGGCGCGCAAGCGCCGGCTGGAGGTGAGGATGCTGCTGCTCTCCGCGGTGAGCACACCGGAAGTCATCTCGCAGTGCTTCGACGAGGGTGCCTCCGGCTACCTGTTCCGCGCGGGCCTGGGCACGACGGCGGTGGCGTCCGCCATCAACTCCCTGGTCCGAGGCGAGCGGCTGTTCCCGGTGCAGCTCCTGAGAAACGACTTCGAGCATCCACCGGTGACGTCACCCACCGCGAGCGTGCTGCTGGCGCTCACTCAGCGGGAGCGCGAGGTGCTGGCGTATGTCGCGGGCGGCGCGGACAACCTGAAGATTGCCGCGCACCTGCAGATCGCCGAGCGCACCGTGAAGTCCCACGTCACGCAGCTCTACCGGAAGCTGGGCGCGGAGAACCGCACGCAGCTGGCGCTGAGGGCGTGCCACCTGGGCGTCCGGCCGCCGCCGGACCTCTAGGCGTCGCTGCCGCTCCGCGCATGCAGCACGCCCCCCGGACCCTGGCGCCGTTGCCAGGGTTCGCGAGGGGCGTGCGCACGGCCGGCGCCGTGACTACGACTTCAGCTCTTCCATCTTCTTGCGGAGGCTCAGCGGACGCATGTCCGTCCAGACCTCCTTGATGTACTCCAGGCACTCGGCCTTGAGCCCCTGCTTGCCCGCGTCCTTCCAGCCGAGCGCATTCTCGCGGTCGGCCGGCCAGATGGAGTACTGCTCCTCGTGGTTCATCACGACCTTGTAGATGGTCGTGTCCTCTCGCTCATCCGCCATTGATGTCTCTCCTGGAACGGGCCGCATTCTGGCCACAATCCAGGAAAAAGGGTCAAGACACGGGAGGCGTGGGTTCGGTCGGCGTCTGAAGCCCGCATATACTCGCCGGCCATGCAAAGTGTCTTCCGTGCCATCACCGCGCTGCTGCTCGCGCTGGGCGTCACCTGGGCCGCCCTGGCCCTGGCGTTGACGGGGGCGGGCCCCGAGGGCGCGCACGTGCCG
>NZ_JAAIYB010000591.1 GCF_010894475.1 Myxococcus vastator
TCTTGAGCCCACCAACGATGCACTTCTGCCGGGGCCCGCAGTCAATTCGGTCATTGACAAAGTCCGCACACCTGTCGCGGTGGTGCCCACTAGTTTAGGGCGCCGAGTTGCAGCGGAAGCCCTACTCCACGAGCCTTCCCCCGCTACAACTGCAGCTTTCCTTTACGCATTGATTGAAGACGGTGACGTGGCGGGGGCATACTGGCTCACGCGCGCGCTAGAGGCCGATGGCGCCCAAGTTCCTATCCCAACAAAGGTGCTTGGAGTCCTCGCGGCATCATTTTCCTTTTCAGATGATAGTTCCTTACTAGCGACTGGGCTTCACGATCTCGTATCAGATCCACAAGAAGCATCCGAGGCGCCGCACCTTCAAGAGTTACGACTTGCCGCAGCACTTCCTTCAGTGCTGCGAGTCCCTACCTGTGGCCTCATGGAGTGGCTAACTGTTCCCCCAGGAACCCCCTACCTTAGTGGCGTTGTGGAGGCTGTACGTAGCTTCGCAGCCTATGGCCAAGCCATTCCGGATGACCTGCTAGAGGTTCTTGGCACGGAGGACGAACGAGCCGAGCGACTTGCCGCAGCCTCTTCCGAGGCTTCTCGCTGGATAGAAACGGCGCCATCCAAGCGTACTGGCCAAGGCCCGGCCAACACCCTGTGGCGCGAAATAATACGCACTGGTGAATTCGCAACACTCATAAAAAGGGCTGCACTCAATGAGCGAACAGAACTTAAAAGCACCCGTGAGACACTAAACCGTCTCCGTGAGCCGGACGCCATTAAGCGCCACGTCGAGCAACTATCCCGACGATACTCTCGCAATGGAAAACCCCTTGATGGAGTTGGAACTGATTGGATCTCAGGGTTGCTAGAGGAGGGGCTTTCTCGAGTAGCAGACTGGGCGCGCGTAGCAGCGCTTGATGAACTGATGCGCGGGAGAGGAGATTGGCTCCTCAACCAAGTCCACAAGCTAAAGGAGCAACTTGTGGACTTCATTCCTGTAGCACTAAAGGGAATCAATCAGAACGCTGCTGATTCAACTGCTGCTGCCGCGGCTGGCAACGCCGCGCTACGACGCGCCTTTTATGAACTCGGAGGGATGCTGCATTGCCCAGGTCCAGGCACATTACCCAAACTCCCTACAGACGTTCAGTACTACCAACGACTCCTTAGTGGTGGTGGAAACATCAATGCTCTCCTTGCACGCAGACTATTGACTTTCCCAGCCTTGCGTTTGTCAGCAGATAAAGGAGCGTGGGGTTCAGAACTCGCCCCGCTTCTCCGAGCACTCCCAGAGCAGGCGATTGCGCCTCCTAGCGCGGCCTCATGCCTTGAAGATTGGGCTCGCTACGAGGACTACCGATTCACCACGCCTTTGCTGAATGCAATAGATGACGCAGCGGCGCAAGATGCGCAGTCCGAACGTGTGTCCATGGCCTTCGATGCCTCGCGTAGACGATTCAGACTCGCCGTGCAGCAAGCTCGTGAAAAAGTTGAGCAGGCATATGTCGATGGCGTCAACGTCGACCGCGCTCGCCTAGTAGGTCGCCTTGAGGGCCTCTACCATGAAGGACTCCGGGAGTTTCAATCCCCCCGCAGAGTACTTGAGGATGTACGGCGCTCGCTAACGGCTGCATGCGACGAGAAAATATCTACCCAAATTGAAGCATGGGCAACCCTCAGAAAGGTCGCTGTTGCGGAAGGTCCACACCACGCGGAGCGTCAGCGTGTCGCCGCTCGCATTGACGAACTACTCGCCGAACATGACTATGCAAACGCAGACCTGCTGCTGGCCGAACTGAAGGGAGCACTTGAAACGCGGCACCCTATCGATGCGGTTCTCACTACCTCCCCTCAGGAGCGCCCCCAACACTTTGAGAGCTTCCTTAAAGTGCTGCCGATGCTTGAAACTGAACTGGGGAGCCTCAACGGCCGCGACGTTCCGAAGAAGGCTCCCGAACTTTTTGCCCGTGAACTCGCGCACGCCCAAAGCCGACGCGACGTACGGGGCCTGTACGACTCATGGATTCGGCTCAGCATACTTCGAAGCCGGGATCCTGCGCTCCCCACCAAGATTGCATCCATCCTAAACACGCTTGGATTCCGGACAAACCCCGATGGAAGTACCAAGACCCCCTATGTTGACGAGCGTGTCGCGGTACTTGAACTCGCCGTCTCTAGCATAGGAAAGAGTCCCGTCCCACACTTCGGCAGTCGAGTGGAGAACCGACTGCGAGTACACTGCACTAACGCTACTGTTACACCACGGCCCTTCCACGCAGTCGGGGTACGGCCCCCACCCGACGGGGAAGGAGCTCTTGTCTTGTTCGGAGGGCGGTTAGGCCTTCGAGAGCGCCGCCACCTCTCGGATGAGTGCCGAACTAGCGGGCACGCCGCGATTGTCGTGGACGAGTGGCTGTTCCTCTACCTAGCCGGCCTTCCCGAAGACGAACGCCTTGAGGCGCTGTTCGCGTGCGCCCTGCCATTTTCCACCGTCAACCCCTATAGCGAACGCGCATCCGCATCAGTTTCCTCAGAAATGTTCTTTGGGCGCGGTTCTTTGGTGCAAGAACTGGCCAGCCTAAGTGGGACATGTCTTGTCTATGGCGGTCGTCAACTCGGAAAATCGGCGCTACTTGAGCAAGTGGAGCGCCGCTTTAAAGCACTCGGCGGAGCCGAGAATCCCAGTGGCAGGGTCGGGCGCCGAACACACAATGCAATTCGCCTAAACATTAAGAATCTGGGCGACCCCGCCTCTGACAAGCTACCAGAAGCGCTCTGGCCCCTACTTGCAGATGAGCTCAAACGCATAGGCTTTCTTCCGAAGACCCAGTCGAGCAAGCCTGACAGCCTTGTCGGGCACATTACCGACTTCCTCGGAGGTGAGCACACAAGCCAACTGCTCATCCTGCTTGATGAAGCAGACAATTTTCTAGATGCCGACGCGCGATCGGACTTCCAGCAGGTCAAGCGACTCAGCGACCTGATGACACGCAATCCGAACCGCTGCAAGGTAGTGCTTGCAGGCCTCCATAACGTACAGCGGTTTCAAGGAATCCCCAACCAGCCGCTTGCTCATTTTGGTCGCGCCCTACTAGTTGGCCCACTCGAGCCGCACCATGCAGACCAGCTTGTTCGCCGCCCGCTTGAGTCCCTCGGCTTTCGGTTTGCCGCCGAGGAGAAGAACTCGGCCGTCCTGCGTATCCTTAGCTACACGAATTATCACCCAGGGCTCATCCAACTCTTCTGCCGCGAGCTCGTCTCCACGCTCCACCGCCGGGGAAGCCCAAATCTACAACCTCCCTACACCGTACGCCTTGCGGATGTAGAGGAGGTATACCGGAAGGAGGACACGCGACGGCTTATCCGTGAGCGGTTCGAATGGACACTCGCTCTGGATACTCGGTACCAAGCCATTGCGTGGAGCGTCATAGTTCACAACGACGGTTCGACCGAAGGGTATGCTAGCGCATTCTCAGTCGACGACATCCTCTCGCAAGTGACAACGTTTTGGCCACAAGGCTTCGACGGAATCGACCATGAGCAAATGCGGGCACTTCTCGACGAACTAGATGGTCTCGGAGTGCTCGCACGCGACGAGCGGGGAGCATACAGAATGCGCAGCCCTAATGTTGTACGACTGCTCGGCCACGTAGACACCATCTGGGAACGCCTTGGCGAGCTTGAGAAAAAGACCTTTACGGGCAGCTTTCATGCTGACTACCATCACGTGAAACTTAACGAGGACCGACCACCTCGCTTCAGTCCACTGACCTATGCACAAGGACGCCAGATCTGCGAGCCCAGGTCACACGCGAGCATTGTCTTCGGCGCCCTCGCAACACACATTACTGACCTACCCGCGGCACTGGGCCGACTCGTTGCAGCGCAAGAGAGTAAGGGGCCGAGAGTCGCCATAAAAATCCCCCCGGAAGCGCTAACGCCTGGCCAACTTAGGGCCCGCTCAGGAATTAGTTAGCCGAATAGGGGAATAGCCAGAGGGGCCGAGCGCGTTGGCCGGGTATGGACGCGGAAAAGGCCGTGGCGGAGCGATACCAGGCACTTCGAGATGTCAT
>NZ_JAAIYB010000592.1 GCF_010894475.1 Myxococcus vastator
GGATGGGGCCCGGCGGCAGGGGAGGCGGGCACCCGGGCGCCAGGCTCGGGGATGTCGCGGGCTTCCGGGTGCTGGCTTCACGGGCGCGCCGCCGTGGCCTGTGTGCGGGGTCCCGTCGCGTGCCATGGGCAGCGGACCCTCATTTCCGCTGCATGTGACAAGGGCCGCTGCGATGGCACGAATTGCCCACTCACACGGAGCCCCACGCAGGCGAGCGCACCGTGGCCGACGTTGAGTGTGCCGTCACTCCTCCGTACCGTGTCAGGTCCATGCGCCGTTGGCTTCCGCTCGTTCTGCTGCTGCCTGGAATCGCCTGCACGCCGCCTCCCGGCTCAGGGTCGTCTGAGGACGGTGGGGAGGTCCAAGCACCTCACGCCGACACCAACGCCCCAGGCCAACTCCCCGCTGAGCCGGGGGGGGCCGTGGCCGTCACGGAGTCCGTGTCGGGACAACGTGCCCTGGCCGGCGCCGGAGCGCGTGCGCTCCCTGACGCCGCGGCGGACCCTCCCGGAGCGGGTGCCTCGCGCGCCATGACCGACGCCGCGGCGGAGGGCGGCAGCCCCCTCTTGCCGAGCGCGAGCGCGGATGCCCGGCGCACGGCCTCGGATGCGCTGTTCGCGGCGTGGCAGCGCACCACGGCGGATGCTGGGACGGACGGCGGCGTGGATGGCTCGGCCGAGGCGGCGCTGTCTCCGCCGCGACGCACGCCAGACGACGGGGCGGCCGTGGCGCACGACGAGGTGCCGGCGCTGACCGTCGACCCCGCCCTGGACGACCTCGCCCTCTCCGAGGGGGAGGAGGACACGCCGGGCGAGGAGGCGCTCCCCCTGCCCGAGCAGCTCACCGTCATCCCAGACGGCCTGCGCCCCGGAGAGGAGTTGGTGCTCGGCCCGGACGGCGAGCCGCTCGAGGACACGGGGCTGGTGCTTGAAGACGTCGACACCGTGCTGGAGCCCGTGAGCGGCGCGGAGGACGGAGGCACCTACGCCGTGCCCTTCGCTCCGGACGCGGGCTCGCTGCGGGTGCGCCGGTCCATCGTGGTCCGCCAGGAGCCCCGGCAGGACGCGCCGGCACTGGGCACCGTGGCGCAGGACATGCGCGTGCGCTGGCAGGGCGAAACGGCGGTGCGCGGGCCGGACTGCGAGGCTTGGATTCAGCTTGAGCCGCGCGGCTGGGTCTGCGAGCGCTACCTGGAGCCCAACTTCCGCGAGCCCCGCGTGCGCGAGCTCCCGAAGCTGCGCGAGGGCGAGCTGACGCCCGGCATCTACGCCCGGGTCGTGGGCAAGCGCGTGCGCGCCTATCGCAGCCTCGCCCTGGCGCGCGCCCGGCGAAGGGGCGTGCTGCTGAAGGGCTCCGTCTCGGTGCAGCTCCGCGGGCAGGTCCGCATCCGCCGCAGGACGTACTGGCGCACCACCGACGGCCAGTACCTGGAGGCGCGGGTGCTGCGTGAGTACCGGCCTTCCTCCTTCGAGGGCGTGGGCGCGGAGGCCATCGCCGAGCTGCCGCCGACGTTCGCCTGGGCCCAGTCCCGCACCCGCCCCTCTGCCGCCGTGGAAGTCCGCACGGCGCCAGACGCGAAGGCCCCCCGCGAAACGGTGCTGCCACCGCGCACCCTGGTCGCCGTGAAGGAGCTGTCCGAGGACGGCCACTGGGTGAGCATCGCGGAGGACCAATGGGTGGCGCGGGACGACCTGCACGTCGCCTGGTTCTCACACGCGCCGCCGCAGGTGGAGCCCGGCTCCCGCTGGCTGGACGTGGACCTGGATGCCCAGGTGCTGGTGGCCTACGAGGGCGAGCGGCCGGTGTACGCGACGCTCATCTCCTCCGGGAAGCAGGGCACGGACACGCCGGAGGGCCTGTTCCGCATCTGGGTCAAGTTCGCGGAGGCCGACATGACGGGCAGCGGCACCGCCGGCAACGACACCTACCGCGTGGCCACGGTGCCCTGGACCATGTTCTTCCAGGACGACTACGCGCTGCACACGGCCTACTGGCACGACCGCTTCGGCCAGCCCATGAGCCACGGCTGCGTCAACCTGTCGCCGAAGGACGCCCGCGCGCTCTATGCCTGGGCCGCGCCGCAGGTGCCCGTCGGTTGGTCCATGGTGCACGCGACGGAGGACTCGCCGGGCTCGTGGATCCGCATCCGCGGCCAGGCCCGGCCGACGGGCAAGCCGCGCAATGTGGCGGTGGCCGCGACGCGGGTGGGCGCGCCGTAGCGGTCAGCTCACCACGGACACGGTGACGCGGCGCCGGTGCGGCGAGGTCCGGTGCTCCCAGACGTAGACGCCCTGCCAGGTCCCCAGGTCCGCGCGGCCGTCCTTCACGGGGATGTTCAGCGCGTTCTGCGTGAGGACGGTGCGCACGTGCGCGGGCATGTCGTCCGGCCCCTCCGCGTCATGGACGAAGAGCGGGTCCCCGTCCTTCACCAGCCGCGAGAAGAAGGACTCCAAATCCCGGCGCACGTCCGGGTCCGCGTTCTCACACAGCAGCAGGGACGCGCTCGTGTGATGGAGGAACACGGTGCACAGCCCCTGGCGGGCGCCGCTCTCCGCGACGGCGCGCTGGACGTCCGCGGTGATGTCGGTGAAGCCGCGGCCCCGGCTGGACACCGTGAGCTCCTTCGCGTGGAACATGGCTCAGCGTCCTCCCAGCCGCGCGGCGAGGAACGCGGCCAGGGCCTCCAGCTCCTCGGTGACGATGGCGTGCGGCATGTCGTAGGCGTGGAAGTCCACGGTGAGTCCCGACGCCACGAACAGGTCCCGCAGCCGCTCGGCGCTGTCCAGCGGCAGCAGCGGGTCCTGGCGCCCGTGGGCCTGGAACACGGGCATCCCCGCGCGGCCCTGGGCACGGGGGCGCCACTCCGGCTCCGACGTCAGCGTGCCGGAGAGGATGCACAGCCCGGCGGGCGGCTCGTCCAGGCGCAGCGCCACGTCCGTGGACACCATGCCGCCCTGGCTGAAGCCGCCCAGCACGACGCGCCCATACGGCAGCTTCATCGCGGCGCAGAGCGCGTCCACGGTGCTCCTCAGCGCCCTGCGCGCGGCGGGCATGCCCGGCGGCACGTCGCGCGCGAACTGCTCCCAGTCCCGCTGCTCTCCGCGCATCACCGCGTCGGGCAGGGGGAACCAGGCGCGCCCTCCGTACGCCCAGGCCATGGGCCCGCCGGGGAAGACGAACCGCACGCGGTCCGCCAGCGCCGGCTGGAGCGCCATCAACTCCGGCCCCAGGGGCACCAGGTCGGTGGCGGGCGCGCCCAGGCCATGGGAGAGGACGACGGCCAGCTCGGGCGTCGCGCCCTCGGGGAGCGCGTCGATGACGTGGCAGTCCAGCTCCCCCAGCCGTGTGGCCACGTGGCGCAGGGCGCGTTCCATGCTCACTTCCCGCTGCCGGCCGGGGCCTGGTCGCTCATGGCGATCTTCTGGATGACCACCGCCTCCAGGGGCTTGTCGCGCGGGTCGCGCTGCACGTTGGAAATCTTCTCCACCACGTCGTAGCCCGACACCACCTCACCGAAGATGGTGTGGCGGTTGTTGAGGTAGTCCGGCGTGGAGGTGGTGATGAAGAACTGGCTGCCGTTGGTGCCGGGGCCGGCGTTGGCCATGGCCAGCAGGCCCTTCTTGTCGAAGGTGCGGCCGCTCTGGAACTCGTCCTCGAAGCGGTAGCCCGGGTCGCCGCGTCCGGTGCCCGTGGGGTCGCCGCCCTGAATCATGAAGCCCGGAATCACCCGGTGGAAGACGACGCCGTCGTACAGCGGCTTGCCTGTCACGCGCTGGCCCGTCTTCGGGTCCGTCCAGGCCTTCTCCCCCGTGGCCAGGCCCACGAAGTTGGCCACCGTCTTGGGGGCGTCCTTGGAGAAGAGGCGCACGCCGATGGCGCCCTGGTTCGTCTCCAGGGTGGCGTAGACGTCCTGGCCCGCCTGGACCTTCTTCGTCCATTCACCCGAGGCGGCCTCGGCGGGGGGCGCCGCGGCGGGCACCTCGGCCGCGGAGGGCGCTACGGGCTTCGCCGGCGTCGTCGCGGAGGGCGGGGTCCCACCCCC
>NZ_JAAIYB010000593.1 GCF_010894475.1 Myxococcus vastator
GTGGGCATGACGATGTCCTCCACCACCAGCGCGGGCTCGTTCGCCGCGCCCGTGGGCAACACCGCCTACGGCAGGACGGGCCCCACCGCGAAGGACCCCAAGGACGTGAAGGGGTACAGCGCGCCGAAGTACGCGCCCATCTACCAGGTGGACTCCGAGCCCACGGTGGCCTCCGAGGTGAAGATTCCCTACCCGGAGGAGGCGCGCCGCGCGGGCGTGGAGGGCACCGTGACGCTGTCCATCACCATCAGCCACGAGGGCAAGGTGACGGCGGTGAAGATTCTCAAGGGCCCCGGCTATGGCCTCAACGAGGCGGCCCGGGACGCCATCCGCCGCTTCCGCTTCAAGCCCGCCATCAAGGGCGGCGAGCCCGTCTCCACGGAGATGAAGTACTCGTACACCTTCCTGCTGGACTGACGCGGGGCGCCTACTGCGCGCCCAGCGCGCGGCGCATGATGTCGCGCAGCGCGCACAGGTCCTCCTCCGGCAGGCCGCAGATGGCGTCCGGCGGCTCGAAGATGCGCTCCAGCAGCCGCTCGCGCAGCGCCGCGCCGTCCTCCGTCAGCACCAGCATCTTCACCCGCCGGTCCTGTTCGGAGCTGCGGCGCACCACCAGTCCGCGCGCCTCCATCCGGTCCACCAGGCCCGTCACGTTGGACGCGTCGCACGACAGGTAGGCGGCCAGCGTGCTCATGGCCAGCGGCCCTTCCCCCAGCTGCCGCAGCACGTGCGCCTGCACCGGCGACAGGTCGAGCTCCGCCGCCAGTGCGGGGAAGTTGCGCATGTGCGTGTGCATCAGCTCGAAGAGGAGGGTCCACGCCTGGCGTGGCAAGTCACCCTCAGGTCCGGCTTGCCCGGGCCCACTCCCCGGCTTCGTCTTCCGCTCCAGTTGCTCGCCGCTCCCGTTCATACCCCTCATGTTATGTCACCTGATTCACCTAAACAATTGACTTCATCAACTATTGAGAGCTACTACATTCCGGAGCTTCCAAATTCGGACGTCATGGACTATGGCTGCCGACCCGAGGCTCGAACCCGTAGCAAGTCCATTCCGGACGCAGTGGCCCCCGTCGGCGCGGGCCCTTGAGGAGGTAGAGGCGGTCATGAGTTCATTCCTGGCGCTGTCCCTGGCTGCCACCCTGGCCGCGGCACCGCCGCCTACGCTGACCCTGGAGGACGCGCTCAACCGCGCCCGCAAGGAAAACCTGGACCTCAAGGCCGCGCAGGCCCGCCTCGCGCAGGCGGACACCGCGTCGCGCAAGGCCTGGGCCGGGTACCTGCCCAACGTGACGGTCAACGGCGCCATCGTCCGCAACTCCGTCGAAGCGGTGATTCCGGCGGGTCCGCTCGCGCCCGTGGAAATCGTCATCCAGCCGCGGGTGCAGTTGCAGGCCCAGGGCCAGGTGCGGCAGGCGCTCATCGCCCCGCAGCTGTGGGCCGGCATCCAGGCCGCCTACAAGGCGGAGCGCGTGGCGGAGCTCAACGTGGAGCAGGCGCGGCGCGAAATCTTCTTCGGCGTGGCGCAGGCGTACTACGGCACCGTGGCGCAGGGGCAGGCCGTGGCGGTGCAGGAGCGATTGGTGGAGCTCAACGGCGCGCGCGCCAAGGACACGAAGGTCCGCTTCGACGCGGGCACGGTGACGCGCGTGGCGCTGCTGCGCGCCGAGCAGGACCTGGCCCGCGCGGAGCAGGACCTCATCCGCGCGCGCAACGCGGAGGCGTCCGCCAAGCTGGTGCTGGCCACCCTGCTGGCGCTGGACGACCCGAACTTCGACGTGGCGCCGCCGCCGGAGCCCCAGGTGCCGGAGAAGACGGACACCGGCGTGCTCGTCGAGCGCTCGCTCGAGCAGCGCGCGGACGTCGCCGCGGCGCGTGAGTCCGTGGAGCTGGCGCGAATCAACAAGCGCGGCGTGTGGCTCAGCTACCTGCCCAACGTGCAAATCTCCGGCACCTACAACATCAGCAACGCGGCGGGCCTCGTGGGCTCCAACCGCATCTGGCTCATCACCCTGGGCGCCAGCTGGACGTTGTGGGACGGCGGCCTGCGTGAGGCCAACCTGCAGGAGGCCTCGGCCATCATCGCGGAGAACCGGGCCCTGCAGCGCAAGGCGGAGCTCACCGCGCGCCAGGAAGTGAATACCGCGCAGTTGGACCTGGAGAGCGCCCTGGCCAACCGCTTCAAGGCCTCGCAGGCCGTGGAGCTGGCGCGCGAGTCCCAGCGCCTCACCGAGGTCGCTTTCAAGGAAGGCGTGGCCACGTACCTGGAGGTCGCGGACGCGAACACCGCGCTGACGCAGGCGGAGATTGGCCTGGTGGGTGAGCGACTGCAGGCCTCGCTCGCCGGCCTGCGCCTGCTGCGCGCGGTGGGCGTGTTCGGCGCCCGTCCCCTGACGACGGACCTGAAGGTGGAGGACTCGGAGGCGCCGTTCCTCCAGCCGCTGCCGGAGCAGACGCAGCCGACGCAGCCGGCACAGGAAGGGCCGGCGGACGCTCCCCGGCAGCAGTAACCCCGCGGCGCGGCATCCCGGCGCCCGCCAGCAAGGCGGGCGTCGAGCGCCGGTTGTGAGCGGCCTTCGCCGGCCCCACCCTCGTGGAGAGAGGCATCACACCCTTTCCGAGGAGGACGTCATGGCGGAAGGACAGTGGGGCAACTGCAAGGGCTGCCGTTACTTCGCCAACCAGAACCCCCAGAGCGCAGGCGAGACGCACCGCTGCATGCAGCCGGAGCTGGCCGAGTTCGAGCTGGAGCTGTCCGGAGAGAGCGGCTGCAACGCCTACGAGGCGCGCACCGGCATGGCCGCTCCGGCGTACGAAGCGCCCTCCCCTTCGCTGCACTGAAGCGCGGGGCGCGCCTTTCCGCGCCCTCAGCGGCCCGGGGCCTCGCGGGTGAGCGGCACCACGGCCCCCGTCATCTTCGGGCCGGCGCCGTAGTAGATGCGCTCCAGGAGCCGCCGCTGGTGTACCAGCGGCGCGTCGAAGCGGTCCAACCGCATGCCCTTGTGGCTGTACGGCGTGTCCGCCACGGTGGTGATGAAGCGCGCGTCGTCGCGCACCTCCCACCAGGTGAGCGCCATGGCCGCCCGCGCCGCCACCGGGAGCAGCGGGCGCAGCAGCGGCTGCTCGGTGCGCAGGAATGAGAAGACGTGCAGGCGCGTGGTGCGCGCCGTCTCCGGCACGAAGAAGATGTTCGCCCGGGTGATGAAGGGACGCGGCGAGCCGTCCGGCGCCACCCATTGGATGGTGTACTGGCTGCGCACCGGGTCGAAGCGCGTCACCCAGTCGTTCTGGAAGAAGTCGCCGTCCCGCACGCCCAGCACCGTCATGATGGGCGCGGGCCGCTGCGGGGCGCGGTAGTGCACCTCCGTGCGGTCCTCCAGGTTGCGCGCCTCGAACTCCACCCGGCCCGCGTTCGGGTCGTCCCACCCCAGCCGGGTGTGGACGTAGGGCGTGTGCTCGTCCTCGCTGAAGTTGTCGAGCGACACGTGCAGCGGCGCCGCGAAGTGCGTGGAGAACGCGCCGCCGAAGACGTAGCCCTCATCGCCCATGTCGGGCATGGCCGAAAGCGGCGTGTCCCGCTCGGCCAGCCAGAGGTAGCCGTAGCGCTCCACCACCTGGAAGCTCCGCGCGTCGCAGTGGCGCAGCTCCGGCTGGCTGGGGTTGCTGCCGCGCCCCTGCGCGTCGAAGCGCCAGCCGTGGTACGGACACTGGAGCCGCCCGTCCGCGCGCACCGTCCCCTTGGACAGCGGCGCGAAGCGATGAGGGCAGGCATCCGCGAGCGCCGCGGGCTGCCCCGCGCCATCCCGGAAGAGCGCGTAGGCGCGGCCCGCCACCTCCACGCGGACCGGCCGGGTGCCCAGCGCGCGGGCGGAGAGCACCGGATGGAAGTGACGGATGACCTTGGGGGTAGGCTCCATGAGGGCCCAGTATAAGTCGACGACTATCCCGGCTTGGAATGGACTCCGAGTTACGCGAGGTGAACTGGAGGGCCGGGCAGCCCCCTTCCCCCTGGGTTATGCTTTCGCCCC
>NZ_JAAIYB010000594.1 GCF_010894475.1 Myxococcus vastator
CCGTTCTCCAGCGCCTGCCGAATCACCGCCTGCTGCGCCATCCCGTTCGGCACCGTCAGTCCGCTGCTCGGCCCGTCGTGGTTCACCGCTGTCCCCCGAATCACCGCCAGCACTTCATTCCCGTCCGCCACCGCCTCCGACAGCCGCTTCAGCACCAGCACGCCGCAGCCCTCACCGCGGGCATAGCCGTCCGCGGAGGCGTCGAAGGTCTTGCACCGGCCGTCGGGAGACAGCGCGCCGCTGCTCGACAGGTAGACGCTGAGCTCCGGGGAGAGGATGAGGTTCACGCCACCCGCGAGCGCCACGGGGCACTCGCCCAGGCGCAAGCTCTGGATGGCCAGGTGCAGCGCGACGAGCGACGACGAGCACGCCGTGTCCACCGCCATGCTCGGCCCCTGGAAGCCCAGGGCATACGACAGGCGCCCCGCGCTGAAGCAGGCGCCCTTGGCCGTGCCGAAGTACGGGTCCAGTTGGGACAGGTCCGCGTTCGCCAGCAGGCGCTGGCTGTAGTCGGTGTTCATCACGCCGACGAAGACGCCCACGCGCTGGCGGGCCCGGCGCTCCACCGGATGCCCCGCGCGCTCCAGCGCCTCCCAGCCGACCTCCAGCAGCAACCGCTGCTGCGGGTCCATCGCCGCGGCCTCGCGCGGAGAGATGCCGAAGAACTGGGCGTCGAACTGGTCCACGTCCTTCAGGAAGCCGCCGCGACGGGTGTTGATCTTCCCCGGCACCTGCGGCTTCGCGTCATAGAGCGCTTCCACGTCCCAGCGGTCCGCCGGGACCTCCGTCGTGGCGTCCACGCCGTCGCGCAGCAGCGCCCAGTACGCCTCCGGCGTGGTGACCCCACCCGGGAAGCGGCACGCCATCCCGACGATGGCGATGGGCTCCGCGCGAGGCGTCGACTCGGCCTTCTCCAGCCGGGCCTCCAGCTTCCGAATCTTCACGAGCTGCTGCTGCACAATCTGCCGGTAGTTGATGTCCTCGGTCGTCATGTCGATGTTCCTCAGGAATCCGTTGCCAGGTCCGCGAGCGCCAGCCGAGCCAGCTCCGCGTCGGAGAGCGCGTCGAGGCTCACCTCGAGCTCGCCATCGCCAGGCACCTCACGCGCCACGGCGGGCTTCTTCTCGTCGTTGAACTTCAAGACAGCCTCGATGAGGTGGTCGGCGAGGAACTCCACGTTGGGGTGGTTCATCGCGACCGTCGAAGGCAGCGACTGCCCAAGCCCGTCCTGCAGGGCGTTGCGCAGCTCGATGGCCATCAGCGAGTCCATGCCCAGGTCCGTGAAGCCCTGGCTCCAGTCCACCCCCGCCACCTCCAGCCGGAGCACGCGCCCCACTGCCTCCTGGAGCCTGCGGACGAGCAGCCCGCGCCGCGCATGTGGCAGCGCGCCCTGGAGCTCCGCCAACCACTGCTTCTTCGGCGCCGGAGCGCTCGCGCGCGGCGCCTCCTTCCGCGCGGGCGCCACCGCCCCGTAGAAGGCCGAGCGCCCCAGCCGGCCCAGGCCCTCGATGTACGCCGGCCACCGGATGCTCATGAGGCCCAGCTGCGCCTGACGCTGCCCCAGCGCCTTGCCCAGCAGCTCCAGCCCCTGGGCCGTGGGCAGCGCGCGGATGCCTCGGCGCTCCAGCGCCCTGGCCACCTGCGCGTTGGTGGCCATGCCCACCTCGGCCCACGGGCCCCAGTCGAGCGAGAGCGCCGGCAGGCCCCGGGCACGCCGCAGGTGCGCCAGGCCGTCCAGGAAGGCGTTGGCCGCCGCATACCCACCCTGGCCCGGAGAGCCCAGCAGCGCCGCGGCCGACGAGAAGAGCACGAAGTGCTCCAGCGGCCGGCCCTCGGTGAGGCGGTGGAGGTTCCACGCACCGGCCACCTTGGGCGTCATCACCCGCTCGAAGCGCTGGAGGTCCTGCTGCACCAGAGCCCCGTCCTCCACGAGGCCCGCCGCGTGGAAGAGTCCTCGCAGCGGCACCGGCCCCGCGTCGATGCGCGCCAGGAGCGCCGCGACGTCCGCCTCCCGCGCCACGTCCGCCGAAGCCACGGTGACGGTGGCCCCCGCCTGCTCCAACGCGTGGAGCGCCGAGCGGGCCTCCTCCGTGGGCGCGCGCCGCCCCACGAGGACCAGGTGACGCGCGCCGTGCTCCACCAGCCACCGCGCCACCGACAGGCCGAGCGCCCCCAGCCCGCCGGTAATCAGGTACACGCCGTCGGCGCGGAAGGCGGGGGAGTCCTCCATCGTGCCCTTCGCGCGCTGGAGCTGGGACCGGAAGCGCTTCTGCCCGCGGAAGGCCACCTCCAGGCCCGGCGCCTCCTCGGAGCGCAGCAATTCGGTGAGCAGCGACTCCACGCCGCCCTCCGGGTCCCTCGAGTCCAGATCAACTCGGCCGCAGCGCAGCTCACCGTGCTCCAGGTCGATGACGCGCCCCAGGCCCCACAGCGAGGACTGCACGGGCGAGGACACCGCCACGCCATCCGCCGGCTGTGCCCCTCGCGTGACGAGCCACAGGGGCGCCGGGCTGCCACTGGCGACGAGCGCCTGCGTCAGGTGCAGCGCGCCCGTCGTGGCCTCGAGCGTCGCCTGCTGAAGGGCCTGCGCGGACCGCGTCTCCTCCGCGGAGGAGTCGAGCCCCCACAGGTAGACGGCCCCCGCGCACGGGGCGCCGTTCAGCGCCTCGCGCAGCAACCGGCTGAGGTCGGACGGGCTGCGCGCATCGACGTCGAAGTGCCTGTCGGCCGTGGCCCGGAACGCGGTGCCCGGACGCACGCGGATGACGGACTCACCGCGCGCCTCCAGCCGGGCGGCGAGCCGCGCTCCGACGCCCTGAGCATCCACCAACAGCAGCCACGGACGCGGCTGCGACACGGGCAGCGGCGCGGGCGGCAGGGGCGACGGTGTCCAGGCCACCTCGTAGACGCGCTCCTCGGACTTCTTGTGCGTGCTGGCCTGGAGGACCTCCCGGCTGGCGCGGCGAGCATGGAAGCCGAGGATCTCCGCCACCGGGCCGTGCTCGTCGAAGAGCTGGACGTCGCCGCTGAGGACCTCCTCCGAGACGGCGCGCTCGCCCGCCGTGGACTTCGCGTAGCACCACAGCGGCCCTTCCGGGCGCCGGAAGAAGTTGAGCTGCGAGACGCTGAAGGGAATCGCCAGCGCGTCCGCCAGGCTCGTCGCGTCGCTCACCATCCAGTTGGCGAGCATCTGGAAGCACGAATCGATGAGGCCGGGGTAGAGCGCGTAGTTGTCCGGTGAGTCGGGCAGCTCGGGCTGCCGCATCTGACCGAAGGCCTCGTCCTGGCTGCGCTGGAAGGGGCCAATCCAGCGGAAGCTGGGGCCCAGCGTGTAGCCCATGGCGCGGAAGAACGTGTAGAAGTCGTCGCCCGAGCGCGCCTCGGTGCAGCGCGACAGCACGTCCTCGCGCGCGGGCAGCGGCCGAGGCGAGGACACCCGCGACGGGTCCACGCGAAGCTCCCCCGTGCCGTGCAGCACCCAGTCACCGGACTCGCCCTGCGTCATCAGCTTGAAGGAGTAGCCCTCCGCGTGCGGCGAGAAGATGAGCTGGAGCGGGCGCAGTTCGTCATCCGCGAGCACCAACGCCTGGTGGAACGTGAGGTTCTCCAGCGTGCAGGCGAGCGGACCGAACGTCTCCGCCACCGCCGAGAGGACCATCGACAGGTGTGAGGCCGCGGGCGTGACGACCGTGCCGTAGAGGCGATGGTCATCGAGGTACGCCGGACGGAACGCCCCGAGCGTCGTGCTGTAGATGATGTCGTCGAACGCGGGCGAGTACAGCCGAGTCCCCAGGTGCGGCTTGAGGGCCTTCGACTCACGCGGCGCGAGCAGCGCCCCGCGGCCCTGGGTGTCGCGGGTCCACCAGTAGCGCTGCCGCTGGAAGGGGTACGTGGGCAGGGCCACCGTCCGTCGCGCGTACGGCTTCTCGTACTCCCCCCACGCCACCTCCACTCCCTTCACGTACAGCGCACCCAACGCCTCCAGCGCCGTCT
>NZ_JAAIYB010000595.1 GCF_010894475.1 Myxococcus vastator
GTCATCCCCCTGGCACGCCCGCCCGTGGAGGTCTTCACCCTCTTCCCCGACCCGGCACGGCAGGCGGAAGCCCTGCGCCAGGCCGCGGCGGCGGGTGTGCCGTTCTGCGAGGAGTGTGAGAAGCGGAAGCAGCAGCAGCAGGCGGCGGCGTGAGCGCGCCCGTCCCCCAGCTTCCGGGCCTGCTGCGGTGGGTGCGCCAGGCCACGGAGGAAGCGCCCACCTCGGCGCTCTACGCCATCCTGGACGGGGCGCGGGCCCCCAATGTCCACCGGCTGGTGCTCAGCTGTGGCCTGACGCAGAGCTGCCTCTATGCGGGGAAGCTGCCGCCGGAGCTGGTGGAGGTGGCGCCCTACCTGGTGCAGCTGCGGCCCGGCGCGCCCGCCACGGAGCAGCTGCTCGCCGCGGGCTGGGGCCAGAGCTGGGGCATCTTCGTGCAGAGCCCTGCCCACCCGGACGCGCTGCGGCGGCACCTGCGGCGCTTCCTCAAGGTCAAGGACGCCAGCGGCAAGTCGCTGGTGTTCCGCTACTACGACCCGCGCGTGCTGCGCGTCTACCTGCCCACGTGCACGGACGACGAGCTGGACTTCCTCTTCGGCCCCGTCGAGCAGTTCTTCGCTGAATCGGAGGACGGCGGCAGCATGCTCGCCTACGCGCGCCGCCCCGAGGACGCGCCCCTGGACGCGCCGCCGCTGTCCATCCTCCCGACGCCGCTCCTGTAGCGGCCCCCCGCCGCCCTACTCCCGCGCGAAGTAGTGGAGGGACAGGGCGCAGACGTCGTTGCCACACGGGCTGGGAGACTGGTGGCACCCCACCTGGGGCGCGCCATAGGCGGCGGGCAGCACCACCCGTGCGGCGGCCGTCGCGGCCTTCGCGGCATCGTCGGCCGCGACGCCGTTGGCAACCCCCACCTGGGCCGCGACAGCCCCGATGCGGGCGAGCATCTCCGCCCAGGCGTTGCGTGAAATGGCTGGCACCCAGTGGTCCGCGACGTCCCCACTCCGGAAGAATCCCTTCCCGGCGGTGCCCGCCAGCACGACGTCAGGCTGAACGGGGTCGAAGGCGAAGCACTTCGCTTGGACAGGCCCGACCTCCGGGCTCGCCTCGAGCCACAACACGTTGACGTTGGGGGCGGTCACCGTCATGTAGGCGCCCGTCGGCGTCAGCGCGAGCAGGTCCTTGGGCCGGCCCACCAAGGCGCCGCCCAGGGCCCACACGTCCGTATCCGGCAGGTCGGAGGTGATGTCCGTCCAGTTGGCGCCGCTGTTCACGCTTCGGAACACGCCCGCCGCCGTCGCCGCGTACAGGTGATTGGCATTGGCGCCACTCATCACCAGCATGCGGACGTCGGTGTTCGTCAGCCCGGTGTTCGCAGCGGCCCACGTCGCACCACCGTCGTTGCTCCGGAACACCCCACCGCCCGTCGCCGCGTACAGCATGTTGGCATTGCCCCGGTGCATCACCAGCATGCGGACGTCGGCATTCGTCAGCCCGGTGTTCGCGGCGGCCCACGTCGCACCGCCGTCGTTGCTTTGGAACACCCCACCGCCCGTCGCCACGTACAGGTCCTGGGCCACGGCATGCGAGACGACGATGGCCCGCGTGTCCAGATTGCCCAGACCGGTGTTCGCCACGGCCCAGGTGGCCCCTGCGTCACCGCTCGAGTACACGCCGCCCGCGGTCGCCGCGTACAGGTCCTGCACGTTCGCGGGGCTCATGGCCATCCCTCGGACGTCCAGGTTCCCCAGTCCCGTGTTCCGGGCTGCCCACGTACCGCCCTGATCCGAGCTGTGGAACACGCCCGCGGCCGTCGAGGTGTACAGGTGCTGCGCGTTCGCATGACTCACCAGCGTGTGCCGGACGTCTTGCGAGGGCGCCCCCCAGCGCAGTGGCATCCAGCTGTTGTGGGTGACGCCACTGACATAGAGACCGCCCAGACCCGCGGCGTAGAGGGTTCCGGGCGTCAGCGGATCCGCGACGATGGAGCGCGGCCCCGTCAAGCCCAGGCCGGCGGTGGCCGGAGCCCAGCTCACGCCCGCGTTCGTCGTCTTGAACACGCCGTGCCCGGTCACGGCGACCAGCGTGCCCGCGTGGTGCGCGGAGGCCGTCAGGGCCCGGACGTCCAGACTGGTCAACCCCGTGTTCACCGGCGCCCAGGCAGCGCCGCCGTTGGTGGACTTGAAGATGCCCGTCACCGTCGCCGCGTACACGTGCTGCGCGTTGCCCGGATCCACCACCACCGCGCGCACGTGGAGGGCCCCCGGCCCCGCCAGGAAGGCCCAGTTTCCACCGCCGTTCACGCTGTGGAACACCCCCGCCGCCGTGCCCGCATAGAGGTGCTGCGCATGGGCGTGGGACTGCGCCAGCGCGTAGACGTCCAGGTTCGTGAGCCCGGCATTCGCCGCCGCCCACGTCCCGCCTCCATCCGCCGAACGGAACACCCCGCCATTCGTCCCCGCGTACAGGACCTGCACGTTGGCGTGGGAGATGACAATCGACCGCACATCCGTGTGGGTCAGCCCCGTCATCGCCGGGGCCCAAAGCCCTCCTGAGTTCGTGCTCTTGAAGAGCCCCGCATCACTGCCGGCGTAGACGGTCGCGGGTTGAGCGGACGACACCGCGATGGCCTGCCCGTCACAGGGCTGAGGAAGCCCGTTGCCCGCCGGCACCCACGTCCGCCCCGCGTCCGTACTCCGCATCACCCCCAAATCCGCGACGGCGGCGTACATGGCGGGCGTCGCGCTCTCTGCGGTCAGGGCGCGGACGTCGTACTGGTGGGGCGCATTGCCCTCCGGATTGGAAGGCGTGGACGGGGACAAGGCCGCCACCGTGGCGATGACGGCGGAGTAATCCCCCCGCCACGTGGGCATGAGCTGCGCGGCGGTGTCGCTTGCCGCATACGGAAGCCATCTCGAAATGACGGCCGGCGTCAGCCGGGTACCCGAGCTCGACGTGCCCGTGCGGCCCGAGACGGCCCACCCCACGGCCCTGGCGACGCTGCGCACCACCTCTTGCTGAGCCGGCGCATTGAGTGCCTGCAACGCCGTCGCCGCCTGGGACAGTCGCAGCGCTCCGTCGACCGGAACGACGCTCTCGATGTTGGATTGGGCCTGCGGGCCCCGGTAGAGCGCGAAGACATCCAACTGAGCCTCCTGCGCCATGGAGCCAATCTTCCCCCTTTGGATGTCGCGCACGCGGGCGGCACGGGCAGTCGCCCGGCGCGCCAGCGCGCCCTGCACCTGGAAGACGACCTCCACGGCCGCGACGGCCTGGGCTTCGACCTGCGCGTCGACCTGCTGGGCGGAGGCAGCGGCATTGACAGACGCATTCGCCACGGTTGGGGGGATTGGCGCGACGCCGTAGGTGCGCTGGGTCTCCTGCTGAAGCGTCGCGGCATCAATGCCCACGAAGACGGTGCTGTCCGCCGACACAGCCAGGGCACGGACGGACTGCGAAGGCAGGCCAGGACAGGCCACGCTCCAGGCCTTGGCGGCGCGCTGGCTGACGTAGACCCCCTGGTCCGTGGCCGCCGCCAGCCACTGCGGCGCCTGGCCATTCAGCAGGACGTCCCGGACGTCATTGGTGGGAAGCCCTTGATTCACGGCGGTCCAGTTCCCACCGCCATTCCGAGTCTCGAACAGTCCGCCGGCCGTCGACGCCACCACGCGCTGGGAATCGTTGGCATCCACCCGCACCGAACGCACCGGGGCCGCCGCGAGCCCCGTGCTCGCCGCGGTCCAGGTGACGCCCGCATCGGTCGACGCGAAGACGCCGCTCGCCGTCGCCGCGTAGAGGTGGGCGGCATTCACGGTCGAGATTCCCAGGTCATGGACGTCCAGGTCCGTCAGGCCGGTGCTCGCGGGCGCCCAGGAGTCCCCACCCTGGGTGGACTTGAAGATGCCCGCGTCGGTCGCCGCATACACATGGTGTGCATGGGCCGGAGACAACACCACCGCGCGCACAGGACGCCCCTGTGGCCCCGCATCCCCCAC
>NZ_JAAIYB010000596.1 GCF_010894475.1 Myxococcus vastator
GGGGTGGGGTGAAGGGGCCAGGCGCAGCTCCTCGATGTGGGCCAGGGCGCGGGCGTAGAGCAGCACATCCCCGCAGCACTGGACGGCCAGGTCATCCGCGCAGTGCTCGCGCTCCTCGCGGATGCGGTGGGACAGCCACCAGACGGCCGGGTGGTAGAAGAGGAGGGTTTCCACGAAGGACTGGAGGAGGTTGACCAGGTAGTCGTGGCGCCGGATGTGGGCCAGCTCGTGGGCGAGGATGGCCTCCAACTGAGCGGCGGACAGCCCGGTGAGGGCACCCGTCGGCACCAGGATGAGGGGGCGCCACAGGCCGATGACCATGGGCACGTCGACGCGGGCGGAGGCCAGCAGGCGCACGGGCCGGGACAGGCGGACGTGGCGCAACGCACGCGTCAGCGCCTCGCGCCAGGGGGCGGAGGGGGCCTGCGTCTCCTGCCGGGCCAGCCGGTGGGTGATGAGCCACGCGACCACGGTCCGGGCTGACAGGAGCAACACGCCGCAGCACCACGCCGGCAGCAGCCAGGGCCGGAGCACCTCCGTCCAGTGCGGCGCCGCCAGGGACGCGGGCTCCGTCGTGATCACGGTCAGCATGCTGGACTGGGCCAGGGTGTCGAAGGCGCCGAACGTCACGGCGCGCGAGGCCTCCGCCAACGCCGTCAGGAACGTCACGACGGGCAGCACGGCCATGGCCACCAGCCCCAGGCACGCGGTGGCGTAGCGCGTCCGCGCGGCGCGCTGCGGCGTCAGGGCCAGGATACCGGCGACCGCCAGGGCCACCACCGCGCCCTGCCACAGGAAGCCGAGCAGGGCCTGCTCCAAGGCGTGGAGATAACGCGCGTCCATCACTTCCCCCGCTTTTCGTGTGCGTCGAGCAGCCTGCGAATCTCCGCCAGCTCCTCGGCGGAGGCGCGCTTCATGGACAACGCCTGGGCCACGACCGACGTGGCCGACCCCCCGAAGGCCCGGTCCATCAAGTCGCGCAGGAGGTCGCGCTGGGTGCGCGTCTCGCTGAGGGCGGCTTCATAGACATGGGTCCGCTCGCTCTCGTCACGCTGGACGATGCCTTTCTCCGTCATGTTCTGGAGGAGCTTGAGGACCGTGGTGTAGCCGGTGTCCTTGTCCTGGGTGCCCCGGAGCAGCTCGTGCACCTGCCGGACGGTGCTGGGGCCCTGCTTCCAGAGCACACGGAGGATGGCCAGCTCGGCACGCGTCGGCTGCGGGAGGGCGTGGGTGGTCATCTCGCGGAGTATTACGACGGCCGTCGTAAGAGTCAACGACGCTTGTCGTAGATGTCCGGTCCTGGAAGGCATTGCCCTTGCTAAGGGGCGGGTGACAGGGCGTTGAGCTCGCGGAGCGTGTCGAGGCTCGTCAGCGTGGTTGACAGGATTTGGTTCGCGATGGGGACCTTGACGGCGGTCGTGAGAATCCAGCGCGCCGCCGATGCGCTTTCGTCCCCCGCGCCATGTCGCGCCTGCTCATCGGTGACGGTGTGCCCTTGCTCCCAGACTGCCGCCAGCAATTGCGTGGGGCAGGTGCTCGCCGCGCTGTCTGCCTTGAGCGCCGCATACGCCCCGCGGTACGCGCCCTTGGCGTAGGGCTCCAGGAACCGGCCGAACATGGCGGCTTCCACCAGTCCAACGCAGCGGCCGATGGCAGGTTGACACGCGCGTGCCTTCCGGCTGACCTCCACGGGCGAAGCGATGCTCGAAAAGGACGGGGCGGACTGGAGCACGGCCGCGAAGCGCTTCAGTTGCTTGGGGCTCAAGGGCCGCCAGTCGGGCGGAGGGTTCACCAAGGTGGCGTGGAGCTTGTGCTCAATCGTGAGCAAGGAAATGGCGACCATGCCGCCCACCAGGGTGTCCGTGCGATAGGCCAGCCACGCGAGCTGCCTCACGTCGCGCACGGCCTCCAGCGGCGTCCCCTGCTCAACCGCATGCCGGAGCCGCAGCTTCGCCCAGAGCGTCAGGAGCGAGAACTCCGGAAGGGACGCGGACATCAGGTCAAAGGGCTTGCCCGGCGGGATGGCCGCGCGCGGAATGGCATTCCAGTGGTCGAACGCATGCATCTGGCGCATCCAGCCGAAGTCCAGGCTGGAGAGCTCCAGGTCCGATGTCCCCCAGTCCTCTTGACTCCCAAACTTCTGGAGCAACAGCAGGTGCCTCGGGAGCCGCAGTGGTGACTCCCCCAAATCGGGCGGGCCGGACGCCACGCGGAGCCATTCATTGAGCAGCGGGCCCGCGTCGCCCGGGGGCCGTGGTTCGTGAAACCAGGGTTCCGCGCCCAGCAGCGCCTGCTGCTCGCAGAAGAAGTCCACCTGTGCCGTGACGTCGGCGCGGAACTGCTCGATGGCCGGGCCGTACTGGCGTTGGGACCAGATGTGGAAGGCCACGATGGCCAGCACGGCGAGCAGCAGGATTCCGCTCACGCTCCAGACCAGGACACGCAGCAGCACGTTGCCCCGGTGAACCGCGGCGCGCCTCGCTCTCCAGCTCATCCAGGGCACGGTAGCAGGGCCCCGGCCCGTCCACCAAAGCCGCTACGACTCCGCGGCCAGGTCATCCGCGTCGTCGGTCACGGCCTTCAGCGGCGCGCCGCCCGGCGTGCCGTACTCCTTGAGCCGGTACTGAATCTTGCGCACGCTGATGCCCAGCACCTCGGCGGCCCGTGACGTGGAGCCCTGCACCATCTCCAGCGTGCGCAGGATGGCCTCGCGTTCAATCGCCGCCAGCGTGGCGCCCGGGATGAGCGCCCCCGTGGACGTCCCATGCGGCCGGGGGCCCCTCAGCACGGGCGGCAGGTCATCCGTGGACAGCTCCTGCCCCTGCGCCAGCACCACCGCGCGCTCGATGGCGTTCTCCAGCTCGCGGATGTTGCCTGGCCAGTCATGGGACAGCAGCGCCTGGAGCGTCCCGGGCGCCAGGCCCCGCACCTGCTTGCCGTACGAATCGCTGTACTTCTCCAGGAAGTGGTTCACCAGCGCGGGCACGTCGCTCTTGCGGTCCCTCAGCGGCGGCAGCGTCACGCTCACCACGTTGAGCCGGTAGTAGAGGTCCTCTCGGAACCGGCCCGCCTTCACCTCGGCCACCAGGTCCCGGTGCGTGGCCGCGACGATGCGCACGTCCACCTTCAGCGTCTGGGTGCCGCCCACGCGCTCGAACTCACGCTGCTGGAGCACGCGCAGCAGCTTCACCTGCACGGCGGGGGAGATTTCTCCAATCTCGTCCAGGAACAGCGTGCCGCCGTCCGCCAGCTCGAAGCGGCCTTCCTTCCGGGCCAGCGCCCCCGTGAATGAGCCCTTCTCGTGACCGAACAGCTCGCTCTCCAACAGGTTCTCCGACAGGGCCGCGCAGTGCACCCGGATGAAGGGCTTGTCCTTGCGTGGCGACTCCTGGTGCAGGGCCTGGGCAATCAACTCCTTGCCCGTGCCCGACTCACCCAGGATGAGCACCGTGGCGCGCGTGCCCGCTGTCCGGCGGATGACGTCGTAGACGCCCTGGAGCTGGGGCGACTCGCCGATGATGTCGTGGAAGCGGCGCACGCGCGAGCGCACCTGGTCTCTCAGGGCCTCGGCCTCCTGGCGCAGGCTGCGCTTCTCCAGCGCCTTGCCCAGGGTGACGAGCACCTGGTCCGCGTCCAGCGGCTTGAGCAGGAAGTTGTCCGCGCCGGACTTCATGGCCTCCACGGCCGTCTCCACGCTGGCGAACGCCGTCATCATCACGAAGGTGGCGTCGCTGCCCTGCTCGCGCGCCGTCTTCAGCAGCGTGAGGCCGTCCATCTGCGGCATGCGGACGTCGGTGAGCACCACCGCGGGGGAGAACTCGCCGATGCGGACCAGGGCCTCGGCGCCGTTGGCGGCCTCGGCCACTTCGTAGCCTTCCTCATTCAGGATGGTGGCAATCGCCCGGCGGGCATTGTCCTCATCGTCGACGACCAGGATGCGCTGTGGGGACATGGGGGAGGTGGAGCCTTTGCTGTCAGGTCAGGAGG
>NZ_JAAIYB010000597.1 GCF_010894475.1 Myxococcus vastator
AGAGGTGTATAAGAGACAGGAACAAGGGCCTGGGCCGCCGGCTGAAGCCGCAGGCGCGGCGGACGCTGCGCTTCGACGCGGTGCCGGTGGACATCATCCTCAAGTCGCTGGAGCGCCAGCTCGCGAAGGCGGAGAACTCGCCGCTGTATCAACAGCTCACCACGCGGCTCAACCGTCTCATCAATCCGGAGCGGGTGAGCGCGGATGACATCCGCTGGTTGCTCCGCGAAGGCGGAGAGCGGGAGCCGCGCCGGGTGCTGGAGCAGTTCGCGCGGTGGATTCGCCGGGGAGAAATGGTCTGCTACCGCACCGGCTTCGACTTCAAGCGGGGCTTCGGCCGCATCGAGGTTCCCATGGCCATCATCTTCGGGGACCTGGACCCGCTGGCCTCGCTGGAGTCGACGCGCAGCGTGTATCGCGCCGCGAAGAGTGAGTACCTGCTCTGGCGCCCGGTGAAGGGCAACAGCCACATCGAGCTGACGATGGGGCACGACATCCGGCAGATCTGCTACGACATCAAGAACCTCATCGAGTACGCGCGGACCCACCGGTATCGCTCGCCGAGCCTTCCGCGGCTCCGCTAGACGCGTCTGGACGGAAAGTTGGAGGCACGTTGGTGCGTGATAGCCTCCACGCTCTTTTGTCAACGTGAAGGGGTGTGGTCGATGAAGCTGTTTGCCGCGTGGCTGCTCGGTGTGGTGCTCGTGCCCTTCTTGGCGCTCGCGCAGGCTCCGGCCACGAACCTGAACACCATCACCGCGGTGCAGGTGAATGGTGGGACGGTGACCATCTCCGGCTCGCAGAAGGCCAACTTCACCACGTTCACCATGACGGACCCGCCGCGGCTCGTCATCGACATCTCCGAGGCCGTCTTCACCGACGTGCCCGAGGAGATCCAGGTGGGCAATGGCACGGTGACGGCCATCCGCACCGCCAGCTATGGCTCCGAGGCGTCCTCCATCGCGCGCGTGCTCATCGGCTACGAGCGCGAGGTGGAGGCGGACATCCAGGCCAATGGCAACCAGCTCGTCGTCCGCGTCGCGGGCGGCGGAGGTCAGGCCGTGGCGCAGGCGCCGGGCACCGAGCAGCCCCAGGCGGGGAGCAGCGCCGCGGAGGCCGCCGCTGCCGCCGCGGCGGAGCGTCAGGCCCAGGAGCAGGCCGCCGCGGAGGCCGCCGCCGCGGCTCGCGCCGAGCGTGAGGCCCAGGCGCGGGCTTCCGCCGAAGCCGCCGCCGCCGCGCAGCGTGACGCGGAGGCGGAGGCGAATCGTCAGGCGGAAGCGCGGGCCGCCGCTCAGCGCCAGCAGGAGGAGCAGGCTCGGGCTGAGGCGGAGCGCAAGCGCCAGGAGGAGGCCGCGCGCGCGTCCGCGCAGGCCTCCGCCGACGAGCAGCGGCGCCAGGAAGAGGCCGCTGCGGCGGAGCGCAAGCGCCAGGAGGAGGCCGCGCGCGCGTCCGCGCAGGACTCCGCCGCCGACGAGCGCCGGGCCCAGCAGCAGGCCGCCGCCGAGGAGCTGGAGCGTCGCAAGGCGGCGGCCCGGGCCGAGGCCGAGCAGCGGAAGGCCGCGCAGCAATCCGCCGCCGAGGAGCGCCGCGCCGCCGCGCGGGCCGCGGCGGAGGAGCGCCGGGCCCAGCAGGAGGCCGCTGCCGAGGAGCGCCGTCAGCGCCAGGCCGAGGCGCGCGCGTCCCGGGAGCGCCGCCAGCAGCAGGCGGTGGAGCCGTCCCGGCCGAGCAGCTCCGGCGCGGTGTCCTCGCGCCGCAAGACGCTGACGCTGGTGGGCTTCCAGCAGCAGCCGGGCGCCTCGCGCGTGTTCATCCGCACCAATGAGCCGGTCAGCTACTCCGTGTCGGAGCAGGGCCGCTCCGTGGTGCTGGAGCTGGAGAACACCCGCGTGGACGCCAGCAACAACACGCTGCCGCTGGACACGTCCTTCTTCGCGACGCCGGTGAGCCGGGTGGACCCGAGCGCGTCCGGGCGGGATGTGCGCATCACCATCGAGCTCCGGCAGGCCGCGCCGTTCCAGGCCCGCCAGGAGGGCAACGTCATTTCATTGGACTTCCAGCGCACAGGCCGGTGAAAAGGGCGGGCCGCTCGGCCTGGGCGCGGCATACCCTGCACCCCTGAATGAGCTTCCTCGTTCCGCTCGCCGCCGCGCTGCTGGTCTCCACGTCGCAGGTGCCGCTCGCCACCCCGTTGGCTCTGCCCAACGGTGAGAAGGCGCAGCTGGCGGCGGACCTGGTCGTCTACGAAGCGGACACGAAGGTCGTCACCGCGCGCGGCAACGCCGTGCTGCGCACGGAGACGATGCAGCTTCGCGCCGACGAGGTGACCTACGACGAGGTGAACCAGCGCGTCACCGCCTCGGGCGGCGTCATGTTCGTGGGCCCCAGCGGCCTGGCCGCGGTCGCCGACACCGTGACGATGGATGTGCGCACCTACGAGGCGAACCTCGAGGGCGGCCTCTTCATGCAGAAGCAGGGCGTCACCCAGGAGGCCCTGTACACGGCGAACACGCCCCAGGCGCTGCGGGCCATGGGGGAGACGCCCCTCCTCATGAGCGGCTCGCGCATCCGCCGGACGGGGGAGAACACCTTCCTCGTGGAGGACCTGGCCTTCACGCCGTGCAACTGCAGCCCGGGTGAGCCCGGCTGGCGCATGGAGGCCTCGTCGGCCACCGTCGTCCTGGGCGAGCGCGCCACGATGACGCTGCCCGTGGTGTACGTGAAGTCCGTGCCCGTGTTCGCGCTGCCGTGGCTCTACATGCCGCTGTCACAGCGGCGCACCGGTCTGCTGCTCCCCAAGCCCACCCTCTCCGCGCTCAACGGCTTCTCCCTGGAGCAGCCCCTCTTCATCACGCTGGGGCAGAGCTACGACGTGACGCTCACGCCGGGGTACTTCAGCGGCGGCTACGAAGTGCACGAGGGCGTACCCGGCGCCCCCGGGCCGGTTCGGGAGCCGCGCTACCTGGGCGTGAAGGGGCCGCGCCTGCTCACCGAGTTCCGCTATGCGCCCAGCGAGCGGACCCGGGGACGGGCCACGCTGGGGTTCCTCTACGACCTCCGACCCATCCGGGATCCGCGCAGCTTCGTGTTCTACCGGCGGACGGTGGACGGTGTCGCCTCGCCAGAGTTCGTCGACGAGCGGCGAGGCCTCCGGGGCGAGGCGTCCTGGCAGCACACCCAGGACATGGGGGGAGGGTGGCACAACCGGGTCGACGCCTCGTTCGTCTCCGACGGCAACTACACCCGCGACCTCACGGCCGACCTCGTCACCCGCGAGTTCACCTACCTGCGCAGCACGGGCACGGTGTTCCAGCGCCAGGACGACCGCTACGCGGGGCTCGACGTGGCGCTGCGCCAGGACATCCGGTGGGGGTACCGCTTCTTCCAGGACAACCGCGTCCCGGCGGCCACGGACCCGGCGCGCCCGGACCTGAAGGGCCCCACCACGTTCCAGCGCTTGCCGGCCATCACCCTGGCCCTGCCGGAGCGGCCCGTGCTGGGCGGAATCATGGGGGGCCTGTCGGTGCAGTACCTGCGGCTCGCGCCCCTGCGAGGCGGGTACGGCGACGAGGGCATCGACGGCCTCTTCCAGCCCGACGGGCGCTATGTCCCTTTCGGCACTGGGGGACGCTCCGAGGACACCGCGCAGTCCGACGGCCTCTTCAATTCCAACGACCGCGAAGCCCGCAACCGGGTGGACTTCTTCCCCCGCCTGTCCACGTCCTTCGGGCTGGGCAGCCTGATGCGTGTGTCGCCTTCGCTGGGCCTGCGCCAGGACGTGTGGCTGGGTGAGGTGTCGGGCCGGACGTGGCAGCGGGGCTATCCCATCGCCGGGCTGCTGCTCGAAAGCCAGGTGGCGCGCGTCTTCGAGGGCCGCGAGACGAGCTTCCGTCATGCCATCACCCCCTCGCTGGAGCTGCGCTACGTGCCGGGCGGGTGGGGCCGGCTCCCC
>NZ_JAAIYB010000598.1 GCF_010894475.1 Myxococcus vastator
GTGCAGGCCCGCCTGCGCCATGCTTCGCCTCAGCGGGAGCTGGCCCCGGTGGCCCGGCTGTGGATTTCGCCCCTGCCGACGGTGGATGGGCTGTTCCTGCTGCCCGGCGCCAGCTCGGTGTACGCGCTGGCCTTCGGGCCGGCGGTGACGCCCGCGGACCTGTGCCAGGTGCTGATGATGGCCGCGCGCGACGGCCTGGTGGAGGAAGGCTTCGAGCTGGCGGCCCTGGAGACCACCCGCCTGCCCTATGGACCGGGCCGGACGCTGGTGGCGCCGGGACAGCTTGCCGTGGGGCCCGCGGCCTTCGGCCACCCGCTCCAGGTGGGCCTGTCGGAGACGCTGGCTTCGTGCAGCCGCGCGGCGGTGGCGCTGCTCGACGGCGGACTGGACGCGGGCTCGCTGGAGCGCCGCTACGTGCGTGAAGGCCTGGGAGAGATGCTGGAGGACGCCGCCGCGGGGGCCCGCGCCATCACCTGGCTGCGCCGCGCGGGGCCTCGGGCGCCGGAGGCCTTCGTCAAGGCGAAGGGGCGGCGGACGCTGGGCGGGACGTTTGGCGGCGGGGTGCTGGGCCTGAGCGGCCCCACGCCCATCGCGCTCCTGGGCGCCGCGCGCTGGGCGGGCCTCAAGGAGCTGGTGGGCTCCTGGCTGCGCACCACGGTGGAGCCGGTGCCCTCGGTGGTGCCGGAGCTGGAGCCGGACCTCTACTACGTCGTGGATGACGACCCGGACGCGCGCGAGGCGCTCACGGCGCTGCTGGAGAGCACCGGGGCGAAGGTGGTGGCCTTCGCCGACGAGCTCGCCCTCTTCTGCGCGGTGGCCCGGCGGCCGCCCACGGCCATCCTCCTGGACGTGGTGCTGCACTGGGTGGACGGCCTGCGGCTGGCCGAGGGCCTGAAGCAGCATCCCCTCACCCGGAACACCCGCGTGCTGGTGATGAGTGGCCTCAACCGGCCCCATGTCCGGCAGCGAGCCCTGGACGCGGGGGCGGAGACCTTCCTGCCCAAGCCCGTGGACCCGGACCGGCTGCTGCGCATCCTCACCGGTCGGGCCCCGGTGATGCCCGAGCTGGAGCCCGCGCCGCACGCCTCGGACGACGCGCGCGAGCTGGCCGCGGACCGCTACGCGTCCTGACCGCCACCGGGGATGGCCACCGCGGAGACCGGGGCGTGGAGGGCCTCGGCGCTCCCGGGCATCAGCGCCTTGAGGTTGCCGCGGATCGTCTCGCAGATCCGCTCCAGCGGCAGGTCGTTGTCGTCGTGGCCGAACGGGTCCTCAATCTCCACGCCAATCTCTTCAATGCCGAAGAAGACGTAGGCGACGACGAACGTGGCCGGCACCGTCATCCAGCCGAACGAGTCCACCAGCGCGAACGGCAGCGTGTAGCAGTAGACGAGCAGCGCCCGCCGCAGGTGCATCATGTAGGCGAACGGAATGGGCGTCTTGTGAATGCGCTCGCAGCCGCCGATGTAGTCGATGAGCAGCTGGACGTTCTGGTCGAGCTGCATCTGGACATATTCGGCGTAGTAGCCCCGCTGCCGGCCCTCATCGAGCACGGCGGACATCTTCTGCGACACCGCGAGCGGGACGTGCTGGCTGCCGAGCACCGCGTCCGCTTCGTCGCGCGGCAGCTCGGAGGCGACGGGGCCCAGGTCGCGCTCACCTCGCAGGGACGCGGCGGCGGCATAGGGGAAGGTGCTGATCCACCGCAGGAGCGCGCCGTAGAGCGCGGCGTCCCGACGCATGAAGACGCCGGAGGCGCGGGCCAGGTTGCGCGTCTCGTTGACGATGCCGCCCCACAGCTTCCGGCCTTCCCAGAAGCGGTCATAGGAGGCGTTGGTCCGGAAGACGAGCAGCAAGCTGAGCGAGATGCCCGCCAGCGTGTGCGCCGTGGCCGGGATGTCCAGGGGCTTGAGGTGGTGATGGACCGCGGTGACGCCCACGGCCCACAACACACAGACGAGGACCCGGGCCACGATTTCGCGGACCATGGAGCCGCGGAGGTAATGAAAATAGCTCCACCAACGGTGCGGGTCGTAGTCGATCATGGGCGCAGGCTGCGTACGCTGCCGCGCCTGCGCGGGGCATGGCAAGCGCCAATCCAGGGGGACCCGTGGGATGGGTCCGCCCTGGACTGGCGCTGGTGCCCCTGGCCGCCTGCCCGTCAGTGGGAGATGGAGGCAGGGGCTGACGGATTGCCCGAGCGGAGCACCTTCCGCACGGAGAGGGCGCCCGCCATCAGCGCCACGCCCCGGAAGAAGATGCCGATTCCCACCAGCGTGCCCACCAGCCAGACGGCGGAGATGGGCCACTGCCGCATCACGATGATGCCCAGGAAGATGGACACGGCGCCGTAGAAGAAGTCCCAGCCCCACCGGGGGTAGCGGTCCATCACCGAGGTAATGGCGTGGAAGAGCCCACTGGCGAAGAAGTAGCCCGCCAGCAGCAGCGTCATCGCGCCCAGTCCCGCCGCCGGGTAGACGAGGACGAACAGCCCCACGACGACGGAGAGGATGCCGCTGAGCAGGTACAGCCAGAACGGCCCGCCTTCCTTCCGCGTCCGGAAGGCGGAGATGGCCTCCATGACGCCTGCGCCAGCCAGCATCGCGCCGAAGAGGATGGCCGTCACCAGGCTGGTGAAGAAGGCGGCCCCCAGCGCGACAATCCCCAGCAACGTCATCAGGATGCCCATGATGAAGGGGCCCCCCCAGGCCGCCGAGTTCACCCTCGGCCGCGTGTCAGGGGTCAGGACTTCCGGTCTGCGTTCATCGGTGAAGGCCATGGTGACTGCTCCCGAAGCGAGTGCACTTCGGAGGCCGAGCCGCCCTGCGTCTCACCCGCCTGTCGGCAGGCAACAGAGAAGCCCGGCACATCCACCGCCGAACATGGGCTCCCGCGCTGGCGCCGACAACGCTCGCTGACGCCGCTCCGTCCCCCGCCTGCCCCGGCCTCTCGAGGCCGTCAGGACGTGCGACCGCCGCCGAGCGGAAGCGCCGCCTCGTAGGGGGGCGTCAGGAAGACAGCACCGGGCTCCTTCCGGAACCACGTCAACTGCCGCTTGGCGTAGCGGCGCGTCTCCTGCGCGGTGTCGTGGATGGCCTCTTCGCGCGTCATCCTCTCTTCGACGACGGCGCGCGCCTGCACATAGCCCACGCTGCGCATGGGCGCCGCCTCCGCGTACCCTCGCGCCAGCAGGTCGCGCGTCTCCTCGACGAGCCCGCGCTCGAACAACCTCCGCGTGCGCGTGTTGATGAGCCCGTACAGCACGTCGCGCGGTGGCGACAGGACGTACAGCTGGAAGGGATAGCGGTCCGGCGCGAAGGCATGGGCCCTCCGGAACGCCGAGGCGGGCACCCCCGTCTGCGCATGAATCTCCAGCGCCCGGATGACGCGGACCAGGTCCTGCGGCGGGAGCTTCGCCGCCGTCTCCGGGTCCACCTCCGCCAGCTTCCGGTGCACCGCCTCGCGCCCCTCACCGGCCGCGAGCGCCTCCAGCTCCGCCCTCAGCTCCGGCAAGGCCCCGGGCGCCTCGAGGACGCCGTGAAGCAACACGCGCAGGTACAGCCCGGTGCCGCCCACGACGACGACAGGCCGGCCGCGTGCGGCGATCTCCGCGATGACGGCGTCCGCGCGCCGTTGGTACTCGACAGCGGAGAAGGTCTCCATCGGGTCCACGGCGGACACCAGGTGATGAGGCACCGCGGCCAGCTCCTCCGCGGAGGGCTTCGCCGTGCCGATGTCGAAGTGCCGGTACACCTGCTGTGAGTCCGCGCTGACAATCTCGCCACCGGCCCGCTGGGCCAGCGCGATGGCCAACGCCGTCTTCCCCGACGCCGTCGGCCCGGCAATCACCGTCAACAGGGGCCGCTGCGCTCCACCCTCACCCATTCGCCAACGCTCCCTGAATCACCGCCGCCGCGGACGCATCCCGCGCGAACACCAGCCGCACGGGCGAAACCTCCGACAGCAACCGCCCCGCCG
>NZ_JAAIYB010000599.1 GCF_010894475.1 Myxococcus vastator
GAGGGACGGCTTGCCGGCGGTGGAGGCCTTGTCCTGGGTGAACTTGGAGGCCTCGAAGTCCGGGGGGGAGCCGGGCAGCTCGCCCTTCATGCCCTTGATGAGGATGTTGGCGGCCTCCTCGGAGGAGAGGGGGTTGAAGCCGTTGCGGCGCAGCTCCTCGTCGGAGATGACGGCGACCTCCGCCTCCTTGTCCTTGTCCTGGGCGTACTTGAGGACCAGCTCCACGTAGTCCTCGAGCTTCATGCTCACGGCCTCGGCGATCTTCTTCGTCTCCGGGTCCTTGAGCAGCTCCGCGCGAACGACCTCGATGGGCCGCTTCAGGCCGCGCTTCGGCTTTCCGGTGTTGTCCTGGGACATGCTCTTGCTCCGAGAAGGAAATGGGACAGTGCGCCGGACTCTAGCCCAGTTTCCCCGCTTCACACATTCCCGCCCACCTTGGAACGCGGGAGCCGGAGTGCGGGAGACGGCTTCACGCCCGAGTGCCCGTGACTACCTTTGGCGGCAGCGAAGGACAGCCAGAGAGACGAGGCACGCCATGGCGATTTCCAAGCGGGGGCTGGTGGACAGGGTGAAGGAGGTGGCCGTCGAGGCCGGCACGCGCGGCGCGCGGGTCCTCCTGGGCACCGCGGTGATGACGGCTCGGGGGGTGGCCAACCTCCAGTCCAGGATTCGGGGCACGCCGACCCGAGGCCGCGTGAAGGCGGCGGGGACGCGGCGCGCAGCCAAGGCGGCCCGCGGCGTCATCGAGAGCGGCAAGCCCACGAAGGCCCCGGCGCGCCGCAAGTCACCGTCCGCCAGGACGGCCTCCGCGGCGGGAGCGAACACCCAGGTGGGCCGCAAGGCCGTGCCCGCCCAGCCCGCCGCCGCCAAACGCGGCACCGCGAAGAAGGCGCGCCCCGCCATCAAGACGAAGCGCGGACAGAAGCACCGGCACTGAGGCGAGGCCTCAGCGGGCGGCGTTCCTGGACACGGCCTTCGCGCGCGAGCCGCCGCTCACCTTCTTCTGCTTGGGGGCGATGCGCGTCACCGTGCCCGGACGCCGGGCAATGGCCGCCTCGCGGGCCGCTTCCTCGGCGGCGCGGGCCACGGCGGCCTTCAGCGCGAGCTGTTCGGCCTGCTGGGCCCAGCGGTGCTTCAACACGTCCCGCAGCCCGTCCTTCTGCAGGTCCACCTGGGCCTTGTGCAGACGGTAGTGCAGGTCCTCGCGCAGCGTGCCGCGCGCCAGGGCCGCGTCCGCCGAGCCGGAGACGCCCAGCACCAGCTTCGGCCGCTCCTCCTGCGTCCGCAGGCACTGCAGCAGGACGAACTGCGCGTCCCGCCCCAGCTTCGCCACGTCCGGAATGAACACCACCCCGTTGGGCTGCCGGAGCGCCTGCGGCAGCTCCGCCGCCTGCCGCACCTCCGCCAGCTCCACGTTGAAGTTGCGCGCGGCTTCCTGCGCCCAGCTGCGCCGCTCCTCTTCCGTGCCCCCATGCAGGAGCAGCGAGGAACGGTTACAGACGAGCTCCACTTCACGATAACCCTGCGGTGTCACCGGCGGCCCCCCTGCGTCTGGAAATGCGTGATTTCGAGATGCTAATGCAGACGTGCCCTCCCGGGCACGTCGGAGCCGGGACCACCTGATAATCCTTTCATGTGATGACAGGTGTTCCCGCTGTCAGGAGCCCCTGCCTCAGGCGGAGGGCACCACCACGACGGGCCGGCGGCAGCGGGCCACCAGCTCATGGGCCACCTCGCCCTCCAGGGCGTCCCGCAGCCGCGAGGGCTCCAGGGACGTCCCCACGCACACCAGGTCCACCCCTTCGCGCTCCGTGGCCTGGCAGATGGCCAGCGTCACGTCCTCGCCCGTCACCCCCTCCACGCTCCAGCGCACGGCCTGGGCAATTTCGTCGCGCGGCACCAGCGCCCACAGCCGCTGGAGCACCCGGTCCCTGTCCCTCACGGGCTCGGGCAGCACGCCGTAGTGGTCCGCGAAGCCGCGGTCCTCCAGCTTGCGGCGGTGGACGTGCAGCAGGTGCACCCGCCCCCCGGGCCCCACCAGCGTGCGCGCCTGGAAGATGGCCTTGGCGCTGGCCTCGGAGAAGTCCACGGGCACCAGCACGCTTCGCGGCGCGCGGTCCGCGCTCCGGGCCCGCACCATGGGCGGCACACACACCACGGAGTGCGCCGCGTGCCGCAGCACGCCCGCGGACACCGAGCCGTGCCACAGCCGCTTCACCCCGCTGCGCTGGTGCGTGCCCACCACCATCAGGTCCACGCCGCGCGTGTGCGCCACGTGCATCAGGTGGTCCGCCGGACGGCCGAAGCCGGGCTCCAGCACCACCTCCACGCTGCCCTCGCCCACGAGCTCGCCCACCTGCTCGCGCACCTCGCGTTGCAGCACGCGCTCCACGATGGGGTCCAGCGCCTCCATGCCCTGCAGCCCTGGCTCCAGCAGCTCCACGTGCACGGGGCTGTGGATGCCCAGCCGCTCCCGCTCGTCCATGGGCGAGCACACGTAGGTGGCCAGCACGTCACACGGCCCCACCCGGCGCAGCTCGCGCAGGTAGGCCACCGCGGCGCCCGTGGTGGAGGAGCCGGGGTCCACGCCCACCAGCACCAGCAGCCGCCTGCGGCCCCGGGCCCAGTCCGTCAGGGCGGTGTCGCTGCGCACGGCCAGCACCGGCGCGCAGCCGTAGCGGGACAGGCGTTCGGGCACCGTGGCCCGCCGCCACGCCGAGGTGCGCCAGCCGGACGCGGCCACCACAATCCACCGCGCCTGCCGGCACTCCTCGTCGCTCAGCACCTCGTCCGCGGAGGTGCCCGTCTGCAGCCGGTAGCGCACCACCCGCGCGAGCGTTTCGAGCCGCGTGGCCTCCGCCTCCAGCCGCTGCTGGGTGAGCGTCAACGCGCCGGAGCCGTCGTCGAGGAAGGCGTCGCCCTCCGCGACGCCCAGGAGCAGCAGCGGCTCTTGCAGCCGTCCCGCCACGGCCGCCGCCACGTGGGCCGCCGCGAGGGACTCAGGGGACAGGTTGGTGACACACACGATGGCCATGGCTGCCCTCCAGGTTCGGGAAAACCCTTCCCCGTGAAGGAAACGATGGCCATGGCGACGCCAGGGAGCGGGCACCCGCGCCACGCTGGCTCGCTCCAGGGCCCGGCGCACACCGCGGACGTGGGCTCGCGGGGCATGGACACGCCCCAGCGCCTGCCCGCCCGCATGTCGCGTGCGCTAGCGCGCCACCTTGGGCGCGGCGTGCCCGTCGTGGTTGGTGTGGTCCTGCTCCTCGCCCGAGCCGCCCCGGTCATCGCTCTTGCCGAAGGTGGCCAGGAAGACCTCGTCGCCGTTGCTCGTGTAGCGGTACCCCCGGCCCCACGGGTCCAGCGGCACGGAGGGCAGGTACGCGGGCACCAGCAGCGCCTCCACGTCCGCCTCTTCCGGCAGGGCCCCCTTGTCCGCGCGGTAGCGGCCCAGGGCCTCCTCCAGCACGGCGAAGTCCTGGTGGATGCGGTCGGCGTGCACGGCCTTGGAGCCGCTCAGCGCACCCACCAGGACGGCGACCACCAACCCGAGTCCGAAGACGAGCCCCACGAACAGCACGGGGGAGCGGCGGGACGGAGGGGGCTCGTCAGACGAGGCGTTCATGACCCCTTCCTATAGCCCCTTTCCGCTCGCGAGGCGCGCGTGGACTTCACCCCTTACAGGGCGCGGAACAGTGGAACGGGCTGCTGCTTGCCCTTCAGCCGCACGGGAGGCAGGTCCTCGAAGGCCGTCTCGTTGGCGTCCACCAGCTCGCGGGTGCGCTCGCCCACCAGGATTTCCCCTGGGCCCGCCAGCGAGCACAGCCGCGCGGCCACGTTCACCGCGTCACCGATGCAGGTGTACTCGGCGCGCACCGTGCTGCCGATGTTGCCCGCCACCACCACGCCCGAGTTGATGCCGATGCCCAGCTCCAGCACCAGCGGCTGGCCCTCGCGCCCGCCCGCCGCCCACTCC
>NZ_JAAIYB010000059.1 GCF_010894475.1 Myxococcus vastator
GGGTGGGCTACCGCGTGGTGACGCAGCTGCGGGAGATGGGCAAGGACGTGGTGGTGGTGGAGAAGCGCGAGGACGCGGCCTTCGTGTCCGCGCTGCGCGACGAGCGGGTGCCGCTGCTCATCGACGACACGCGCAGCCCGCTGTGCCTGCCTCGCACCAACGTGAAGGACGCGTCCGCCATCGTCTGCGCCACGGATGATGACCTGGCCAACCTCAACATCGCCCTGGACGCGCGCAAGCTGAACCCGAACATCCGCGTGGTCATCCGCCTGTTCGATGACGACCTGAGCGGCAAGGTGCGGGAGACGTTCAAGGCGGAGGCGCTCTCCAGCTCGTCGCTGGCGGCCCCGGCCATGGCGCTGGCGGCCATGGACCCGCGCATCGTCCACTCGTTCCACCTGGCGAAGCACCTGATGGTCGTCTCGCTGTTCGAGGCGCGCCTGGGCCTGCCGGGCCTCACCATCTCCGAGGTGAGGGACAGGTTCGGCTGCCTGGCGTTGTCGCTGCAACGCAATGGCGAGGAGCGGCTCCACCCGCAGGGGGATGAGGTCATCCGGCCTGGAGACGTGCTGTCGCTCCAGGCGTCCTATCCGGAGTACCGGCGGCTGCGCGCCTTCACCCACGAGGCCGAGCCGCCCCTGTGGTCCCATCACGAAGCGGTGGCCGTCGTCACGCCTTCGTCCCGCAAGGTGGGCTGAGGGCGGGGCGCGCCTCCGGCCAGCGCGGGACGGCGTGCTCCGGGCCCCTGGCGGTGGGCAGGGCGAGCGCCCGCGCGAGCAGGACGGCCAGGGCGTCCCACTCCAGCAGGAAGCCGTCGTGCCCATGCTGACTGGACAGCGTGGCGTGCTCGGCGTGGAGGCCGTGCGCGCGCAGCCGCCGGGCCAGCGCCGCCATGTGGCTGGGGAAGAAGAGCTGGTCGGTGTCGATGCCCACGCACAGCGCGCTCGCGCGGATGCGGGCCAGGCCGCCCCCTGGGAAGCGTGACACGTCGTGGTGGTCCATGGCGCCCAGCTGCGTCAGGTACGCGCGCGCATCGAAGCGGCTCGCCAGCTTCTGGCCCTGGTGCTCCAGGTAGCTGTGCATCGGGTGCAGCGCGCGTGAGGACCACGCCGAGGGGCGGCCCTGGAGCACGTCCAGGCCGGGCTCCGCGCGGTAGGTGAGCATCGCGAGCTGCCGGGCCAGCTCCAGGCCCCGGCGAGGGGACTCGGGGAAGCCCGGGTCCAGCAGCAGGGCCTGCCGCGCCACGTGGTTGAGGCCCACCACCCACGCGGAGGAGGACTCCGTGGTGGCGATGGGCGCCATGCGGGCGAAGCGCTCCGGCGCCAGCGCCGCGAGGCAGAGCACCACCATGCCGCCCAGGGAGCCGCCGGTGACGAGCGCCACTTCGTCCAGGCCCAGCGCGTCCATGGCCAGCAGGATGCTTCGGGCCTGGTCCCACGGCGTGACGGTGGCGGGCAGGCGGTGCTCGTCCTGGCGCAGGTCGCCCTTGGGCAGCGGCAGCGGTGGGCCGAAGCGCGCGTCGTCCGTCCGCTGCGGGAAGCTCTCGTCGGCGGGGCCCGTGGTGCCGTAGCAGGAGCCCAGGTTGTTGAAGCACAGGAGCCGCACGCGGGACGGGTCCAGCGCGCGCCGTGGGCCGATGATCGGCTCCCACCAGCCGCCCTTGCCGCCTGCGCGCATGTCTCCGGTGAGCGCGTGGACCAGCAGCACCGTGGGGACGGACGTGGGCGCACGCGTGGGAGTCCGGCAGCGCGCTTCGGCCGCGAGCGCCTGCTGTTCGGCCACGGTGCGCCGGACGACGCGCAGCGCGCTCGCCTGCGCTTCGTCCTCGGCGAGGACGCGCGCGCGCGACTCGAGCCAGGGGACGTCCTCCTCGGGGCCCCACCACCAGCCTCGCACGAGGTGGTTCGTGATTCGGGCGCCCGCCTCCAGCGTCAAGTCGGGCAGGGAGACGTCGAAGAGGCGCGGCGCGGACGTGAGGTGAGCTGTGGGCACGGGAACTCTCCGGAGGTGATGCGGAAGGAGGCCCTCCAGGGCGCGGAGGGCTGGGAGAGGTCGGCGCGCATCCAGAAACGACGAAGCCCACCAACCCTCGCGGGTGGATGGGCTCGGTGGCTCACCAGGGGCGGACGGACGTCAGCCGAACCTGGAGGGCGAGAGCCCACCCGGCATCGACATTCGACACATGGCGCTTGGCGACGTCATTGGCCGTAACGGATAAGCGCTCGTCTGTCGGGAGTCAAGTCAGCCCACCGCCGTGCACTGGGCCGCGACGACCTGGGGCGCGTCGTCCACGACCTGCCACACGCGCGTGTAGCGGAAGTTCCCGGCGAAGGGGGCGCCCTGGAACTCACCGGATAGCGCGGCATGAACGACGACCACGGCGCCCGCGGAGAGGTAGCGGAACTGTGCGTCGGTGAAGTCCACCCGCGTGAGGCGCAGGGCCCCCGAGCGATGCGCTTCCAGGTCGGCTTCCTTGTCGAGGACATGGCCGGCGTGATTGACGAAGAGGAGGTCGTCGGAGAGGAGGGCGTCGAGCGCGGCGACATCGCTCGCGAGCATGGCCCGTCTCAGCGCCTCCTCCGCGGCCAGGAAGTCTTCCTCTGGAAGCATGGCGCTCCTTTTCTGCGGCGGTGTGCGGGGTGGAGCTATCGGTTGTTGCACAATGACACCTCATGTCAACGCGCGCCCGGCGCGCGAGGACAGCGCAAGAACCGGATTGCTCCAGGATGTGTTGGCGGACATACGTTTTCGCGAAGCGCATCCCAGGAGCATCGGCATGGCATCCAGCGACTACGCCCGCATCGAACAGGCCATCCTCTACCTCGACGCACATGCCCGCGAGCAGCCGTCCCTGGACGACGTGGCCGCGCACGTGGGGCTGAGCACGTTCCACTTCCAGCGGCTCTTCTCGCGCTGGGCGGGCATCAGCCCCAAGCGCTTCATCCAGGTGCACACGCTGCGCTCGGCTCGGCGCCTGCTCGACGAGCGTCGTAGCGTGCTGGAGACGTCGCTGGAGGTGGGGTTGTCGGGCACCGGCCGGCTGCATGAGCTCTTCGTGACGCTGACGTCGATGACGCCGGGGGAATACAAGCTGGGCGGCGAAGGGCTCACCGTGCGCCATGGCGTCCACCTGTCGCCCTTCGGCGCGTGTCTGCTCGCCGTCTGTGAGCGTGGCATCTGTGGCCTGCACTTCCTCACGGATGAATCAGAGGAGGAGGCGCTCGCCTCGCTGCGCGAGCAGTGGCCGCGGGCCACGTTCGTGGCGTCCGCCGAGGACACGGCGCCGTGGCTGGAGCGCATCTTCCAGGCGGAGCACGGTGGCTCGGCGTCGAGCCCCTTGTCGGTGCTGGTGCGGGGCACGCCCTTCCAGGTGCAGGTGTGGCAGGCGCTGCTGCGTGTGCCGTCGGGCGAGGTGACGACGTATGAGGACCTCGCGCGCGCCATTGGCAGGCCCAAGGCGATGCGCGCGGTGGGTTCGGCGGTGGGAGAGAATCCCGTGGGGCTCTTGATTCCCTGCCACCGCGTGCTGCGCAAGACGGGCGTCTTCGGGGAGTACCGCTGGGGCGCCTCACGCAAGCGGGCGATGCTGGCGTGGGAGGACCTGCGGTACGACGGCGCGCCGCTTCAGCGGTAGGTGAGCAGCGCGCGCTGGTCGCCCTCGAAGTGGCTGTGCTCGTTGAGCGTGGACAGGTAACGGCCGCGCTCGCTGTAGAGGACCTTGGTGAGGCCGCAGTTCGCCAGCGTCAGGTTGAGGCGGAAGGCGTGCGCGTCGGGGATGCGGAGCAGCTCCTGGCAGATGGCGGTGATGGTGCCCCCGGAGGTGAAGACGAGCGCGTTCTTCGACGCGCCCAGCTCCTGGATGAGGGCGTCCAGCGCGCGGCGGCACCGCTCGCCGAAGGCGGACCAGGGCTCCGTGTACTCCGCGTCGTGCTGGCCGGCCACCCAGCGGGCCACCGCGTCGGTGAAGAGCGCCTGGTAGGCGCGCCGGGGCGACTCCGTCTGGGACAGCTCCGCTCGCAGCACGTCCGGGTCCGCGTAGCGCGGCGTGTGCCGGGCGACGACTTCCTCGTGGTCGAACTCGTTGAAGCCCGCCGTCCGCACGGCCACGGTGCCACAGCCGAGCGCGGCGAGACACGCCTCCGCCGTCTGCTGGTGCCGCGCCATGGTGCCGGTGACGACGGCGTCCACGCGGGGCAGCCGCTCGCGAAGGGCCTCACCCAGCACCCGGGCCTGCACGAGCCCCGTCTCTGACAGCTGGTCGTAGTTCGCCGCGCCGAACGAGGCCTGGCCGTGCCGGACCAGATACACCACGCCCATCAGCGCGCCCCCTTCCGGATGAGCCGGTGGCAGCGCCAGCCGAGGTAGTTGACCAGCACCCAGAAGTTCTTGAACGCGGGGTTGCGCGTCTGCTGGTGGTGGTAGCGGTAGTAGATTTGCTGGGCGATGACGGCGAGCCGGAAGAGGCCGAACACCTCGTAGAAGGTCCAGTTGGCGGGCTTCAGCTTCGTCTGGTCCAGGTAGTACTCCACAACCTCTTCGCGCCGGAGCATGCCGGGCAGGTGCGTGGGCTGGCGCCGCGTGGAGCGCAGCAGGAAGTCGTCGTCGGCATGGACCCAGTAGGCCAGCGCGCTGCCCAGGTCCATCAGCGGGTCCCCCAGGGTGGCCATCTCCCAGTCGAGCACGCCGATGATGCGCGTGGGCTCCTCCGGGGCGAGCACCACGTTGTCGAAGCGCCAGTCGTTGTGGATGACGCAGGTGGCGATGTCCGCGGGCGTGTTCGCCTTGAGCCAGTCCCGCACGTAGCGGAAGCGGGCGACGTTCCACGTCCGCGCCTTCTCGTAGCGCGCCGACCAGCCCTCCACCTGCCGCGTGGGATAGCCGGGCCCCTTGCCCAGTGACGTCAGGCCCACCGCCGCCGAGTCCACGGCGTGCAACTCCACGAGTTTGGAGACGACGTTGAGGCACAGCGCCCGCGTCTGCTTCGCGTCCAGCGCCAGTCCTCGGGGCAGGTGCTTGCGCGGGATGAGCCCTTCGATGCGCTCCATGACGTAGAAGTCGGAGCCCAGCACGGCCGGGTCCTGGCACAGGCCCACCATGGTGGGGACCACGGGATAGGCCGGCTTCAGCGCGTGCTGCACCGTGTACTCACGGGCCATGTCGTGCGCCGACTTCGCCTTCGTCCCCGCGGGAGGGCGGCGCAGGATGAGGTCCCGGTTGGCGTACTTCAGCCGGTACGTCCAGTTGGAGGCGCCGCCCGCGTACTGCGTGACCTCCGGCGTGCCCTCCAGCGTGGGGACCTGGGCCTTGAGCCAGGCGTCCACGGCGGGGAGGTCCAGCTCCTCGCCCGGGCGCACGGCACCTGCGGGGTCGATGGTCGCGGTCGGTGGCATGGGTGGGCTCTTTCTCGCTCAGCTCGGCTTCGGCCGCGAGCCGGGGCGCATGCCTCGCGTGTTCCGGCGCAGCATCCACGAATAAAGCTCACGCGGCAGCAGCCGCTTCATCCGCCAGGCCCTGCGGCCGTCCGCGTGGGGCAGGACGTAGAAGCCGCGCCGGGCCACCGCGTCGAACACGTCGTTGGCGACGTCGTCCGCGGTGATGGCGGAGCGCTCCAGCAGCCGCGCCATGGTGGCCCCCAACTGCGGGTCCGTGGTGCGCAGCGAGTCACCCAGGTTCGTCTTGAAGAAGGACGGGCACACGACGCTGACGCCGATGCCGTACTCCGCCAGCTCGTTGTGCAGCGTCTCCGACAGCGACACGACGGCGGCCTTGGTCGCGTTGTAGCTGCTCATCAGCGGCACATCGAGCAGCCCCGCCATGGACGCCACGTTGACGATGTGGCCGTGGCCCTGCTTCTTGAGGGCGGGGGTGAACACCTTGCACCCCCGCACGACGCCCAGCAGGTTGATGTCGATGATCCACTGCCAGTCGTCAATCGACACGTCCTCGATGGCGCCCGCCTGCGCGACTCCGGCGTTGTTGATGACCACGTCCACGCCGCCCCACTGGGCCGTGAGCCAGTCCAGGGCCTCGCGCAGGTCCTCTTCGCGCCGCACGTCACAGCGCAGGTGGTGGGCCTGGGGCGCCAGGGCGGAGAGCTCCTTCAAGGCCTCCTCGCCTCGGGCGTCGTTGACGTCGCCGATGCAGACCTTCCAGCCGGCGCGAGCGAAGCGCAGGGCGATGGCCTTGCCAAGTCCGCTGGCGCCACCGGTGATGAAGATGCGTTGAGTCGCCATGGCCGTCAGCTCCGGGAGAAGCCCCGCTTCGACAGCTCGAGGCGGGCGATGAGTCCCTTGTGCACTTCGTCCGGGCCATCCGCGAGGCGCAGGCTGCGCGCCTGGGCGAAGAAGCCCGCCAGCGGCGTATCTTGGGACACGCCCGCGCCGCCGTGAAGCTGGATGGCGTCATCCACCACTTTCTGGAGGACATTGGGCGCGACGACCTTGATGGCGGAGATCTCCGTCATGGCCCCGAGCGCCCCCACCTGGTCCATCTTCCACGCCGCGTAGAGCGTCAAGAGCCGCGCCTGGTCGATGGCGATGCGCGCCTCGGCCACCTTCTCGCGGTTGCCGCCCAGGTTGAGGAGCGGCTTGCCGAAGGCCGTGCGCTTCATGCCCCGGTCAATCATCAGCTCCAGGGAGCGCTCCGCCGCGCCGATGCAGCGCATGCAGTGGTGGATGCGCCCCGGTCCGAGCCGGCCCTGGGCAATCTCGAAGCCCATCCCCGGTCCGGCGATGACGTTGTCGCGCGGCACGCGCACGTTGTCGAAGTGCACCTCGCCGTGGCCGTGGGGCGCGTCGTAGTCGCCGTACACGGGCAGCATGCGACGGATGCTCACGCCCGGCGCGTCCAGCGGCACCAGCACCATGGAGTGCTGGTGGTGCCGGTCCCCGCCGGTGTCGGGCGTGCGGGCCATGAAGATGACCACCTTCGCGTTGGGGTGCCCCAGGCCGCTGGACCACCACTTGCTGCCGTTGAGGACGATTTCGTCGCCGTCGACGATGGCGGTGGCCGCCATGTTGGTGGCATCCGACGAGGCCACGTCCGGCTCCGTCATGCAGAACACCGAGCGGATGTCCCCGGCCAGCAGCGGCTTCAGCCAGCGCTCCTGCTGCGCCTCGGAGCCGTACTTCCAGAGCACCTCCATGTTGCCGGTGTCCGGGGCGCTGCAGTTGAAGACCTCGGGGGCGATGAAGCTGCGGCCCGTCTCCTCGGCGATGGGGGCGTACTCCAGCGTGCTGAGCCCGGCGCCGAGCTTCGCGTCCGGGAGGAACAGGTTCCACAGGCCCTGGGCCTTCGCCTGGGCCTTGAGCACCTCCATGACGGGCGGCACGCGCCACGTCTTCCAGTCGCCGCCCTGCGCGGTGGCTCGGAGCTCCTCGTGGTAGCGGCCCTCCGCGGGGAGGATGTGCTCGCTCATGAAGCGCTTCACGCGCTCCAGGTAGTCCTTGGCTCGCTCGCTGGGCTCGAAGTCCATGGGCGTCATCCTGCGCACCGAGCCTTGATGCATCCAGTGAATATTGGTCATGTGTCACCATGAACCCTGTTCAGGATTCGGCGCGGCTGGCCCGGCTGGACCTCAACCTCTTCCGGGTGTTCGACGTGGTGCTCCGGGAGCGGAACCTGACGCGCGCCGCGGAGGTCCTGTTCCTCAGTCAGTCGGCGGTGAGTCATGCGCTGGCCCGCCTGCGTGAGCAGCTGGGAGAGCCGCTGTTCGTCCGGGAGGGGCGCGGCGTGGCGCCCACGGCGTTCGCGGAGCGCCTGGCGCCGGAGATTCGGGAGGCGCTGGCGCTGTTCGAGCAAGCGGTTCATCGCGGACGCGACTTCGACCCGCGCCGGGACGTGGGCCAGTTCACGGTGGCGATGAATGATGTACTGGAGCCGTCGATCCTCCCGCTGCTCGTGGCTCGGCTGCGGGCGCACGCGCCGGAGGTCCGCATCTCCAGCGTCCGGCTCGACAGGGCGCGATTGGAGCGGGACCTCGCGTCGGGGCGGGTCGACCTCTCCATCGACGTGGAGCAGCAGACGGGCGCGGAGCTGAAGCGCACGGCCTTGTTGCAAGACACCTTCTGCGTGGTGAGCCGAAGCCGGCGCAGGCTGGACGTGGCGAAGTACATGGCGGCCCGGCACGTCACCGTGTCCTCGCGCCGCACCGGGCTGGCCGTGGAGGACCTGGTGCTCAGCCGCCTGGGCTACCAGCGTGACGTCGCCGTCCGCTGCCAGCACTACGAGGCCGCGTTCAAGCTCGTCGCGGACTCGGACCTGCTGCTGACGATGCCGAGGCGGCGCGCGGCGGCGCTGCATGCGCTGCTGGGCAACCACCTCCTGCCGATGCCGCTGTCACTGCCCCCGCTGGAGCTCCACCTCTACTGGCACCGGCAGACGGATGCGGACCCGCGCAGCCGCTGGTTGCGAGGCGAACTACTCGCGCTGCCGGGGGAGGGGGCCCGGCCCGGGAGGGGACCATGAGCTCGCTGTTCGGGAATGTCGGGGGTTTTGCGACGGCAAATGTCCCGACATTTCCGAACAGCGAGGTGCAGGAGTCGCCCCGGGCGGCTCCGGGGCCTGCCGCTCAGCCTTGGATATCGAAACGAAGCGACGCCCGCGCTCCAGGCTGCACATGCGGCAGTCCTTCGCCGGTGGCCAGCGCGCCCTTGGCGGCGGTCCACGGCTCCACGCAGACGAAGTCCTTCCCGCGCAGCGTCCACACGACGAGCACGCGGTACTCGGGGCTCCACGACAGGCGGATGGGCGCGAGCCCGGGGCCCCGCGCCAGCGTCGTGCCCGGCTTCGAGTGGTCCTTCAGGTGAAGGTCCACTTCCTCCTCGGTGAGGTCCAGCCCGGTGACGGCCACGTCCTGACCGCGCCAGTTGTCCCACGCGCGCGTGGCGTCCGTGTCCACGCCCGCCTGCGCCTTCGCCGCGTCGGGCACCCGGAAGTACGGATGGAAGCCCAGGTGCAGCGGCATGGGCCGCGTGTCCCGGTTCTCCACCTCGAACTCCAGCGTCAGCCGCTTACCCACCAGCGAGAAGCTCAGCCGCGCGTCGAACCGCCACGGGAAGTGGCGCAGCGTCTCCTCGCTGGAGGACAGCTCCACCACCAGCCGTGCCGCGTCCGCCTGCCGCACCGTCCACGGCAGCCTCCGCGCGAAGCCGTGCTGCGGCAGCGTGTACCGCTGACGGTCCACGGAGTAGGTGTCCCCCGGCAGCGGCCCAGCGTTGGGGAACAGCACAGGGCTGCCCCCGCGCACGTTCTTCGCCGGGTCCGCGACGGTGGCCTCGTCGAGGTACAGCAGCTCGTCACCGTCCACGCACATCCGGCTGACGAGGGCCCCGCGTGAAGGAATGACCTCCACGCGGCACCCGCCGTCCACCAGCGCGTACGTGTCCAGTCCTGCGATGCCGGGGGACGGACCGTTCATCCGTGCCTCAGAGGGCGCCTTCGTTGGGGTCGTTGTCCATGAAGGGGTAGGGCACCTTCACGGCCGGGACGAAGGTCTCCTTGATGGTGCGGGGGCTGGTCCACCGCACCAGGTTGAGGGCCGAGCCCGCCTTGTCGTTGGTGCCGGACGCGCGGCCACCGCCGAAGGGCTGCTGGCCCACGACGGCGCCGGTGGGCTTGTCGTTGATGTAGAAGTTGCCCGCCGCGTGGCGCAGCTCGCGCAGCGCCGTGTCGATGGCCTTCCTGTCCCGGGCGAACACCGCGCCGGTGAGGGCGTAGGCGGCGGCCTGGTCGACCTCGCGCAGCGTCTCCTCGTACTTCGCATCCGGGTAGACGTGCAGGCCCACCAGCGGGGCGAAGATCTCCTCGCGGAGGATGCGGTGGGAGGGGCTGTCGAGCTGCACCAGCGTGGGCTTCACGAACCAGCCCTGCTTCCGGTCCACCTCGCCGCCGGCCACGATGCTGGCGCCGCTGTCGCTCTTGGCCAGGTCGATGTACGAGGAGACCTTCTTGAAGGACTTCTCGTCGATGACGGCGCCCATGAAGTTGCGGAAGTCCGACACATCACCCATGCGGACCTCGCTGATGAGCGCCTGGAGGCGCGGCTTCAGCTTGGGCCACAGGGACTCGGGGATGAAGACGCGGCTGGCCGCGGAGCACTTCTGGCCCTGGTACTCGAAGCCGCCGCGGACGATGGCCACCGCGAGCGCCTCCAGGTCGTCCGCCGCGGACGGGTGGGCGACGATGAAGTCCTTGCCGCCCGTCTCGCCGACGATGCGGGGGTACTGCTTGTAGCGGGAGATGTTCTCCCCCACCGTGCGCCACATGGCGTTGAACGTCGGCGTGGAGCCGGTGAAGTGGATGCCGCCCAGGTGCGGGCTGGCCAGCACCGGGTTGCCCACCGTGGGGCCGTCACCCGGCAGCATGTTGATGACGCCGTCGGGCAGGCCCGCCTCGCGCAGCAGCTCCATGATGTACCAGGCGCTCAGGGCCGCGGTGGACGACGGCTTGAAGAGCACCACGTTGCCCATCAGCGCCGGCGCGGTGGCCAGGTTGAGGGCAATGGCCGTGAAGTTGAACGGCGCCACCGCGAAGACGAAGCCGTCCAGGGGGCGGTAGTCCGTCATGTTCCACGTCTGGTGCGCGGCCTCCGGCTGCCAGCCGAGGATCTGCTCGGCGAACGCGACGTTGAAGCGAATGAAGTCAATGGCCTCGCACGAGGCGTCAATCTCCGCCTGGTGGACCGTCTTGCCCTGGCCCAGCATGGTGGCGGCGTTCATGATGGGGCGGTAGCGCGAGGCGAGCAGCTCCGCGGCGCGCAGGAAGATGGCGGCGCGCGACTGGAAGGGCATGCGCGCCCAGTCATCCTTGACGGCCAGGGCGGCCTGGATGGCCTGCTCCGCGTGGCTGGCGTCCGCCTCATGCAGCGTGGCCAGCACGTGCTGGTGGTTGTGCGGCATGCGCACCGTGTCCGTCTTGCCGGTGCGCAGGTGCTTGCCGCCGATGATGACGGGGATGTCGAGCTGCTCACCGGCCATGCGCTTCAGCTCGGCTTGCACCTCCCGGCGCTCGGCGGTGCCGGGCGCATAGGAGAGGACAGGCTCATTCTTCGGCGGCGGGACGCGGGTATGGGCGTTGATCACGCGGAATCACCTCAGGCGGAAACGAAGGGCGCGCAGCATAGCCAAGCAGCCCAGCGGGGGAAGCGCGGAACGTGGCGCAACCTCCAGTGAACCCTTGAGGTTTCGGACAATTCCCCCTCAATCCGGGGCGTGTTGGCTCGCTGACGCGGTGCGCGGGTACGATGTGGCCCATGCGCGTCCCCACGAGCCCCGCCGAGTCGCCGTCCGCCCCCGCGCTCACCGCGCTGGAGGCTCGAATCCGGAAGGACCTGGAGCAGCTGGAGTACCCACGCAGGCCGTGGGTGCTGCCGCGCCGCACCCGGGACGGGCGGGCCGTGCTGGACGTGCTCGTCATTGGTGGGGGGCAGAGCGGGCTCACCGCCGCCTTCGGGTTGATGCGCGAGCGCGTCACGAACCTGCTCGTGGTGGATGACTGCGAGCAGGGCCTCGCCGGGCCGTGGAAGACCTTCGCCCGCATGCACACGCTGCGCACGCCCAAGCACCTGACGGGCCCGGACCACAACCTGCCCAACCTCTGCTTCCAGTCCTGGTACGAGGCGCAGCACGGCGAAGGCTCGTGGGAGGCGGTGGTCCGAATCCCCAGGGAGCTGTGGGCGGACTACCTCGACTGGTACCGCCGCACGCTCGAAATCCCCGTGCGGTGTGGCACGCGCGCGGGGGCCATCGCCTGGAGCGCGGAGGAGGACTGCTTCGCCGTCCCGCTCATCGACGCGCGCAAGGGCACCACGGACGTGGTCCACGCGCGCAAGGTGGTGCTGGCCACGGGCATCGACGGCTCCGGGCGCTGGGAGGTGCCGTCCGTGGTGGCCGGGCTGCGGCGCGAGCTGTACGCCCACACGCGCGACGCCATCGACTTCGAGGCCCTGCGGGGCAAGCGCGTGGGTGTGCTCGGCGCCGGCGCGTCCGCGTTCGACAACGCCGCCGTGGCGCTGGAGCACGGCGCGGCCGAGGTCCACCTCTTCTACCGGCGCAAGACGCTGCCCAATGTGAATCCCTACCGCTGGGCGGAGTTCGTGGGCTTCCTCAAGCACCACGCGGACCTGCCGGACGCGGACCGCTGGCGCTTCATCCACCGCATCATCGAGATGGGGCAGCTTCCACCGTCGGACACCTTCAGCCGGGCGCGGGCCTTTCCCCATTTCAAACTGCACGGCGGCAGCCCCTGGCTCGGCGCGGAGGAGGTGGACGGGCAGGCGCGCGTCACCACGCCTCACGGGCAGTTCCTGTTCGACAAGCTCATCATCGGCAGCGGCACGGTGACGGACCTGTCGCTGCGCCCGGAGCTGGCGAGCCTCCACGGCGACATCGCCCTGTGGAAGGACCGGTACACCCCGCCCGAGGGGCAGTCGCACGCGGACCTGCAGCGGCACCCGTACCTGGGCGCGCACTTCGAGCTTCAGGAGAAGCACCCGGGGCAGGCGCCCTGGCTCCAGGGCATCTTCAACTTCACCTTCGGCTGCCTGCTCTCGCTGGGCTTCGGGGGCGCGAGCATCTCCGGCATGAAGTACGGCCTGCCCCGGCTCGTGTCCGGGGTGACGCGGCAGCTCTACGTGGATGACCGGGACGCGTTCTTCGCGTCCCTGGCGGGTTACGACGAGAAGGAATTCGAGCCATGAGTGAAGCGCGGTTCGTGGTGCGCGGCCGGCGCGTCGTCACAAGCGAAGGCGTGCGCGAGGCGGCGGTCGTGGTGCGTGGCGGCAAGGTGGCCGCGGTGGTGTCTCACGCGGAGGTCCCCGCGGGACTGCCGGTGGTGGACGTGGGCGACAAGGTGGTGATGCCCGGCGTGGTGGACAGCCACGCGCACATCAACGAGCCCGGCCGCACGGAGTGGGAGGGCTTCGAGACGGCCACGCGCGCGGCGGCGGCGGGGGGCATCACCACGGTGGTGGACATGCCGCTCAACTCGCTGCCGCCCACCACGACGCTGGCGGCGCTGAAGCTGAAGGCCGAGGCGGCCCACGGGCGCTGCCAGGTGGACCACGCCTTCTGGGGCGGCGTCATCCCGGGCAACGCGGGCGAGCTGGAGGCGCTCATCGACGCGGGCATCTCCGGCTTCAAGTGCTTCCTGTGCCCCTCTGGCGTGGACGAGTTTCCGCATGCGACGCGCGAGGTGCTCGACGTGGCCATGCCCATCCTCGCGCGCCGGGGCATCCCGCTCATCGTCCACGCGGAGCTGGAGTCCCCGGTGGAGGGCCTGACACCCGGTGGGGACGCCCGCACGTACCGCGGCTACCTGGCGTCCCGTCCGAAGCGCTGGGAGAACGAGGCCATTCAGATGATGGTGGAGCTGGCGCGCGCGCACCGCTGCCGGGTGCACATCGTCCACCTGTCCTCCGCGGAGGCGCTGCCCGTGCTGCGCGACGCCCGGCGCGAGGGCCTGGACGTGTCGGTGGAGACGTGCCCGCACTACCTGAGCTTCACGGCGGAGGAGATTGAGGACGGCGCGACCCACTTCAAGTGCGCGCCGCCCATCCGTGAAGCGGAGAACCGCGAGCGGCTGTGGGCCGGGCTGGCGCGGGGGGACATCGAGCTGGTGGTGTCGGACCACTCGCCCTGCACGCCCGCGCTGAAGCACCTGGAGCGCGGCGACTTCGGCGCGGCCTGGGGCGGCATCGCGTCGTTGCAGCTCAGCCTCCCAGCGGTGTGGACGGAGGCGAGGCGGCGCGGCCTGGGGCTGGAGTCGCTGGTGCGCTGGATGTGCGAAGCCCCCGCGCGGCTGGTGGGCCTCGCGGGCGTCAAGGGGACGCTGGCGTCCGGCGCGGACGCGGACCTGGTGGTGTTCGACCCGGACGCTTCCTTCGCCGTGGAGCCACAGCGCCTGCTACACCGTCACCCGATAACACCGTACGCGGGGAGGACGTTGACGGGCGTGGTGGAGATGACGTTCCTGCGAGGGACGAAGGTTTTCGAGCGCGGCCAGCCAATGCCGCGCCCGTCGGGACTCTGGGTGCGCCGCCCCGCGGGGACGCGCGCCGCTGCTTGAAGCACTTGGGAGATACACACCATGCACGCACCCGAAGAGGGAAAGCTGCGAATCGCCTTCACCGAACTCATCGACCTGGCCGCGGAGAACGTGGGCGGACAGGCGCTGCTGGCCAGCGATGAGTTCTTCGCGGGGAAGGAGAACCTGCTGAAGCCCGGCCGGGGCATCTTCATCCCCGGCAAGTTCACGGAGAATGGCAAGTGGATGGACGGCTGGGAGTCGCGCCGCAAGCGCGTGCCGGGCCATGACTGGTGCATCCTCAAGCTCGGCCTGCCGGGCGTGGTGCGCGGCGTGGACATCGACACCAACCACTTCCTCGGAAACTTCCCCGAGTACGCCTCGGTGGACGCGCTGGAGGTGGAGGGTTCGCCCACGCCCGAGGCCCTGGCCGAGGCGACCTGGACGCCCATCCTCCCGCAGCTCAAGCTGCAGGGCGGCACGCGCAACCTGTTCCCCATCGCCAGCGACACGCGCTGGACGCACCTGCGGCTCAACATCTTCCCGGACGGCGGCGTGGCCCGCTTCCGCGTCCATGGCGAGGTGCGGCCGGACTTCGCGCGCCTGTCCCACGCCGGCGGCGCGGTGGATCTGGCGGCGGCGGAGAACGGCGGCACGGTGGTGGCGTGCAACGACTCCTTCTTCGGCCCCAAGGACAACCTCATCCTCCCGGGGCGCGCCGCCAACATGGGCGAGGGCTGGGAGACGCGGCGCAAGCGCGTGCTGCCGGGCTTCGACTGGATTGTGGTGAAGCTCGCCGTCCCGGGCACCGTGGAGCGGGTGGAGGTGGACACGGCCTTCTTCAAGGGCAACTACCCGGACTCCTGTTCCATTGAAGGCTGCTACCTGCGCGAGCCGGTGGTGGACTTCGCCAACGCGCATGACCTCGCGTGGGCGGAGCTGCTGCCGCGCACGAAGCTCCAGGCGCACCACCGCCACTTCTACGAGGCGGAGCTGGCGGCGAAGGGGCCCTTCACCCACGTGCGTCTGAAAATCCATCCCGACGGCGGCGTCAGCCGGCTGCGGGTCCACGGGCGGCCGGCATGAGCAGCGGACTGACACGGCTCAATGCCCTGTTGCCGTCGGACGCGCGCACGGAGCTGATGCGCTGCTGCGGGGCGTCCCGCTGGGCGGACGGCATGGTGCGCTCGCGGCCCTTTCGTGACGAGGCGCATCTGTTCTCGGAGTCGGCGTGGCTCTGGAAGCAGACGGGGCCGGACGACTGGCGCGAGGCCATGACGCATCACCCGCGCATCGGTGACGTGTCCCAGCTGCGCGCGAAGTTCGCGTCCACGGCCTCCTGGTCCTCGCAGGAGCAGGGAGGAGTGCAGGGCGCGGTCGAGGCGGTGCTGCAAGGGCTGGTGGAAGGCAACGCCGCCTACGAGCAGCGCTTCGGCTTCATCTTCCTGGTGTGCGCCACGGGCAAGAGCGCGGCGGAGATGCTGGCGCTCCTGCGCGAGCGGCTGGACAACGCACCGGACGAGGAGCTGCGCATCGCGGCCGGTGAGCAGGCGAAAATCACCCGCATCCGACTGGAGAAGCTGCTGGCGCCATGAGCACCCTGTCCACTCACGTCCTCGACACGAACCGGGGCCGGCCGGCGTCCGGTGTTCCCATCACCTTGGAGCTGCAAGGCGACTCGGGCGAATGGAAGCAGCTGGCGCGCGGCGTCACCAATGACGACGGCCGCGTGCGCGACTTCCTGCCCCAGGGCGCCCGCGTGGAGCCGGGCGTCTACCGGATGGCCTTCGACACCGGGGCGTACTTCCGGGCGCTCGGCGTGCGCGGCTTCTATCCGTCCGTGACGGTGGTGTTCGAGCTCACCGCGCCGGACGAGCACTACCACGTCCCATTGCTGCTGAGCCCCTTCGGCTACTCCACGTACCGGGGGAGCTGAGCCGCGGCACGCCTTCCGCTGGAGCGGCACGTCCTGCGTGCCGCGTCGAGCCGCGGGGTGAGCGGCCTCAGCTCTTCCACGCGGGCTGGATGGTGGGCGCGGCCGGGGTGACGGCCTCCGCGCGGGCCAGCAGCGCGTGAAGCTGGGCGATGAGCACGGGCGGCTTCACCGGCTTGACGAGGTAGGCGTCCGGGACGGGCTGGTCCGCGGGCCCTTCCGTGCGAGGCGCATAGCCGCTGACGAAGATGACGGGGATGTGCTTGAGCGTGGGCTCGGCGCGGAAGTGGCCACACAGCGCGTAGCCGTCCATCCCGTCCATGTTCACATCGGAGATGAGCACATCGGGCGGGTGCGCCAGGGCCTGCTGAAGCCCTGAGTCGCCGTCGGCCGCCGTGGTGCAGTCGAACTCGCCGGAGAGCAGGAGACGGAGCGTCTCCCGCATCGTCCATGAGTTCTCGACGATGAGGATTTTCGGCTTCACGACACCCCGACTCTCAGGGAGGCAGCCGCCCGGCGGTGCCCGGTGCACACGCGCTCCCCCGGCGAAAAGCCCAGCATCACCCCACGCGCCAGCCGGGGCAAGAGGGGGTGCCCAGCACCCCTGGGTTCCCGCCGTCTCCGTGCGCACCCCCGCGTCCAGGGCTTCGGGCAGGGCCGCCAGGCAGCCGTCCAGCCGGGGGCCGTGTTGTCAGGTGCGCGCCGACGGGGCCTCTCGCGCGGTGCGCCACTCAACGCCGACACGGCACCGATGATGTGTGCCTGTCGCAAAGAAACGTGATATCCCATGAACTTCTGCATTTCGCTGACCCCGCCGGTTCCCCTTCGTGAGCGACGAGGAGAAGACAGCCGTCCTGGACGAGCGCAGCCGTCCTCCAAGTTCGTGGGGGGACCGCATCCGCACGCCCATCACCCTGCCGGGAGCGCGCGCCGGGGAGCGCCGCTCGTTGGCCGTGGGCATGGTGGTGACGGGGCGCTACCGGGTCGAAGGGCTGCTGGGCGAGGGCGGCATGGGCCGCATCTGGCTGGCCACGGACCTGCACGAGCACCGCCGGGTGGCGCTCAAGGAGATGCAGGTTCCGGCGGGCCTGACGGCGGGCAAGACGGAGGAGCTGGTGCTGATGTTCCGGCACGAGTTCTTCGCCATGAAGAAGCTCCAGCACCCCGGCACGCTCAAGGTCTTTGACTGGGGCATGACGGAGGCCGGCAACCGCTTCATCACCATGGAGGTGGTGGACGGGCAGGACCTGAGCTCGCTGGGGCGTGAGTCGCCGCTGGACACGCGCACGCTGTACCGCGTGCTCATTCAGATGTCCCAGGTCCTGGCCTTCCTGCACGCGCGGCTGTACGTGCACTGCGACATCAAGGCCAGCAACATCCGCATCACCAGCGCGGGCGCGGTGAAGCTGATGGACTTCGGCGTCATGCACCAGCTGGGCACGCCCAGCCCCGGCCGGCTCAAGGGCACGCTGGAGTACCTGGCGCCGGAGTGGCAGCGCGGCGCGAGCATCGACGGCCGCGCGGACCTCTATTCGCTGGGCGTCATGGCCTACTACCTGGTCACGCGCCGGCTGCCCTTCAAGCGCAACACCCCGGCGGCGCTGCTGGCGGACCACCTGACGCGGCCGCCGCCGAAGCCGTCCACGATTTGTCCGGTGGATCCACAGCTGGAGGAAATCATCCTCCTGCTGCTGGCGAAGGACCCGCGCGAGCGCTTCCAGGACGCCAGCGAGCTGATGGAGGCGCTCTGCCACGCCAGCGGCGAGCCGATGCCGGAGGAGCCGCTGTCGGCGCGCGCCAGCTACCTGCACGTGCCGGAGGTGGTGGGCCGCGCCGCGGAGCTGGAGGCGCTGATGAACGGCCTGGCCGAGGCGGACTGGGGCCAGTCCCGCGCGGTGCTCATTGGCGCGCCCGCGGGCGTGGGCAAGACGCGGCTGCTCCAGGAGTTCGAGCTCCAGGCGAAGCTGGCGGAGCTGCCCTTCGGCCGGGGCCAGTGCCGCGCGGAGGGGCAGGCGCCGCTTACGCCCATCGTTCAGGCGGTGCGCTGCCTGGTGCCGCTCACGCCCTCGGAGATGATGGACCGCCTGGGGCCGAAGCTGCACCAGCTGCTCCCAGGGCTGACGCCGGACGCGGGCGAAGCGCACCCGGTGGCGGGCGAGGAGAAGCTGGCCTTCTTCGGCGCGCTGGCGGAGTGGGTGCAGGCGCTGGGCCGGCGGATGACGCTGGTGCTGTGCTTCGAAGACTTGCAGTGGGCCGACAGCGCCACGCTGGAGGTGCTCAACGTCCTCATCCGCGCGCTGTACGGCACGCGCGGCATGGTGGTGGGCACGTTCCGGAGCGGCGAGCTGAGCCGCCTGAGCCTGGCCTTCCAGACGGTGGACGAGAAAATCACCACCCGCATGGACCTGGAGCCGCTGGCCGCAGAGCACGTGCGCACGCTGGTGGAGCTGGCGCTGCCGGGGCTGGCCGTGCCCGAGGCCTTCGTCACGCGGCTGCATGAGACGACGGGCGGCAACGCCTTCTTCGCCACCGAGTGCCTGCGCGCGCTGGTGGAGGAGGGCGCGCTGACGCGGGTGGGCGGCCGGTGGAGCGCCGTCGAGGGGCTGGACACGCGGCCGCTGCCCGCCAGCATCCACGACGCGGTGCTCGCGCGCCTGGGCAGCGCTCCCGCCGAGCAGGTGTCGCTGCTGCGCCAGCTGGCGCCCGCGGGCCGCAGCCTGGAGCTGCCCATGCTCCGCGCGCTGGCGGAGCTGCCCGAGTCCGAGCTGTTCGCGGTGCTGGACGGCATCGTGGAGCGGCAGTTCCTCCAGGAGGCGGAGGGCCGCTACGTCTTCACGCACGACACCGTGCACCAGGCCGTCTACGACAGCACGCCCGAGGAGGCGCGGCGCGCGGCGCACGGCCGCGTGGCGGTGGCGCTGCAGACGCTGCACTCGTCGCGGCCGGAGCTGTCGCGCACGGTGGGGTGGCACTACCTGCGCTCGTCGGAGCCGGAGCTGGCCATTGGCCCGCTGCTGGACGCGGGCCGGGCCGCCATCGAGGCGCAGGCGCTGCTGGAGGCGACGCTGCTGCTGAAGGAAGCGGCGATGCTGCTGGAGGCCGCGCCGGACTTCCCGGGCCGTGACAGGCTGCTGCTGCGCATCTGGGTGACGATGGTGGAGGTGGGCTATTCGAGCGACCCGCCCACCTCGCTCGTCTTCGCGCGGAAGCTGAGTGAGCACTGGGCCTCCACGGTGGACCTGGAGGACGGGCGGACGCAGGCGGTGGCCGCGCTGGAGGCCGCGTGCGCCGCGCCGGAAGCGGAGCGCCCCGCGCGCTTGAAGGCGCTGTTCCGCGAGCGCGAGGCGGACGCGTTCGCCAGCACCGCGAACGTCTTCTGGAAGCAGGCCGAGCTGCGCATCCTCCAGGCCATGGCGCTGGCCAGCGTGGGGCGCACGGAGGAGCTGACGGCGCTGCTGGAGCGCGTGCGGGCCGAGCAACCCGAGGTGTCGCCCTATCGCGCCGCGGCGCAGCTGGCGCCCGCGCAGTTGTGTGCCTACACGGGCCGCTTCGCCGGCGTGCTGGAGACGCAGTACGAGCACCTGAAGCGGCTGCGCGGGCTGTGCGAGGTGACGGGCCGGCTGCCCAAGCGCCTGGCGTGGGCGCTGGGCATGGGCGGCTTCACGATGAACCTGAACCTGGCGCTGCGCGGCGAGCCGCTGGACGCGCAGGCGCTCCGCGACGGGTACGCCGTGGCGGAGGCCCATGGGTTCACGGACGTGCGCGGCTTCCATCTGTTCTCGGTGGTGACGCGCGCGGCCTTCACGGGCGACGGCGCGGCGTTCGTCCCGGCCTTCACGGAGAAGACGGAGCTGGTGCGGCGGCTGGGCAACCCCCGGTTGATGGAGCGCAACCTGGCCCTCTTCACGCCGCCGTACTACCTGGAGCGCGGCGAGCACGAGCACGTGGCCGCGGTGGTGGCCCGCGCCGAGGCGCTGGCGCGGGTGCTGCCGGAGGACCGGTGGCTCCAGTGTCACCTGCGGGTGTACCAGGCCTGCCGCGACGTGCTCTTCGAGGATGCGGGGGCGGCGCGCCGCTCCCTTCCCGCGGCCCTGGCCGCCGCGCGCGAGGGCGGCGTCCGCATGGAGACGCTGCTGCGCGTCTATCAGTCCCGCTTCGAACGGGAGCAGGGCAACCTGGTGGCGGCGGAGGACGCGGCGGAGGCGGCGCTGACGCGGGCCACGGACCCGGTGCTGGCCAACCCGTGGGACGAAATCCTCTCCCGCCGGGCGCTGGCGGCGCTGCTGCCCGGTGAGGAGGGCCTGGCGCACCTGCGCAGGGCGCTCGCGCTGGCGGAGCTGACGGGCAACGTGCTCCAGGTGGGGCTGGTGCGCCTGTCGCTGGCGGAGCGCGCGCGGGACGCGGAGTCCTCGGTGGTGGCGTTGGAGGCGGCCGAGGCGGCCTTCACGGATGCCCGGGCCTCCAGCCTGCTGGCCCTGACCAGCTCCCTGCGGAGCGCGCTCCAGCGCCGGGCCGGGGCGCTGCGTCAGAGCGCCTGATGTACCGCTGGAGCGTCGACGGGACTGTGTCCTCCCAGCCCGGACGTGGGGCGTTAGACTCGGGCCATGGCCCACACCCCACTGCGCTTCCTGCTGGATTTCATCTCGCCGTATGCCTACCTGGCCTGGACGCGCCTGCCGGCGCTCGCCGCGCGCCATGGCCGCGTCGTGGAGCCGGTGCCCGTGCTGCTGGCGGGGGTGCTCAACGCGACGGGAAACCTCGGCCCCGCGGAGGTCGCGGCCAAGCGCGGCTACGTCTTCAAGCAGACCTTCCGCATCGCCCATGACTTCGGCGTGCCCTTCGCGCCGCCGCCGACGCACCCCTTCAACCCGCTGCTCGCGCTGCGCGTGACGGCCGCAGTGGAGGACGTGGAGGCCCGGAGCCGGCTGGTGAGCGCGCTGTATGCCTCCGCCTGGGGCGGCGGGAAGGGCGCGGAGTCGCCCGAGGCCGTGGGCGCGGCGATTCAGGCCGCGGGGCTGGACGCCCAGGCGCTGCTCGCGGCGGCCCAGACGCAGGAGGTGAAGGACCGGGTCCGCCGCAACACCGAGGCGGCGGTGGCCGCCGGGGCCTTTGGCGTGCCCACCTACCTGGCGGACGACGAGCTGTTCTTCGGCGTGGACTCGCTGGGCCACCTGGAGCGGTTCCTGCGCGGCGAGGACCCGCTCACCCCGGCGGACGTCGAGCGCTGGCGCACGCTGCCGGCCAGCGCGTCCCGGCGCTGAACCCGGCGCACGCGGGCGCCGCTTTCCGCTAGGGTCCCGGAGCCATGGTCTCCGGTCGGCCCGCCTTGTTGACCTCCCTCATCCGGCTCCTCGCGCCCGTGGCGCGGGGGGCGATGCACCTGGAGGTCCTCCCCTCATGAACGTCCTCGCCGAGTTGGGCATCGTCGTCGCTGGCCTGGTGCTGGCGCTCGTGCTGCTGTCCATGAATCTGTGGCGCGGCATCCTCTTCCTCTTCCCGTCCAGCGTGCGGGTGGAGCCCGAGGCGCCCGCGGACCAGATGGATTTGCCCCTGGAGCTGTCGGGGCGCGCCAACCAGCTCCAGGCGCTGGGCTTCGTGCCGCTGGGCAGCCACGAGGAGAAGCCGCGCCTCCAGCGCGCCACGCGCTCCTACGACTGGGCCCACCCGGGTGAGCGCGTCTTCGCCACGCTCCATACGGGGCAGGGCGGCGTGCCCCGGCTGTACCTCCTCACCCCCTTGGCCTCCGGGGGCTTCGTCATCACCGCGGACTACCGGCGCCCGGCGCTGGAGGTCCCCGGCGTCTACCTGACGGGTTCACTGGAGGACGCTCCCCCGGACCGCCTGCTGCGCGCGCACCTGCGCCGCCTGGACGGGCTGCGGCCCGCGGGGGAGTTCACCTGGGAAGGCCGGGTGGCCGCCGGGCGTTCCTGGTACCAGGGGCTCGGCCGCAAGGAAATCCGGAAACAGAACCTTCAAGGTTTGTTGTGGACCGTCATCGCGCTTGCCATCGTCGCCAGCGCTTTTTTCGGGCAGCGCGCGCCCTAGGGCCGCCCGTCCCACACGTCACGACGTCACGGCGCGCGTGCACCGCGCGCCCCATGAGAGTAGGTAGACGACCACCATGAAGAGCGTGTCCAAGAACGAGGAAATCTACTTCCTGTCCGGCAAGCGCACCCCGTTCGGTACCTACGGGGGAAGCCTGAAGGACCTCAGCGCCACCGACCTCGCCGTGGAGTCGGCGAAGGCCGCGCTGGCCCAGGCGAAGGTGTCTCCGGAAGACGTCCAGCACGTCGTCTATGGCAACGTGGTGCAGACCAGCGCGGACGCCATCTACCTGCCGCGCCACGTGGGGCTGCGCACCGGCGTGCCCGTCCCCGTGCCCGCGCTGGGCGTCAACCGGCTGTGCGGCTCCGGCTTCCAGGCCTTCGTCACGGCGGCGGAGCTGATGCTCACCGAGCAGGCCTCCGTCGTGCTGGCCGGTGGCACCGAGTCCATGAGCCAGGCGCCCCACGTCATCCGCGGCGCCCGCTGGGGCCTGCCGCTGGGCAAGGGCAGCCTGGAGGACATGCTGTGGACGGCCCTCACCGACAGCTACACCGGCCAGGCCATGGCGCTCACCGCCGAGCAGCTCGCGGTGGACTACTCGCTCACGCAGGAGCAGGTGGACGAGTACGCCGTCCTCACCCAGAAGCGCTTCGCCGCCGCGCAGGAGGCGGGCCGCTTCCAGGATGAAATCGCCCCCGTCACGCTGAAGACGAAGAAGGGTGAGACGGTGGTGTCCCGGGACGAGCACAACCGCCCGGAGACGACGGTGGAGAGCCTGCGCAAGCTGCCCAAGGTCTTCAAGAAGGACGGCGTGGTGCACGCGGGCGCGGCCAGCGGCATCTGCGACGGCGCGGGCTCCATGGTGATGGCCACCGGCAGCTTCGTGAAGCAGCACGGCCTGCAGCCCATTGGCCGGCTCGTCAACTGGGGCGTCTCCGGGTGCGACCCGAAAATCATGGGCATCGGCCCGGCGCCGGCCATCCGCCAGCTGCTGGCGCGCGCCCAGTGTCAGCTGTCGGACATTGACCTCTTCGAGGTCAACGAGGCCTTCGCGCCGCAGTACCTGGCGGTGGAGAAGGAGCTGGGCCTGCCCCGCGAGCGCACCAACGTCAACGGCGGCGCCATCGCCGTGGGCCACCCGCTGGGCGCGTCGGGCGCGCGCATCACCACCACGCTGGTGTACGAGCTGAAGCGCCGCGGTGCCCGCTATGGTATCGGGTCCGCTTGCATCGGTGGCGGCCAGGGCATCGCGGTGCTCGTCGAGGCGCTCTGATGGCACAGGACCTCCAACCAGGACGCGAGATGAGCAACGAGGTGGACGCGAAGACGGCGCGTGAGCGGGCCAAGGCCATCGCGGAGCAGCGCCGCGCCGAGCGTCGCAACCGCAAGCGCAAGTGCGTGGTGTGTGGCGTGGAGGAGAGCGACAAGACGCCCCTGACGGCACACCCCGAGGGCATTGGCCCGGCCTGCAAGGACGAGGTCACCTGCCTGTCGCGCAAGGCCGCCAGCAGCCGGTGAAGCTCCAGCCCCCGGGCCCGCGCGCTCCGTGCGAGGCCCGGGAGCAGCCCCCTCAGGTGGGTCGCCCGGGAGGCGCCAGGGCCGGATTGTCGGGCCCGATTCTTGATAGCGGAATCGTCTCGGGGTAAACGTCCAGAATCTCTGGTTTATGACGAGGGTCGGAATGGGCGTTATCAGCTTCACGGGCGTCAAGGTGTTCTCCACCACGCTCGCGCGTGACCGCGAGAACATGGGTGAGAACATCACCAAGTGGCTCAAGGAGAACTCCAACCTCGAGGTGGTCGACAGGGTGGTGACGCAGTCCTCCGACAAGGAGTTCCACTGCTTGACCATCACGCTCTTCTACAAGCCGAAGGCCTGATCGGCCGCGCGGCGGTTGACGAGGCGTGGGTGTCCGAGGGCGCTCTCCCCAGTGTCGGGGATGGGCGCCCTTCGTCATTTGGGGTTGCGAAGCGAGCGATGTTCCACCACCTTTGGACGGCTCTGGGCAACGAGAGGATGGTGTACTGAATGCGACCGATGAGGGGCTTCGGAGGCGGGGGCGGCGGCATGGGACTGCCCGGCCTGGAGACCACGGCGTCCAAGTTGGCGGTGGCGCTGGTGGCGGGCTCCGTGATGTTCCACCTCACGAAGTCGCAGTCGGGTGGCTTGCTGCTGCTGTTCCCGGACCTGGTGTTCGGGAGGCTCTTCCTGTGGCAGCCGCTGACGTACGCCTTCATTGAGTCCAGTCCCATCGGCATCATCTTCGGCGCCATCATCACCTGGTCCATTGGCGGCTACCTGGAGTCCATCTGGGGCGGCAGGCGCCTGCTGATGGTGGCGCTGGGCATCGCGGTGAGCGCGGGCCTCATCACCGCGCTGCTGGCCATGCTGGTGCCCGGCGCGACGGTGCAGGCGTACGCGGGCGGCAACGTCATGACGTCGGTGCTGTGGGTGTCCTACGGGCTCACCATTGGCCGGGGGCAGACGAACTTCTGGGGCCTGCCGCTGTCGGGCAATGCCCTGGCGGGCGTCGGCGCGGGCTTCGTCGTGCTGTCGGCCATCACCAGCGGCTGGCAGACGCAGGTGCCGGACCTGCTGGGCCTGTGCATGGCGTTCGCCTACGTGCGTGGCGCCAACCCGCGCAAGCTGTGGCTGCACCTGCAGCACTGGCGGCTGCAGCGTCAGTTGAAGGGCCGCTCCAAGCACCTGCAGGTGGTGCGGCAGGACCGGCCGGACCGGGACCAGTACCTCAACTGACGCCGCGTCCCGCGGTGGCTCAGTGGGCCGCCTCCGGGTGGCCGTACTGCTTGAGCTTGCGGTAGAGCGTCGCCACGCCGATGTCGAGCTGCTCGGCGGTGCGCGCGCGGTTGCCGCCGTTCTGCGCCAGCACCGCCAGGATGTAGTGCTTCTCCATGTCCTCCAGCCGCTGTGGGTTGCCGGTGGGCACCAGGCTGGGGGGCGCGGCGCGGACCTCCTCCGGCAAGTCGTCCCGCTCCACCCGGGTGCCCTCGCACAGCGCCACCGCGCGCTCCACGGCGTTGCCCAGCTCACGCACGTTGCCGGGCCACGCGTAGCGCAGCAGCTGGTCCGCCGCGTCCGGGGACAGGCCCGACACCCTGCGGCCCAGCCGCTCCGCGGCCTCAGCGAGCAGCAGCCGCGCCAGGGGGAGCACGTCGTCGCGGCGCTCACGCAGCGGCGGAATCTTCAGCTCGATGACGCGCAGCCGGTAGTAGAGGTCCTGGCGGAAGCGCCCCTGGCGGACCTCCTCCGCGAGCTCGCGGTTGGTGGCGGCCACCAGCCGCACGTCCACCTTGCGGCTGGCATTCTCACCGACGCGGCGCACCTCGCGCTCCTGCAGCACGCGCAGCAGCTTGGCCTGCATGGACGGGGGCACCTCGCCCACTTCATCCAGGAAGAGGGTGCCGCCATGGGCCGCTTCGAAGAGGCCGGCCCTGTCGTGGGTGGCGCCGGTGAAGGCGCCTCTCGCGTGGCCGAACAGCTCGCTCTCCAGCAGGCTCTCCGTGACGGCGGCGCAGTTGACGGCGACGAAGGCCTTGTGCGCGCGGCCGGACTCGTCGTGGATGAGGCGGGCGATGCGCTCCTTGCCCACGCCGCTCTCCCCCGTGACGAGCACCGTGGAGTCCACCTTCGCCCCTCTGCGCGCCAGGTTGATGATGCGCTGCATCGCCTCCGAGCGCGCCACCATGCCCGCCGGGTCCTCCGTCACGCCCGCGCGCGCCAGCGACTGCCGCTTCGCGCGCAGCTTGCGCTCCGCCTGCCGCAGCGCCTCCGTCACCTGCGCCAGCATGCCCTCCATGCACTGCGTCTCATAGAGGCGCAGCACCTCCGTGCACTCGGTGCTCCACTCCTCGGCGGGCCGGCCCACGTAGTGGCAGGCCGCGTCGCCCTTGCCCACGCAGCGCAGCTCCGTGCCGTAGATGGGCTTGCCGTTGACGTAGCTCATGTAGCCGGACGCGAAGCCGGTGAGGCTCCAGCACACCGGCTGGTCGGACTGGCCCAGGTGCAGCAGGTGCTGCTCGGCTTCATAGGAGTCGCGCCACTGCGCTTCGGCGAAGGGCTCCGGGCCCTCGTCCGCGCGGCGCTGGACGGGCTCCACCCGGACCTGCCCCTGGAGGGTGTGCAGCCGCCCACCGGCACGGCGCCACAGGGATTCGTCCTGCCAGGGCACCGCGCCCTTCATCGCCTCGGCCGTGCGCCAGCCGTGCGCGTAGCCCAGGCGCGTGAAGGTGCCGCGCGCCGCCGTCATCCCCATCAACCCGATGAGCTCCTTGCGCAGCAGCCCCAGCGCCACCGGGTCCATCAGCAGCACGCGCTGGTCCCCGAAGTGGATGAGCCCACCCCCCGGCTCGAAGGACAGCAGCTCACTCAAGTCCAGCTCGAAACGGCCACCCACGCTGTACGACTCCTTCCAGAATGAGTGGAGTCTCTATCGTTTTGAGAGCCCCGTTGCACGGAGGGTTTTGGGAGTGGAGCAAATCCAATAGGTTGGAGTTTTCGGTGTCGTGGTCTCCCGGTTGCATTAGAAGGCGGCCGTCATGGGCGACGAACTCGACAGACGCGGGGTGCTTCAAGG
>NZ_JAAIYB010000005.1 GCF_010894475.1 Myxococcus vastator
CCGTTGCATGATGCCGCCAAGGAGCTTCCCTCCCCCGAACCCCCTCCGGACCAACTACACACGATTCGGGACTTGACCCACTCCGTTGTGGAGCGGGTGCTCTCCCTCTCTCCGTCTCCGAAGGGCCTGCGCTTCGTCCCTGTGAGCGAGTGGAGCGACGCCTCCGGATTCAGGTGAGGGGGCACCCAATCGATTCTGAAAGGGCCGCAAGGCAATGCCGTGCGTCATGCCCTTAGAATGCTTGGTGCCAGACAGCCCCATGGCTATACTCGCGGCTCCCTTCAACACGCCAAGCAAGCACCCATGACGACCCAGAAATTCCATGTCGCGCAGCTGGCGATTTCGCTGGCACGCGAACCCCTCGACCACCCCCTGATGCAAGACTTTGTCGCGCAGCTCCGGCCGGTGAATGAGCTGGCGGACCGCTCACCTGGATTTGTCTGGCGGCTTCAAACGGGGGCCGGCGATGCCACGGGAGTCCGTGGGTTCGACAACCCGCTGATCCTGCTGAACATGTCGACGTGGGAGTCGGTCGAGTCGCTCTTCGACTTCGTCTACAAGAGTGAGCACGTGGTGCCCTTCCGCAGCCGCCGGAAATGGTTCCTCCCCGTCGAGGGACCGCCGTATGTGCTCTGGTGGGTGCCCGTCGGCCATATTCCCACGGTCGCGGAGGCCAAGGAGCGGCTCGAGCTGCTCGCGAGCGAAGGTCCTTCGTCCCGTGCGTTCGACTTCAGGCGCCGCTTTCCGCCCCCGGGTGAAGCGCATGCGCCGGTGGAGCCTCAAGGCAAGCGCGCGTCAGGCCAGGTCTGACGCCAGGCCACCCTCCAGCGGAGCCTTTGAACCATGTCTGGAATCGTCGAGCTCAGTCGAACGGAAGTCATTGAATTCCACCGTGCCCTCGAAGCGTGGCTTCGGGGGACGGGCCCCGCCGCCGCGTCCGGAACGGCCCGGATGGCGAGCGCCTTCGCGCCGGACTGCACGCTGTATGCTCCGGGCGGCGTGGCCGAGAAGAAGTCGGTGTTGCTGGAGCGGCTCTCCAAGGCCCTCGGCGCACAGCCGGACATGAAGATCACCATCGATGATTTCGCTCCGGTGTGGGCCCGGGATGAGGTCGCCCTGGTGCGGTACGTGGAGTGGCGCGAGGCAGGCGGGCAGAAGACAGGCAGGTACGCCACAGTTCTCTTCCAGGCGGATCCTGCCGCGCCCGGCGGTGTGGTGTGGCTGCACATCCATGAAACCTGGATGGCCCACCACGGCCCCACGTAGCGAGCGCGGTCCGCCCCAAAGAGGAATCACACGTGAGACTGAGCACGCTCGCCGACTTCGACCTGCACTACACCTGGATGGAGTACCTGGACTTCGGCAGTGGTGGCCAGTACCTCGCCATCGTCGACGGAGCCCTCACCGGCGAGCGGCTCGCGGGCCCGGTCCGCTTCTTGAACACGCCGGTGAAGCGGCCCGACAACGTGAATCTGCCCGCGCTGCGCGGCGTGCTCACCACCCCGTCGGGGGGGAAGGTCTACCTGGAGGTGAATGGCGTCTCGCTGCTGCGAGCCCGCGACCAGGCTCGCGTCTGCACCGCGTCCGTGATGTTCCGCAGCAACAGCGCGGAGCACGCCTGGCTGAACGATGCCTTCGGTCTCCTGGAGGGTGTCCTGGATGCCTCCAACCGGGCGCGCGGTCGAATCCACCTGTGTGAGAACACCCTCGGCCTGGATGAGCCCGAAGGGCCGGCCCGCTGACGGGCACGCCGAGGCTCACGCCGTCCGGTGCTGGCGTCCCGGCCGGAGCTCCGCGTCGACCTCGGTGCCCAGTCGCCGCACCAGGCTCGGGAGGCGCTCGATGTCGGCGAGCGTGGTGTTGTTGTTCACGATGCAGACGCGCAGCGCGGCCTGGCCCTCCACGTCCGTATGCGAGGGATAGGCCACGCCGCCGCGCTGCAGCCGCTTGAGCAGCGCCTTGTTCAGGGTGTTGAGGTAGTCGCGGTGCGCCTCCGCCTGGGGCTCCAGGTCCGCCGGGATGAAGCGGAACGTGGTGATGCTCAAGCCGTGGGTCAGCGGCTCCAGCTCGGGCTCGGCCTCGACACAGGCGTAGAGCCGGCGCGCGAGCCGGATGTCGTCACCAATCATCCGCGCGTAGCCCGCCCGTCCCTCGTGCTGCAGGCACAAGCGCACCTTGAGGGCGCGCAGGCTGCGGGTGGTCTGCGGCCCCAGGTCCCGGAGCTGGAGCGTCTCCGGGCCTCCCAGCAGGAGCTGCTCGTCGCTGTCCGCGTAGTAGGAGGCGCCCTGGTGGAAAGTGTCATACAGCACGTGCCGGTCTCGCGTGAGCAGGCACCCGACATCCGCGGGCACGTACATCCACTTGTGCGGGTCGACGACCAGCGAGTCCGCGAGCCGGAGGGCCTGCAGCTCCAGGGGCGCGTCGGGTGACAGCACGGCCAGCGCTCCGTACGCGCCGTCCACGTGGAACCACAGTCCCTCCGCCTGGCAGAGGGCGGCGATGTCGGGCAGCGGATCCACCGCGCCCGTGCCCGTGGTCCCCGCGGTCGCGGCGACCATGAAGGGCCGCAGCCCCGCCTTCCTGTCAGCGGCGAGCCGCTGCGCCAGGCTGCTGAAGCGCATCCGGCCGCTTCGGTCGGTGTCGACCTTGCGCACCGCGTTCGACCCGAGGCCGCAGAGGTTGGCGGCTGACACGATGCTCGTGTGGGCCTCGGCGCTGGCATACAGGCACAGGGGCGCGCCCGCTGGCCCTCGCACGCCCTCCGCGCGAACGTCCCAGCCGGCCTTGACGTGCAAGGCCGCGCGCATGGCGACCAGGTTGGCCAGGGAGCCGCCGCCGAGGAACAGCCCGCCACAGTCCGTGGGGAAGCCGACGAGCCGGGCCAGCCAACGCACCGTCTGCGCCTCCAGCGACACGGTGAGGGCGCACGTCGGGTAGCTGGTGACGGGCGGGTTGATGACGGACGCGAGCAGGTCCGCCAGGGCACCCAGCGGGCTCGGTGCGCCCATGATGTAGGCCCAGAAGCGAGGGTGCGCCGTGGAGACGGCGTGCTCACGCAGGAGCGTGAAGGCCCGCTCCAGCGCCACGCCAGGCGCCATTCCCTGCTCCGGGAAGGCGTCCGCGTCCAGGAGCGCGCGGATGCGAGGCGCCGAGTCCTCGGCCCGGACGGGCTGCTCCGGCAGCGCGGTCAGGAAATCGCCAAGCTGGTCCACCAGCCGGTGCCCCAGCTCCCGGAACTCGGCCGCGGACATGCCCGCGGCCTGGGAGCGCCCCTTGGCCTCGGCGCCCTCAGTCATCGGCGCGTTCCGCCGCTTCCCGAGCCAGTTCCGCTGCGACGGCGTTGGCCCCCGCGGTGATGAATGTCTCCAGGTCGGACGTCGGCAGGTGCTGCTTCATCACCTGGACGAGCCGCGCCTTGGCCTTGTCGTCCAGCGTGCTCTTTCCCTGGGCGAGCTCACGGACCGTCTTCCGGTAGAGGTGCAGGTAGCGGCGCTGGGCCTCCAGGCTGGCCTTGGAGGCGCTGGGCGCGCCGTGCCCGGTGAACAGCAGCGCGTCCTTGGAGAGCTTCGCCTCGAGCCGGTCCAGGTTCTTCAGCCACAGGGCGGAGTGGCCGTCATTCATGAAGGAGTGGACGCCGCCGAAGACGATGTCCCCCACGAAGGCCACGGACGCGGCGCGGCCGACGACCCAGTAGCTGTCCCAGTGGGACTCGCCTTCTCCCAGCTCCCCGACGGTGAAGGGGACGCCGTCGAAGTGCAGCGTCTGTCCCTCCTTGACGAACTGGTTGGGGAAGCGCCGCGTGGCGGGCCAGTCCTCGCCGAAGACGGGCTTCCACTGCTTCTCCTTGGCGTCGTCGATGCGGCGGATGACCGCGTCCACGCCCTTCGTCGCGATCATGGGCACGTCCAGGCCCCGGGTGATTTCGGCCGCGCCGTTGTAGTGGTCCGGGTGCCCGTGGGTGACGATGAGACCCACGAGCGGCTTGCCCGTCGCCTCGACGCGCGCCCGCACCCCCCGGGCATCGGAGACGCGCATCATCGCGTCGATGACGACCACGGACCGGGCGGTCTCCACGATGAAGGCGTTGGTGAACAGCCCCTCGCTCCCCGAGTTGTGGACGTGGACCTTGAACTCATCCGCGGAGTGGGGGACGGGGGGACGCTCGCGCTGCTGTGGTTTCACGGGTTCACCGAGGGGAAGAAGGCTGGGAGTCCGCGAGCTCCCGCATGAGCGCGGAGAGCCCCGGGGCGGGCTCGGGGGAGACACGGGCCTGGCACAGCAGCGCGCTCAACCGGGGCAGGTCCCGGGCCACGACGCCGGGGAAGACGTGGTGCTCCCGGTGCAGCGTGCGCGGCAGCCCGCTGATGAGCAGCGCTGGCAGCAGCCCCAGCCGGGTGGAGCGGGCGTTCACGTTGAGGTCGCCCTCCTCGCGGGTCCACCGGTGCTCCGTGAGGTCCATGAGCGTGAGAATCATGGGGTACACGGTGTACATGGGGAGCAGCCACAGGAGCAGGAAGGGGCGCCAGAGGCCGAAGTACGCCACCGCGCCCAGCGCGACGGCGAAGAAGAGCAGCTTGAGGCGCCGCTCCCGCTCCATCTCCGCGTCGTCCCGGAACGGGAGGAGCAGCGCCCGCAGGTGGTTGTCCCGCCACTTGACGGTGTGGTTCCCCTGGGGCGGCACGTAGTCCTGGCGGCCCTTGAAGAACTCGAGGACGCTCAGGAGCCCCGCCTTCACGCACGTCCAGAGCAGGCGCCCCGGTGAATAGGCGCGCTGGGTGTCCCCCCGCAGGTGCCTGCCCAGCCAGTTGGGGTCCTCCGGGGTGAACAGGTGCCGGTGGTGCAGCATGTGCACCCGCCGCCACTGGACGAAGGACCAGGCCTCCGGGTGGTGGAACATCACCAGGTTCGAGAACACCGTGCCCACAATGGCATTGGCCTTGTGAGAGCGAAAGAGGCCGTAGTGGCTCGCATCGTGGTTCAGGATGTAGAGCGAGTGCTGCCGCCCCGCGATGACGACGATGGCGAGCAGCGTGACGAGGGGATGCTGGAACCAGGCCTCGGCGGCGATGGCCAGGGCAATCCCAGCATAGACTTCCAGATAGAGCAGCACGCTGCGCCAGGGCCGGGCCTTGTGCAGCGCCCGGACCTGCTGCCAGACGTCCTTGGGGAGCAGATGACTGGCCTGCGCCCCCAGCTCGGGCCAGTCCGGCCGCGCCATGGGCGCGGGAGCGGGCTCCCCGGAGATGGGATTTGGTTGACTCATTGCCTAGAGCTTCTCACCCCGAGCGCGGGCCTCGCGGCGCAAGGCCACGCTCGTACCATGAATGCCCCAGTTCTCCGGATCGATTTCCTGGATGACAATGAACGTGGTCGCGGGGTCCTTGCCGAGCACATCCACGAAGACCTTCGTGATGCGCTGGATGAGCTCCAGCTTCTGCTCCGCGGCAAGCTTATCTCCAGTGAGCTGGACATTGACGTATGGCAATTTTGAGCCCTCGGCGTGGCCGCCCTGCTGGGACACGGGGCGGCCAGGAATGACAGTCGGTACGCGTCGATTCGAGCGTGGGCGCCACGGCGCCCGGCATCAAGGGACGACGTGCGAGCCGCGGTACGGCCCGACGGTGGACTCCTTGAGGCCCTTGAGGTGGGGGTAGAGCCTGTCAATCACGGCCCCCGCGGTGTCCAGGCGGAGCAGGATGCCCAGGACGATGTCGGGCATGACGGCCGGGTTGCGCTCCAGGAGCGGCAGGATGATCTCCCCCATCCAGGCGTTGGCGTGCTCCACGTCGACCGTGGTGTGCTCCAGCAGGTACTCCAGCGGCTTGTCGCCCACGCCCAGCCGCCGCCAGCCTTCAATCTGCCATTCGAAGCGCCCGGGAATCATGGTCTCCGTGGCGAGCAGCGCGCCGAGGATCTCCGTCAGACGCGAGCGGTTCGTGGCCATGCTCATGTACATGTTGACGAGCGCCAGCTCCTCGCGCACCAGCAGGTCGAACTGGTGGGTGTAGACATCCTTCGGGAGGTCCAGGAACTCCATCAACCGGAAGCGCATGTTCCGGTGGACGCGGTCGTCCTGTGCGTGGCCGACCTCATCCCAGAAGTTCTTGGCCAGCTCGAGCTTGATGCCGCCATAGACGCCCGGCATCATCAACGCGATGATGTCACCGAAGAGCGATTCGAGCGGCGTCTCCTGGAGGATGAACTCCCGCATCTGCTCGAAGGTGGCCTGGTCACGCAGGAACGCGAAGATGGGGTGCGTGACGTTGGAGGGATGAGATTGGACGCGCTGCGTAACCCAATCACGAAACTGTGACGCAGGAGGCAGCGCGTCAAGGATGGGAGCGTATTTCCTCCGCGAGGCCTGATGCCAACACTTCTCCAGGATGCCTTTCATCTGGCCAAATAGCGGATCGCCCACGTTCAGGCGCTCGACGGACCACGGGGCGGTGAGCAGCGCCATGTTGATGGCGTAGAGCACCCGGTGCGCCTCGGTCAGCGCCGCGTCGTCTCCCTCCAGGAAGGCGGCGCGCGCCAGGAGTTCCACCTGCTCTCGCAACTGGTTCCGGGCCCCCACGGCCACGCTGTCCATGTCGTGGGAATAGAGCCACGTCTTGACTTCCAAATGGAGATTCTGAAGATTGGTTTGACCCGACATTTGGCATTCCTCGAGCTGATGAGGTCCAGGGATGTTGAAGCGCCCGCTGCCAGCCCCCATCCGGCAGTAATCAGCGAGGCCGCGGCTTGTGTACCAAACTAGACATACTCGGGATAGTGACAATTTTGACTCCCAGAGAACTGGAACATTTCCAAGACACGGCTTCTTGAAGCCTCGTCATGGGCCACTGCGTCATGGGTCGTGGTTGTCCCCAAGGGCATGCGGTCCATACTCCCTGGGTGGTAGGTCCCCTGTCTTTCCAGCATGGCGTCGAGATGCGAGCCTGAGCGTGCATGCCCATGCTCACGCCGTTGGAGAGTCCCGTTGATGCCCTCTGCTGGGTGGCGCCGCCCGCGGAGAACCCCGAGCTGACCTCCGAAGACCCGCTCGCGCTCGACTATGTCTCGCAGCAGGTGGGGCTCTGGGGGTTGCCCACGCTGACGACGCGCTCCAGCAGGGCCCAGGCCTACGCCATGGTGCTCTATGGATTGCAGCTCGTGGAGCGGGCCATCGAGCACCATTCCTACCCCGCGACGGACGAGGTGCGGCGCGAGCTCTTCGAGCGCTGGGAGCGCTTCTGGGCCCTGGCCACGCTGGAGTTCCGCGAGGGCCAGCTTCCTCGGGGCGATTGGGATTCCATGCGGGGCGTGCGAGGTGCCCGCAATGCGTGGCGCTCCGGAGCGTCGAGCCTGCCACTCGACTTCCAGCTCATCTCCCGTCAGCAGGAGCTGGGAAACCTGGGGGCCTACCTGGCGCCGTTGCGGCGCTCCGGGCTCGTCATCGAGGGTTCCCTGCGGCCGGGCCCGGGCGCGCTGGCCCTCATCGACGCGTTTTGGGACGAGCCCTCGGAGAACAGACACTGGGGGCGATACGAGGAGTACGCGCTGCAGGCGTTGGACCGGAAGGCGCCGCGCATCGCGCGGACCCATGGGCGACTGACGCTGGCCCAGGTGGGGCGGTTCAGCCGTCTGACCTCCCTGGTCGAGCGGGAACGCACCGCGCAGCAGCACCGGTTGTTCGAGGCGCTCTTTGTCCACGCACGGGACCCGCACTCGTTCGCGATGAGCCAGTTGGTTGAGTCCGCCGCGAAGGCCGGGCTCTCTGCGCCGCGAGACATCCTCGACGCGGCGTTGGCGGGCCGGCTGGGGCGGCTCTCGGATGAGCTCCTGGCGCTCCTGCTGACGGCGCGCCGCTTCGGTGAGGTGATGCAGGAGCTCGTCGGGGCCTTCGACCGCGTCTATGCCTGTTTGGATGGCGCCGGCTGGGTCGCTCCCCGCGAGCGCATCGGGCGCGAGGCCCTCGATGCGCGGACACTCGATTCGCTGAAGGGCGCATGCTCGGCGCTGCTGTCCTCGCCGAGGGTTGGCGAAATCCGGCGCCTGCCCATGCATGGCGCCGCCTTGCTGAGATTGGTCGAGGCGCTGGTGGAGGCGGATTCGCTCGCGGCGCTCGACCTGCTGCTGGCCTATCACTCCGATGTCCAGCGCGAGCGGCGACGTGGCGAAGGCTGGATTCGCAACGAGGCCGGCAGGCTCGTGCTCGTCGTCACGTCGTACACCGCGCGTCCGGAGGCGGCGCGCTTCCCGGCGTTCAAGCTGGATGTGGTCCGCACGTTGCTGACGGACCTGGGACGGCTGCCCATGAACCGGGAGCTGGATGCCCCGGAAGGTGCCGCATGATGCTCGAGTCCCGGAGGCTCATCGAGCAGGTCCTCGTCTCCGAGCAGCCCTGCCTGGGGGCCGTCTTCTGCTCCTACACGTTCGACCCTTCCTACTTCGAGGACCGCATCCTGCGTGCGTTGCTGCGCCTGCAGGGGGACCCGGAGGAGGAGGCTGTCCGCTACCACGAGGAGGCCCGCGCGGCGCTTCGCGAGACACCGGTGGCCTGCTTCGTCGACGCCCATGTCCGCCGGGGGGGCCGTCGCCTGCCGTATGACCTCCAGCTCATCCGGGAGCGGACGTTCCACCCGAAGGTCATCCTGGTGCTGTACGACGAGGAGGCGCGCGTCGCCGTGGGCTCGGGCAACGCCACCAGGCCGGGCCACGAGCAGAACGCCGAGCTCTTCTTCACGCGCACGTTGCGCTACGACGTCCCCGTCGACGCCGCGTTCCTCCGAGCGGTGGACGGGTTCCTCCGGAGCTGCGCGGCGCTCGCGACCCACCCGGGGACCCAGTTGACGCTGGTCCGCTCCGCGCTCGTGTCGAGAATCTCCGGCACGCCGTCCCCCAGCGGCCACGCGCCGACGGAGGCGCTCTTCGTGGACACGTTCAGCGCGTCCATGCTCGACCAGCTGCGCGAGGCGCTCCCCGAGGATGCGCGAGTCACTCGCGTGGGCATCCTGTCCCCGTTCTTCGAACAGGATGACCTCGACATCGCGAATGACACGAAGGGGCTTTCGTCGGTGCTCTCCAAGCTGCTCGCGCTTCGCCCCGGGAGTCCGCCTCCGCTGGACCTTGGCGTGCCCTGGGAGGACGCACCCCTTGCCCCTCCCATTCGCGGGGCACTGCCCGTGCTCGCGGAGGGCGAAGGGCGGCTGTGGGCCTCGCGCTATCGCGAGGAGGTCGACGGCGAGCGCATCGAGCGCCTGGCGTACTTCGGGCTCAAGCGCGTCACGGCGAAACGCGTGGAGGTCCAGCTCGGCTCCGGGCGGCCCGGGCGGCACGAGCGCGAGGCGTTCGAGCATGAAATCGCCGAGGGGCGAATGTGGCCCGTGGAGCCCCCGACGGTCCATGCGCCGAGGCGAATCCTCGAGCGCATCGTCCGCGAGCACGAGGTCCACCTCTGGCTCCATCCGACGGCGACGCTGACACCCTCCGGGCGCGCGAGCCGCCGCCCCCTGCATGCCAAGCTCTTCCTTCTCACGGTGACGAGCGCGGGCAGGACGCTGACCTATGCGCTCGTCGGGTCCGCCAACGCCTCTGACGCCGCGCTCTCGTCTGGGGTGGAGCAGGGGGGCAATGTCGAGGCGGGCGTCCTGCTCTGCCTGGACGGAGAGGTGCGCCTGCCGGAGCTGCTGCCTTCGCTGGTGTGCGCCCCCTTCGAGTCGGCGCGCTTCGAGGAGCGCGAGGCGCCCGCGGCCGACATCGACTTCTCGGCGTGGCTCGAGGACGTCGTCCATGACGCGGCCGCCCGCACGTTGACCGTCACCTGGAGTCAGCACGGGCCAGCAGGCCTGGGGGCCTGGTCCTGGTGGTACCTGGACCGGGAGCTCGCGAAGGGCGTGGGGCCGGGCGCGGCTCCGGTGGTGCTCCCCGACTTCGACCTGGCCGCGGCGGGCGCCGAGCTGGAGGTCCGCGCGGCGGGGCGGAAGTGGCTGGTTCCCATCCGCGTCGCGGACCTCGCGATGCTGCCCACGAGTGCCCACCTGGCGGGACTGGGCGTCCGGGAGTTGCTGGCGCTGCTGGGCCGGCGCGTGGGCGCGGAGCGGCTGTCGACCCTGCGCGAACAGCGAGGCGTGGCGGGGGTCGACTCCGTCCTGGACACGGTGTTTGGCGAGGGCTTTGGCCCCACGGATGTCTTCAAGGCCTGGTGGGGGCTGAAGGAGGACCTGCTCGCCGCGACGACGGTCTCCGCGTTCCGTTATCGGCTGCTGGGACCGACGGGGGCCCGGACGCTCTGGGAGCGCCTGCGCGACCTGCCTCGGGATTCCGTGTCCGATGACGAGATCTGGGTCTACGGCTGCGAGCTGCTGCGCGAGCTGGAGCAGTTCGTGTTGCCAGAGAGCGCCGACCTGGAGTCGAAGCAGGCGCTGCTCGCGGAGCTGCGGACCCTGCTGCGCGCGGACCTGACGCGGTTGCGGCCGCGAGGTGCCGGGTGGCTGGACGGTGTGGTGCGGTTCTACGGGCTTGAGGGCACCCATGGAAAGACGTGAGCGGACCTGGCTGCGGGGCTTCCTTCGCCTGGATGCAAGGGCCGACTCAACGGTGCCCTTGCGCGACATCGAGCGACAGGAGGACACCGTCCTCCGTGCGCTGGAGCTGTTCGACGACCAGCCAGGCGTCGTGCTCGCGGACGAAGTGGGGATGGGGAAGACGTATGAGGCGCTCGGCGTCCTGGCGGCCCGGCTGCATCTGATGCCGGAGGCCCGAGCGCTGATTCTCACCCCGGGGCCCGACCTCAATATGAAGTGGGCCAAGGAGCTGCGTGCCTTCAGTGACGTCAGCCGCCCCATGTACCGGGGCTTCGCCGGGCAGTCCAAGGCCGCGAGTACCCTGGCCGAGCTCGTCGCGACCGCCCGCGAGACGCGAATCACCATCGCGCCCGTGAACATCTTCGCGGGCAGTCGCTCCCTGGCGGACCAGGCCTGGCTGCTGTCGTTGTGGGCGGATGCACAGGGCCTCGCTGGCAATCAGGTGGCGGCCATCTTCCGTCGCTACCGGGAGGGCGCGGTGGCGCGTGTGGACATCGAGCAGCAGCCGTTCCTCGATACCTTCGAGTGGTCGGTCATCAGGCCCCATGTCCGGACGACGCTGAGACGGCACAAACAGGGGGCGGGAGACGGCTCACTCGACGCGCTCTGGGCGCGCGAGGCCTACGACGGCTTCGCGAACCAGCGGCGGGTTGATGACGCGCTGATGGACCTGCGCTTCCGCCTGGTGGGGCAGCTCATCCCGGACTTCGACCTGCTCATCGTCGACGAGGCCCACAAGCTGAAGAACGTGGACTCCGTGCGGGCCACCGGGGTGCGCACCATCTTCGAGGGGCGCTTCGACAAGGCCTTGTTCCTCACCGCCACGCCGTTCCAGCTCGCCGTCGACGAGCTGAAGCAGGTGCTCTCACTCTTTGCCCTGGCCCGGTCCGCGCCTGCCGACCTGCTGGAGCAGGCCCAGCGCTTGTTGGACGACGTGGGGGACTACAAGCAGGCCTATGGCGAACTCGAGCGTGTCTGGTCGCAGGCGGACGAGGCCGCCATCTCGGACTTCGGCGCGTTGTTCGCCAGGGACCCCCGGCTCGAGGAGGAGCCGGCGGATGCCTCGCTGCGGGCGGTGGTGCTGTGCGCGCGCCGGCTCTTGGCCCTGAAGTCGGAGCGCATCGAGCCAGGCTTCCGGCGATGGATGATTCGGAGCCTCCGGGAGGACAAGCGCGTCTACCGCAGGAGCCACCGCCCCAGGCTGCGCGCCCAGGGAGGGGAGGGCGTTCCCTTCATGCTCTACGAGCGGTTCATCGCGGAGCTCTTCCGGGAAAAGAGCCGCACCCACAAGGCGGCGGTGCAGATCAACATGGTCTCTTCCTATGGGGCCGCGCGTGAGGGGGCGCTGCTCTCCGGTGAGCGACAGGCCTTGCCCGGCGGTGACGCCGAGGCCTACCGCGGGCTCTTGCGGAGCGTGTTGGGGGCGCTGAGCGGGGAGCAGGGAGGCCACCCGAAGGTGGACCACGTCGTGCGGGACGCGCTGGAGGCCGTCGCCCGCGACGAGAAGACGCTCATCTTCTGCGCCCGCATCGAGACGCTCCACGAGCTGAAGCGGAGAATCGAGGCGGAGTGGGAGAAGCTGCTGCTGGAGCGATGGAGAAAGGTGTTTCCGGCCGCGAGCCACGGCGACATCTTCGAGCACGAGGTGGACGGCAAGCGGGTGGACGGGCATCACTCGCGCCTGAGAGACCGGTTCGGCCGCGCCCAGGATGCGCTCTACCTCGCGCTGCGGGAGCGGTACGTCGGCACGTTGTTGGAGGGCATGTCGGTGGAGGGGGCCCACCTCGAGCGCGTCATCGCGCGGGCGAACGAGCTGCTGCGCCAGCAACGCGTCTCGAAGACGCAAGCGGAGCGGATGGACTGGTCCCTGGTCAAGCGCTGTGTCGAGCAGGCCGTGGCCCTCTTCGTGCGAGACGGCGTGTTGGCGGGGGATGTCGACCCGGAGGTGCTGCGGCGCCTGACGGACGCGCGCTTCGTGGCGCTCGGCTTCGACCTGGTCGCCGACGACGTCGAGGACTCCGCCGAGGGAGACAGGACGCCGTCCTGGTCGATTGGCGCCGGGGACGCGGCGCTCGTGCTTCGCCGCGAGCACCTCTGGTCCTATCTCAAGGCACCCTTGCTCGAGGTGCCTCCCGAGCTGCGGGTCCGCACCGTCGAGCGGCTCGCCAGCTACCTCGTCGCGCGCAACGTCCCGTTCCTCCCGGACCTGCTGGCCTTCGCCAGGGAGCAGGGCGTTGACGTGGAGGCGGTGGAGTCCCGGGCGCTGTCGCCAGTGGTGGACCGCTTCTGGACCACGCCTCGGGGACGGCCGTGGTTCGAGTTGCTGAAGCGCTTCCTGGCCTATGCGGGGAAGCTCGACGAGGAGCGGCGGCGAGAGGTGCTCGATGACGCTGTTCGCGCGGGTGCGCTTGTCCGTCACACCGTGGAGGGTGTGAGCCGGGAGCGGCTCCGTGAGGCGTTCAACACGCCCCTGTACCCGATGGTGCTCGTGGCCAACGAGGTCATGCAAGAGGGGCTGGACCTGCATCACCACTGCCGCCGGGTGGTTCACCACGACCTGGCGTGGAACCCCGCGCAGCTCGAGCAGCGCGTGGGGCGCGTCGACCGGCTGGGCTCGCTCGTCCAGCGGCTGCGGGCGCGACAGCCGGACACCACCCTGGACGTTCACCTGCCGTTGATTGCCAACACCATCGACGAGCGTCTTGAGCGAACAGTCCGGCTGCGGGAGCGGTGGCTGGAGTTCCTCCTGGGCTCGGCGCCTCGCATCGAGGAATACGGCCTGGCGGACGAGCCACCGAAGCCGTTGCCTGAGGCCTTCGCGCAGGCGCTCCGCGTGGAGCTGGGGCCCGTCGCGAAGGCGCGTCCTCCAGGCGCGGGCTGATTCAAGGCGGAGCCTTTCCCGTGTACGCCGCGAGGGCCTGCCGGAGCCCTCGCGCGCGCCCCCCTACCTGACGGTGCTGAGGTTCCTGATCTGCGTGTTGATCCACGGGATGTAATTGGAGACCCGCGCATAGACGCCGGGCAGCCCCGGCCTCGCGCAGCCCAGGCCAAAGCTCACGATTCCCTGGAGCACGTACCCTTGGGGACCCGGTACGACGAGCGGCCCTCCGCTGTCCCCTTGGCATGCGTCCTTGCCTCCTGCTGTGTACCCAGCCCCGAGCATCGCCGACTCGTTGATGGTGATTTCATGGCGGTGGTAGCTATTGGCCACGGACCGATGATTGAGGGTGGGGACGTTCACCTGCATCAAGAGAGGGGAGGCATTCCCGGTCTCCCGTGTCAGGCCCCAGCCCGCGACAGTCGTTACCGTGTTGTCTGGAACCCGCTCCCCGCTGGCAGGGAGGCAGACAGGTGCGCGTTTGCCTCCAGAGGCGTACTTCGGGGCCTGACTGGGGCGCATGGTGGATGACTGGCCGCAGGCACCGGCAACGGCCTGGTTGAACTTGATGGGCTGTTCGAGCTTGAGAACGGCGATGTCGTTCATCGTCGTGTCTGGATTGTACTGCGGGTGATAGACCGCCCTCACCACCCGGACCGTGACTTGTCCCGTGCTGGGCCGGTCCAGGTCATGAGCCCCCGCGACCGCGGTGGCGGCGGACAGCCCGTCGTAGACACAATGGGCAGCGGTGAGAACGATATCGCTCTCTTCCTTGGCGCCGACCCGCACGAGGGCACCACCACAGAAGTGGCTGTTGTATTGCTGCAAGCTGACAATCCAGGGGTGGGAGTGAGGCCGAGCCTCGATTCCTCCCACAATCTCCTGGTCCAGGCGGCCGACCGCATCGACGGGGTCCCGCTCCAGCTCCGGACCACCGCACCCCAGAAGAGCCACCGTGACGACCACTCCGCTCATGAATCGCAATGCATCCTCCGCTTCAAGTGCGGAGGGCATCAGCAAGTCACGTGCCGGGTGGCTGCCCAACCGGGTCAAGGCCTTATCCGCGCGACAGCAGGCCTGGCGCGCGTCATGACACGTCAAGTGGAGGTGCTTGACGCGTCAGTCGCGCCGTCTTGAAGAGCGTGGGGCGGGATAGGATGCCGCGCCATGGGAATGAACATCATCGGCGGCTTCATCGTGGCGCTCGCCGCGCTCGTCGTGGGATGCAGCGGGGATGCGCCGGAGCCAGGTCTGACGCCGGATGCTGGCACCGAGTTGCCCGACGCCGGCGTCACCACGACGAAGAGCGCGAAGCGGGGAATCGCCTTCGACCTCTCGACGCCCGAGGACCTGGCGGCCGTCGCTCCCGGCGTGAGCTGGTGGTACAACTGGAGCCCCACGCCGCATCCGGGCGTGCCCGCGGATTTCCAGACGCGCTACGGCATGGACTTCATTCCCATGCTCTGGAACGGGAACTTCGACGCGGCGCGGATTGAGTCCATCCTCCGGGCGAACCCGCGCATCCAGTACCTGCTGCTCCTCAATGAGCCCAACCTCACCGACCAGGCCAACATGTCGCCGCAGGCCGCGGCGGAGTTGTGGCCACGGTATGAGCGTGTCGCCCAGAACACCGGCGTGAAGCTGGTGGGGCCGGCGATGAACTGGGGCACCATGCCGGGCCATGGCGACCCTGTCGTCTGGCTGGACGCCTTCTATGCCGCCTATCGCGCCGCCAACGGGAACCGCGACCCGCACATCGATTACCTCGGGTTCCACTGGTACGACTATGGCCTGGAGTACCACCTGGACCGGCTCACGAAGTACGGCAAGCCGTTCTGGGTCACCGAGTTCGCCAACTGCCACAGCCAGCCGGATGGCGCGCAGATTGACTCGGTCGCCAAGCAGCGGGTGCAGATGACGGAGATGGTGGCCGTCTGCGAGCGGCGCGAGGACGTGTTCCGCTACGCGTGGTTCACGGGGCGGTGGACGAACGACCCGTGCTTCGCGAGCCTGCTCGGCGCCGCGGGCACGTTGACCGAATTGGGTGAGCACTATCTGTCACTGCCCACTCGCGCGCCGTAGGGTCGCGTTCGGGGTTGTTCCGCGCCCATCGAGGGGAGAGAGTGGGCGCCGCGATGACGGACTCCCCTGATGCGTTCCTGCTCGGCATGTTCCAGAAGTCGGGCCTGGCCTGCGGCTCCGTGGACGAGGCCTGGCAGCGCTCCGAGTATCTCTATCCCTTGCTGGGCTGGCTGACGGCGCGGTTTCCCGAGCCCACGGCCTTTCAGGTCTGCGCGGAGTGGCTGCGGCAGGCCGCGGCGCGCGTCGAGGGCGGTGCCGCCGCCGCGGACCTCTTCGCCCAGGCCCGCGGTGCGGCGCCGCGCCAGGGGCACGTCATCGCGGGGAGGCTGGGGGACCTGCGCAACGCGTCCATCCTCGAACAGAAGCCCGCCGTCGCCGCGTTCGCGGACGCCGCCAGCCACCTGTGTGAAGTCTGGGCCGCGGTGACGACGAACGAAGCGGACGCGGAGACGAATCCCTGGGCCCGCGCCAAGGCAGCCGCGGGCGCCATGGTGACGGCCCTGTTGGAGCAGCGAGGAGAGGCCGCGGAGGACCCGGCGGCGAAGGCGCGGGCGCGTGTCGAGCTCACCGAACTCCTGCGCACGGCCCGGGCCGCCATCATCGCCCGCTGAGGCAGCCGTCAACCCGGCGGCGCGGGTGTTGCCCCGCGGGACCGGTTCTCCCGGCCCTCGAATCCCCCTAGCTTGAGTGCGCCGATTCCTGGAAGCCCACCTCGGATGCACCCCCACCAGCCGTGTCGCGCCCTCCAGGTCTGGCGCGCGCGGCTGCTTCGCACTCATGCCCATGACACGAACCACTCCATTCCACCCGGAAGACACCGCGATGCCCGCGGCCGCGCTGCACCCGCTGCGAGACTTCGCCGAGAAGCTCGGGCGTGAGCTGCGCTTCGAGGACCTCCGTTCGGGCGCGTGGCACGCCCGCCTGTTGACAGCCTATGTGCGGCATTACGAGGCGCGGCGCGCCGGTACTGCGTCCACCGTCCGTGCCTCCGAGACGGAGGCCCTCATCCGGCGCGCCAGCAAGGAAGCGGCGCTGGTGGGGGCGAGCGCCGCGGGTATCTCCACCAGCGCCGCCGTGTTCACCCTGGACACCGGCTTCGTGGGCGCGCTCGTGGCCGTTCCCGTGGCCGGCGCCGCCATGGGGCTGGACACGATGCTGCGCTCGCTCATCCAGGCCCGGATGATGTGTGACGTGGCGTCCGCGTTCGGCGTGCGCATCGATCCGGATGACCCGTGGGATGTGCTCCACCTGCACGCCATCATCTCGGGCTCGGAGGTGTGGGAGGACGAGGACCGCGGCGGTGCGGGGCTCGTGGGCCGGATGTTGACCGAGGACACGGAGGCGGCGGAGCGGAAGTTGGGCAACCGCTTGATAGGGGAGGGCGTGCTGCGAAACCTCCTTCCCTTCGCCAGCGTCGTCACCTCCTCCGTCACCAGCTGGCGGCGCACCCGCCGGCTCGGACATGCCGCGGTGGCGTATGCGCGCTACCGCCGCGCGCTGGACGATGCGTTCTCCGCCGTGCGGGCCGTGGACGCGCGGTGCCTGGAGCTGCTCATCGAAGGCGCCTGGTGCCTGTTCGGAACGAATGGGGTGCTGCGAGCCGAGGAGACGGTCATGCTGGCGCACCTGCTGCGCAACAGCCCTTCCGCGGCGCGCAAGCGGGTGCTGGAGCGCCTGGGAGAAGATGAGGCGCAGTGGGTTGAGCGCCTCAAGGAGGTGCCCGAGGCCGCGCGGGATGCGTTCCTGCACGCGCTGGAGGTGATGGTCGCGGTGGACCTGTCCATGTCGAACGCGGAGTGGTTGCTGCTGCGGCAGGCCGCCGCCGCGCTCAACCGCCCGCTGCGCCGCGAGCGGGTGCAGACCTTGCTGAAGCAGCTCCGGGTCCATGGCGTCGTGCTCGCGCCGTGGGGCGACCAGGCCGAGTCGCGCGACGAGCGGATGCCGTTGTCCCAGGGTGTCGGGCTGGGCGCCGACATCCATGGCGCTCCGGGGGCCCTATGAAGACGACGGTGGCCTTCCTGGCGGGCGTGGCCACCGGCTGGATGGCCCGGAGCACCGTCGACAACTCGCGCGGCGCGGTCGTCTCCGTGGCGACGGCGGCGTTCGACCTGGTGGGGTGGACGCGGCGGGTCATCGCCACCGAGCGCGAGTTCCTCTCCGACCTGCTGGCGGAGGCGCGCTCGCGAGCGAACCTCCATCAGGCCCACGGCCGGCGCGCGGCGGACGGTGGGGCGCGGCCCGTCGCGGAAAGCCGGGAGGGGCACGCATGAGGCTCGACCCGGACTCGGGCGCCATTGAAGGGGAGTGGTTGCTGCTCGTGCACCACTCCCCGGGCCGGCTTCGTGTGCGCGCGCGTTGCTTCCAGGCGGACTCGGACCTCGCGGACCGCGTGCGCGGTGAGCTGGGGGAGACGCAGGGGGTGTTCGGCACCGTCCATTCCCCACTCACGGGCAGCCTGCTCATCGAATACAGCCCGGAAGCGGCCGACGTGGAGTCGCTGCTGGCGGCCATCGTCGACACGGCGGGCCTGGACGGCATCGTCGACGCCAAGTTCATGGCGAAGTCGCGCAAGGCCCCCGCCGAGCACGTGGTGAGCGGCGCCCGGTGGCTGGACGGACTGGCCCGTGAGGTGACGGGGGCGAGCCTCTACGAGCTGATCCCCGTGGTGCTGACGGCCACGGGCATCTACTCGCTGGTGGCGAACCCGTCTCAGAAGGGCTGGCTGCCGCGCTGGGACAACGCGCTGTACTGGGCCTACAGCGTGTTCCGTGACGGCGTGCGAGAGCAGGAACTGGAAGACGCCGCGCGCGTCAGCGGGACGGTGGCCTTCCGGCCCCGGCCCCACGCGTGAGGCCGCGGTTGCACTGCGTTCAGGCCGGGGGGCGTTCATGCGGACGGAGGTGGAGTTCCTGAGTGGCATGGCGCGCGGCTTCAAGGGGCGCGCGCACGAGGCCCTGGATGGGCATCAGCGGCCCGTGTCCGTCCACGTCACGGACGTGGCTCCGGGCCGGCTCCTCATCCGGGGCGCGGCGGAGGACTCCAAGACGCTGCGCCAGGTGCTCGGCTGGTTGGAGTCCCGCCCCGAAGTCCAGGTGGCCACGTGTCAGCGCAGCACGGGCCTGGTCAAGGTGCACTACCAGGAGGCGTCGCGCCTTCCGGGCGCGTTCGCGCTGCGGGTGCGGGATTTCGTCTTCACGTTGCACCAGCTCCCGCTCAAGCCGTTCCAGGTGGAGGTGCAACACGCGCTGCCCGGACGCGTGCGGCTGCGCGTCCGCGGGCTGGAGGACGACGACATCCTCAAGCTGGCGGCCTGGGCCGCGACGCTGCCGGGTGTGCACAAGGCGAGCGCCTCGCCGGCCATCCATTCGCTGGTGGTGAGCTTCGACCCGGAGGTGCTCAACGCCAGCCAGTTGATGACGGCCCTGCGCACGAGCGAGCCGTCCACCTGGCCCGCCGCGCCCGAGCCGCCCCGGCGGGAGTGGGCCGCCACCGCCTTCAATTCGGCGGTGCTCGCCGCGTGCGTCGTGAACGCGGCGCCCATGCCCATGCTGACCGCGGGCGTCGCGTTGACGAGCCTGCCGCTGGCCCAGCGCGCCTTCCAGTCCGTCGCGGAGCGGCGCATCACCGTGGACCTGCTCGACCTGGTGGCGGTGGGGGTGTCCCTGGCCACGGGGCAGGTGCGGACGGCGGCGCTCATCACCTCCCTGCTGGGCATTGGTGACTTGCTGATTGAGCGCAGCGCGGACCGCGCCCGGTCCGCCATCTCCCGGTTGATGCGGTTGGAGGTGCTGTACGCGTGGCGACTGAGGGTGGACGGAGAGGTGGAGCAGGTCCGGGCGGACCGGCTCAAGGAGGGCGACCTCATCATCGTGCACACGGGGGAGAGCGTGCCCGCCGACGGGACGGTGCTGTCCGGTACCGCGTGGGTGGATGAGAAGGCGCTCACGGGCGAGTCGGAGCCCCGCGTGCGCGAGGCGGGAGACCGCGTGCTGGCCGCGTCCGTGGTGGGCGAGGGCAGCCTCCGGGTGCGGGTGGTGCGCGCGGGCGTGGAGACCACGGCGGCCAAGATTCTCCACATCCTGGAAGGGGCGGGCGCCAAGCCCATGACGCTGCAGGCGAAGGTGGACTCGGTGGCGAACGGCGTCGTGCTGCCGACCTTCGGGCTCGCCGCGGCGACAGGGCTGTGGACGCGCGAGGCGTCCCGGCCCATCAGCATCCTCATCACGGATTTCGGGACGGGGGTCCGCATCGTCGTGCCCGCGAGCGCGCTGGTGGCGATGACGCTCGCGGCGCGCCAGGGCATCCTCATCAAGGGGGCCCAGTACCTGGAGCGGCTGGCCCAGGCGGACACCATCGTCTTCGACAAGACGGGCACGCTGACGTTGGGTGTCCCGGAGGTGGTGGACGTCATCCCCGCGCGGGGCTGGGATGCGCGCCAGGTGTTGTCGCTGAGCGCCGCGGCCGAGCTGCGTCAGTCCCACCCCGTGGCGGAGGCGGTGCGCCGGCATGCCCAGGCGCAGGGCGTGGAGGTGCCGCGGCCCGAGGCGGGTCTGGAGGAGGTCGTCCTGGGACGAGGCGTCTGCGCCCAGGTGAACGGGCGCCGCGTCTGTGTGGGCAGCGCGCGTTGGATGCAGCAGCAAGGCGTGGACGTGACGGGCGCGGCGCTGGCCCGGTCCGTGCCGCGCGAGGTCTCCACCCTGTGGGTCACCGTGGATGGGGCGCTGGCCGGGTGCATCCGCTACGTGGAGACGCTGCGGCCGGAGAGCGCGGGCGTGGTCCATGCCCTGAAGGAGAATGGGCGCCGGCGCATCGTGCTGCTGTCCGGGGACGCACCGGCCCGGGTGGCGGAGGTCGGGAGCCGGCTGGGCGTGGACGAGGCCATCGCGGAGCTGCTCCCCGAGGACAAGGCCACGCATGTGCGCGCGCTCCGGCGCCAGGGACGCATCGTGGCCATGGTGGGGGATGGCATCAATGACGCCCCGGCGCTCGCGCTCGCTGACGTCGGCATCTCCCTGCGGGGCGCGACGGACGTGGCGTTGGAGACGGCGGACGTGGTGCTGCTGCGTGGCAGCCTTGAGGACCTGCTGCTGGCGTTCGACGCGGGCCGCGACACCCTGGCCCGCGTGCACCGGGGGCTCGGGCTGGTGCTGGTGCCCAACGCCGTGGCCATGGTGCTCGCGGCGCTGGGGTGGCTGCCGCCTGTCGCCGCCGCCGTGGTCAACAACGGCTCCACGGTGGTGGCGGGCTTCGCCGCGCTGGCGCCGCTGTTCCGCCAGGCGCGCGCCGCCCAGCGCGAGGACGCCAACACCCACTGAGCCTCAGGGCATCTGGGGCACGGCCGCCTGGGGCCTGGGCTTCACGTCCGTGTTCTGGCCGGCCAGGATTTGCCACTGCCCGTTCACGTGCTTCATCACGTAGCGCATCTGCGTGCGCAGCACGCCGGGCTCGGTGTCCTGGACGCCCGGGGGCAGGCCGGGGTGGCCCGTCACCGCGTGCGTGGTGTCGACAATGGCCAGGTCCTCCTGGATGAACTGGACCTTGCGCACCGTGACCTGGCTCTGGCTGCCCTTGAAGATGCTTGCGAAGATGCCCGCGTGGCGCTGCTGGATTTCATCGCGGCCCTCGAAGACGGTGCCTACGATGTTGATGAAGGAGGCGTCCGGGGCGAAGTCCTTGGACCAGGCCACCGCGTCCTGGCGGTTCCAGGCCTCCGTCTGGTCACTCACGAGTTGGAGGAGGTCCGCCTCCGCTGGCGACGTGCCGGTGGTCGCGCACGCGGACGCCAGCAGGAGGAGGGTGGCCAGCGAGGGCAGGGAAAGGGCACGGCGCATCATTCGGTAGCCTTCTTTCGGAAAAAGCCGGGAGTCGTGCCCAATCCCATATCACAGCCGGCTTCTTTCGAAGGCTCGACGCGGCTCAGGCCTTCGCCTTCTCACTGCGTTCGCCGCCGACCTTGATGCGCTTGGGCTGCTCTTCGGACTTCTTGGGGATGCGCACGTTGAGGACGCCGCTCTTGAAGTCCGCCTGAACGTCATCCGCATTCACGCCGCGGGGGAGCGTGAAGGTGCGGCTGAACGAGCCATAGTTGCGCTCGTAGGCGTAGTAGCGGTCACCCTCCTCGCGGCGCTCCTCTTCCCGCTTGCCGCTGATGGTCAGCCGGTTCTCCGCGAGGGTGATTTCCAGGTCCTTCTCCTCCACGCCCGGGACATCGGCCTTGAAGATGAAGGCGTCCTGGGTCTCCTTCACCTCGAAGTCGGGGACGAAGCCTCCCTCCCGTGCGCCTTGGGGAACGAGCATCCGGCCGAGGTCGAATCCCAACAGCTCCTGCATGCGCTCGAAGGGGTCCCAGCCGCGTGGGGCTCCGAGCACGCCTCCGCCTCTACGGGCAGGTAGGTCCGCCATGATTCCGTCTCCTTTTTCGCCGCGCCCCGGTCGTCGAGGCGGGGGTTCAAGCTTCACGGTAGGGAGACGGCGGCGGAAGGGGAGGCACCGGGAAGCCTGCCGGTGCCTCGTCACGCGCCTGGGGTGGGCGGCTGGCGCCCTGCCTCAGGTCCCTTCGGCGTAGAGGCGGCGGTGGTCGCGAAGCTCCGTCAGCCGGAAGGCACCGGGCGCCGGGGCCACGGCCTCGGGCGCGTCCGCCGGCAGCTTCATCAGGCGCTCGTACTCCTCGATGGAGACGCGCTCGCGCCGGGCCAGCACCTCCTCCAGGTCCGCCTTCGCCATCCGCTCAGCGGCCTTCTCGCCCACCGTGCCGGAATAGAATTCGGCCGCGCAGCCGCTGCCGTAGGACAGCAGGCCCATCCGCTGTCCCGCCAGCGCGCCGGCCTCGCGGTGCAGCAGCCCCGCCAGCGCCAGGTAGAGGGACGCGGTGTACACGTTGCCGATGCGCGAGTTGAGCCCCAGGGACGTCGCCACCTGGGCGTCATAGCTGGCGGCCGACTTCGCCTGCGCCTCCCGCGACTCCGGCGTCGAAGCCGCCGCGCCCGCCGCATCCTCCAGGTCGCACAGGCGCAGCTGGGTGTGCGCCTTCCGGGCCATCTTGCAGAACGGCACGTGGTAGGCGATGCGCGCCAGCTGCTCGCCGGGCAGCGTGTCCGACCAGCGGACCAGTCCCGCCGCCAGGGCCTTCTCGCGCCAGCCCCGGTAGGCGCCGGACAGGGCCTCCAGGTAGCAGGTGATGGAGTAGTGCCCGTCCACCAGCGCCTCCCGCCGGCCCACGGGCCGCCAGAAGTCATACACGTCCATGGTGCACACGCCGTTGAGGCCCACGTCCATGGCGAGCAGGTCCGGCTGCTCGGAGACCAGCAGCGCCACCGCGCCGCCGCCCTGGGTGGGCTCGCCCGCGGTGTTCAGCCCGTAGCGCGCGATGTCCGAGCACACCACCACGGCCACCTTGCCCGCGCCCGCGCCGGAGGCAATCCACTCCACCGCCGCCATCAACCCGGCGGTGCCGCCGTAACACGCGTGCTGCGTGTCATAGGTCCGCATGGCGCGCGGCAGCTTCAGCAGGCCCTGCACGTGCGAGGCGACGGGCTTCGAGTGGTCGATGCCCGTCTCCGTACCCACCACCAGCATGCCGATGCGAGAGGGGTCCACGTCCTGCTGACGGAGGAGGCGGGCCGCCGCGGTGGCCGCCAGGGCCACGGTGTCCTCGCCAGGGTCCGTGACGGCCATCTCCCGGGCGCCCAGGCCCGCCGTGTACTTGGCCGGGTCCACGCCCCGGGCCCGGGCCAGGTCTTCGATGTCCACGTACCGGGACGGCACCGCGACCGCCAACGCTTCGATTCCCACGCGCTTCTTCATTCGACTCCTCGATTCCTGGTCGTGCTCTGGATTCCAGCCGCCGCTTCGCTCACGCCTCGGGGGGCACCAGCACCAGCCGGCCCGCCACCTCGCGGTTCTCCAGTCGGAAGTGGGCCTTCGCGGCCTCTTCCAGGGGCACCGCGTCCGTCACGAACTGCCGCACGCCGCCGGTGGCCGTCAGGCGCAGGGCTTCGTCCAGCTCCGCCTGCGTGGTGGCGTAGGCCCCCAGTATCTCCAGCTCCTTGACGATGACGAGCCCCGGGTTGAGCTGCACCATCCCCGACTCCAGGTTGCCCACCACCACCACGCGGCCTCCGGGCGCCATGGACTTCAGCGTCTGGTCGAACGTGGCGCTGCCGACGATTTCGACGGCCACGTCCACGCCCGCGCCCTGGGTGCGCTTGCGGACGTCCGAGCCGAAGTCCAGCCCACGCGACACGATGACCTCGTCCGCGCCCGCCTCCTTCAGCGCCTGCACCTTCGCCTCGCTGGACGTCACCGCGATGACGCGCGCGCCGTCCAGCCGCGCGAGCTGTACGGCGGACAGACCCACGCCGCCGCTGGCGCCGGTGATGAGCACCGTCTCGCCCGCGCGCACCTTGCCGCGCGTGCGCACCGTGTGGACGGCCGTGCCCGTGGTGCAGCACACCGTGGCCGCCTCGTTCCAGGGCAGCGACGCGGGCACCCGGCCCAGGCCGCCGACGGGGGCCACCATGAACTGGGCGTAGCCACCGGCCAGCTCCTCGCCGAAGAAGCGGTTGTCCGTCTTGCAGAGGCTGTTGCGACCGCCGCGGCACAGGGCACAGTCGCCACAGGACATGCGCTGGAGCGTCGCGGCGCGGTCTCCCGTCTTCCAGCCCGGCGTGTCCGGGCCGACTTCAATGACTTCACCGGCGGCCTCGTGGCCGAGGATCGCGGGCACGCTGGTGCGGGGCAGGTTGCCGCGGCGGTTGATGACGTCGTGGTAGCAGACGCCACAGGCATGCACGCGCAGGAGGACCTCGCCACGCCCGGGGCGAGGCATGGGGACGCTCTCCATCCGCAGGTTGCCCGCTTCACCAAAGCTGCGCAGTACGACGGCTTTCATCTGGGTTCCTCCGTGCATCTGGATTCGTGAAAGGGGAAGGGCCCGGCTCAGGCGCCGACGAGCGCGTCGCGGTAGCCGCGCGGGTCGATGGCGCGAATGGCCGCCACCGTGCGGGCATCCGGCAGCGGGGTGACGGGCAGCGCTTCGGGGACCTGGAAGGCGAAGCCCGTGCGCTCCGCGATGTGCGCTTCCGAGGCCCACGGGTGCCGCGCGAGCAGCCGCGCGCCGGACGCGCCCAGCTCGAACACGCCCAGGTCGGAGATGAGCGTCACCGGGCGGCGTGGGTCTCTCGTGGTGGCGACCTGCACCTGGGGCACCAGGTTGCGGCGCGACTGGCGCGGCACCAGCAGCACCGGCCGGCGCACCCACTGCCGCAGCGTCGCGGCGCCCGCCACGCCAGGGAACTTCGTGCGCGGCGTGTCCAGGCTGCCGCTGGCCGTCATGTTGGTGCGGCCCTCCGCATCCACCTCGGCCGCGCCGAAGAAGACGGTGTCCACCCGGCCGCGCCGCGCGTGGTCGAACAGGTCCGGAATGGTGATCTCCCCGGACCGGCCATCCAGGTAGCCCAGGTCCTCGGAGGAGGGCAGCAGCGTGGGGAGCTCCGGGTCCAACGCGCCCACGCAGGCCAGGTACGTCAGGTCCGGCGCATGCGTCGCGCGCGCCACGGCGATGGCCAGGATGGCCAGCGGTGACGCCACGCCCGTGGCCACCACGCCGCCATCCTCAATCTGCCGCGCCAGCAGGGCGACCACGGTCTCCGCCGGGGTGATGTCCAGCGCCGCGCTCATGCCGCCCTCCGCGTCAGCAGCGTCTCCAGGAACTCCGCCTCGCGGCCCGTCTCCGCCAGCGCCAGGTAGCGGGCCAGCATCGCGTCGTCGTGCGGGTAGAGCCCGGCGCAGCCGGTGGGCAGGGCGCCGCCGGGTGCCAGGATGATGCGGTCCACCTGGAAGCCGGGCAGGGTGGCGCGAGGCAGCTTCGCCACCCGCTCCTCCACCGTGGCAATCACCCGCTTCGCCGCGCCCGCCACCAGCAGGTCCGTGGTCGGGTCCTCCATGTAGAGGTTGCCGCGCTCGTCCGCGGCGCGCGCGTGGATCAGCGCCACGTCCGGATAGAAGGCCGGCTCCACCGCCACGCGCAGTCCGGTGAAGGGGTCCTCCACCATGGGAGGCGGCTCGGCCTGCGCCAGCCCGGACACGTCCGCGTCTGGCGCGGGGATGAAGGGCAGGCCCATGGACGCGGCGCGCAGCCGCTGGACGACGCGGTAGCCGTCATGCTCTCGCCAGGCGACGGTGCCCTGCTCCATGGCCCGCTTGAGACACGGCATGGGCCGCACGCGGCCCTGGAGGCTCAGCGCGCCGAAGGCAAGCTCCAGCTTGCCCAGACAGCCACCCGCCACGAGGAACTCCGCGGGCAGCGGGTTGGGGAGGGAGATGAGGCCCAGGTCGCGCTTGCCCTGGGCGATGATTTCCATCACCAGCGCCATGGGGGCGCGGCCCAGCATGAAGCCGCCGGTGGCCAGCGACGCGCCATCCGGAATGGAGGCCACCGCCTCCTCCAGCGAGCACCAGCGCGCCGTCTTCATGCGCCCTCCGAATCCGTGCCGGTGGCCGGCACGCCCGGCACCATGCGCAGCGGAGAGGGCCCGGCCTGTCCGGCGGTGTCACCCGCGGCGGCGAAGGGCGGGAACAGCATGTCCACCATGCCGTCGGCGATCTGCTCGTCCGTGAGGCGCCCGTCCGGCTTGAACCACTTGTAGATCCACAGCACCATTCCCAGGAACGAGAAGGCGCCCACCGTCGGGTCCACGGGGCGGATGAGGCCCTGCTGCGAGGCCTGTGCGAAGGCCTCCTCCAGGAAGGCCACGTACTTCTTCTTCCGGGCGTCGATGAAGGCGCGCGTCTCGCCGGTGAGCGTGGCGTGCTCGTGGAGGATGATGATGACCTCCTTGCTCCACCCCCGCGTCACCAGCAGGATGTTGTGGCGCATGCACGCCCGGAGCCGCTCCAGCGGATTCGCGATGTCCTGCACCCGCGAGAGGACCTGCTCCTCGAACAGGTCCATCCCGTAGTTCATGATGGCGAAGAGCAGCTGCTCCTTGTTCTGGATGTGGTGGTAGAGGCCCGCCTTCGTCATCCGGCACGCGGCGGCGATCTCCTGCATCGACGTGCCCTCGTACCCCCGGTCACAGATGAGCCGCGCCGCCGTTTCCAGGATGGCGCGGTAGCGCTCGCCCTCGTCCGGCTTCCGTCCTCCGGTGTTCGTCACGTCTGCTCCCTCCTTGAGACCTACCGACCGGTAGGTAGCAGCGCACGACGCGGGGTGTCAATCGCCAAAGGAGGCCCCCGGGCCGACGGTCCTCTGGGTTTCCCTGCTATTTCAAGGGGTTGGGGAGGGGCTGGCGGTTAGACTCGGCGGGCCATGCGGTACGCGCTCGTTCCCATCCTGCTGCTTTGTGTTGCCCTCACGACGGTGGGGGTGGGGGTGTTCACCCTGTTGGAGCGCAACCGGGAGGCCCAGTGGCACCAGTTCGCGGTGGAGCGCCAGGCCCAGTTGGATGAGGCCACGCGCGGGGTGGCGGAGACGCTGGAGGACGTGGCGGAGGACCTGCGCTTCGCCGGGGAGCTGATGTCCCAGCCCGGCACGCAGGCGGAGCACCGGCGGGAGATGCGTGCCCTGCTGGAGGCGGTAGGCCAGTACAAGGTCCTCATCGCCTACGACGCCAGCGGCAAGGAGTGGCTGCGCATGTTGGACCGGCGCATGGGCAAGCAGGTGGCGCGAGCGCCCGTGCTGGCGCAGATGGCGGAGGCGGGACGGCGGGCCCTGCTGCGGCCGCCGGGGGACGTCACGCTGTCACCGCCCATGGAGGATGGCGGCTTTGACTCGCTGCGGGTCATGGCCACGGCGCTGCCCGTGGATGCGCAAGGCCGGCCCGAGGGCGCGGTGGCGGTGCTGGTCGACACGACGTCCTTCTTCACGCCGCTGCGCATCGTGACGTCGGACCCGGACGCGCGGCTGCTGCTCCTGGGCACGTATGGCCAGCCGACCTCCGCGAGCGACCCCACCCTGGCGGACTGGTTCCGGCGGCTGGAGACGGAGGGCTCGCGGGTGCCGGGCTTCATGGCGCTGGCGGCGCGGATGCGCGAGGGCGAGCGCGGCGCGTTGCCGCTTCGCGCGGAGGAGGCGGAGCGCCTGGGGCTGGGCCACTCGGAGGCCATCGCCGTGTTCACCCCCATCCGCGTCCGCGGCGGCAGCCACTGGGCCGCGGCCACGTTGGTGTCCACCGCGACGCTGCGCTCGCATCAGCAGGCGCTCATCTGGCGGCTCATGGCCGCGGCGTTGCTGGTGGCGCTCTTCCTGGTGACGTTCGCCGTGTACGTGGTGCTGGCGCAGCGCCGCGCGGCCGCCTTGCGGGAGAGCCGTCAGCACGCGGACCAGCTGGCGCACCTGCAGGACAAGACGCAGAAGATTCTCGACCACATTCCCTCCGGGGTGCTGGCGCTCACGGTGGATGGGCGCATCAGCGCGGTGAACCAGGTGCTCCGCGAGCGCATGCCCCCGGACGCCATTGGCGCGCCGTTGGAGATGGCGTTCCCCCAGGCGCCGGCGCCGGTGGTGTCCCGGATTCGCGCCCTGGTGGCGGCGGCCGTGAGCGAGTCGCGCGCCCACGGCATCCTGGGAGAGACGCTGGTGCTCTTCGGCGAGGAGGGCCGGTTCAACCTCCACGCGGTGCCGCTGGAGGCGCGCCACCCGGAGGTCCACACGCTGCTGGTGGTGGAGGACCTGAGCAACGTGCGCGCGCTGGAGACGCAGTTGCTGCGCGCGGAGAAGCTGGCCACGGTGGGCGTGCTGGCCGCCGGCATCGCGCACGAGATTGGCACGCCGCTGGGCGTGGTGCGCGGGCGCGCGGAGTACGTGCTGGGCAAGCTGGGCAAGGAGCATCCGCAGGGGCCCGGCATCGCCGTCATCATCGAGCAGATTGACCGGGTGAGCCGCACGCTGCGGCAGCTCCTGGACTTCTCGCGCCTTCAGCCCACTGCGGTGCGGCCGGTGCCGCTCATCTCCCTGCTCCACGACATCCAGGAGCTGCTGCGCATGGAAGTGGAGCGGCGCGGGGTTCGCTTCGAGGTGACGGTGCCGGAGACGCTGCCTCCGCTGGCGGCGGACCCGGACCAGCTCCAGCAGGTGCTGGTGAACCTGGCGCTCAATGCCTGCCACGCGTGTGGTGAGGGCGGACAGGTGACGTTGACCGCGGCGGTGCCGGAGGCGGAGCCGTGGGGGCTGGTGGCGCTCACCCTCCGCGACGACGGCTGCGGCATTCCGCGGGAGCACCTCAATCAGGTCTTCGACCCCTTCTTCACCACCAAGAAGCGGGGACAGGGCACGGGACTGGGCCTGACGATGGTGGCCCACGTCGTGCGCAATCATGGTGGCCGGCTGGAGCTGGAGAGCGAGGAGGGGCGGGGCACCTGCGTCACCGTGCTCTGGCCCATCGCGAAGCCCAGCGCGGAGGAGCGGTATGTCGGTTGAGGGACGCATCCTGGTCGTCGATGACCACGTGGACATGGGCCTCATGCTGCGGGAGCCCCTCACGGACGCGGGCTACGCCGTGGACCTGGCCACGGGCGGCGAAGAGGCCATCCAGATGGCGCGCGCGCGGGCCTACGACGCGGTGCTGTGTGACTTGCGCATGGAGGGGGTGGACGGCCTGGACGTGCTGGAGGCCGTGCGGGCGCTCGACGCGGACATCCCCGTGTTGATGATGACGGCCTTCGGCGGCGTGGAGAGCGCGGTGGAGGCGATGAAGCGCGGCGCGTACCACTACTTCACCAAGCCCTTCCGCCTGGATGAGGTGCTGCTCTTCCTCGAGCGGGCCTTGAAGGAGCGCCGGCTCCAGGTGGAGAACCGGGCCCTGCGGCGCGCCGCCGCCGAGCGCAGCGGGCTGGGCGCCTTGGTGGGCCGCAGCGCGGCGATGCGGAACCTCTACGCGCTCATCGACCGCGTGGCCTACGCCCAGGCGGCGGTGCTGCTGCGGGGCCCCAGCGGCACGGGCAAGGAGCTGGTCGCGCGCGCGCTGCACTTCCAGGGGCCTCGCGCCTCCGGGCCCTTCGTGGCCGTCAACTGCACGGCGCTGCCGCATGACTTGCTGGAGAGCGAGCTGTTCGGTCACCTCAAGGGCGCCTTCACCGGCGCCACCCACGCTCGTCGCGGCCTCTTCGTGGAGGCGGATGGGGGCACGCTGTTCCTGGACGAGATTGGCGACATGCCGCTGGAGCTCCAGGCCCGCCTGCTGCGCGTGCTGGAGGACGGCGAGGTGCGCGCGGTGGGCGCCGACGGCAGCCGCACCGTGGACGTGCGCATCATCGCCGCCACGCACCAGGACCTGGACGCCCGCGTGCGCGAGGGCCGCTTCCGCGCGGACCTGTTCTACCGGCTCAACGTCGTGAGCCTGCTGTTGCCGCCGCTGTCGGAGCGACGCGAGGACATCCCCTTGCTGGTGGAGCACTTCACGGCTCGCGCCCGCGCGCGCAACCCGCGTTCGCGGATGCAGTCCTTGTCTCCGGAGGCGGTGGCCGCGCTCGCCACCTTGCCCTGGCCGGGAAACGTGCGTGAGCTGGAGAACCTCATCGAGCGGCTGGCGGTGATGGTGGCGAGCGAGGTCGTGAGTCTGGAGGACTTGCGCCCACACCTGCCACCCGAGGCGCCGGAGGTGCAGCCGCTGGTGATGGCGCAGCACGCGCTGTGGCCCCTGCGGCGGCTGGAGGCGGAGTACATCGCGTGGATGGTGACACGCTGCGGCGGGAACAAGACGCGCGCCGCGGAGGTGCTCGGCATCGATGTATCCACCATCCATCGTCGCGAGCGGGAGCGCGGGTAGGGGCGCGCGGGACACCGTGGTAATCCGCCAGGGGCGTCTGGCGTGATGCAACGGTTCGCCCGCATGTCGCCTGGGCGCTCGGGGCGGGGCCAGCGGGCATGGGCATTGCTTGATGTTGCAACGTGAAGTCTTCGTCCATCGCCCGTGCCCTCCTGCTCGGAGGGGATGCGTCGCTCAGCTCGCTCCTGAGGGACGTGCTGGCGGAGCTGGGCATCGCGCTGGAGTCGGGCGCGCCGGCCGGTGGGTGTCCGGACCTCGTGCTCGTCCACGTCGAGCGGGGTGAGAGTCTCCAGCGTCGGCTTCAGCGCGCCCGGGAGCTTTCGCCTCAGCGGCCCATCATCGCGTTGGTGCCCTTCGCCGATGAGCGGCTGATGGGACTCGCCCTGCGGCTGGGCGCCCGCGACTGTTTCGCGCTGGGCCGTCCGCTCGGTGAGCTGCGCCGGGTGTTGCTGGCCCACGTTTCAGGTCACCGGAGCTCCGTATTCATCTCTCCCGGCGGGGCCGTGCCGCCGTCGACCGAGTCGCCCCATGATTGAGCCTCTCGCCGTGTCCTCGGTGTCCGCCACTCCCGCGTTTCCGGACCGCCCGCTCGTCGCGCCGTCCGCTCCTTCCGAAGTGTCGCTCTTCCAGGACGCCGGTCTGCGAGTGACGACCGAGCGGGTCGTCGCCCGGGGCAGGACGCTGCTGCTCGCGGACGTCCAGCGGGTGGAGACGGTGCGGCGCACGCCTCGCATGGTTCCCGTGCTGGCCACGCTGGCGCTGTGCATGAGCGTGGGGCTGCCGGCACTGTCCGCGCTGTCCGTCTCCAGCAGTGCGGCGAAGGGGGGCTACGAGGCGGCGCTGGTCGCCGTCGTCATGGTCATCTTCGGGTGCATCGCGCGGCTCGTCCTGGCCGAGGAGTCGTACCGGCTGGTGCTGCATACCCGCGCCGGCTCCTGGCGTGTGCGCGCGAGCAAGGATCCGAAGTCCCTCGTGCTGCTCGCCGGGCTCATCCAGGACGCCGTCGCGGCGCGGCGGCGGCACTGAGCGGGCGCAGGCGGCCCTGGCCCGTGCTACAGCCCGCCATCCTCGCGCAGGCGTTCGGCTTCCAGCGCGTCGTGGATGGGACGGCCCCAGAGCTCCGCCAGGGCCCGTCCATGCGATGAGACGCGGCGAGCCTTCTCCTCCGTGTCGTCCTCGAAGGGCAGCACGGGGTTCTTCGCGTTCCGCTCCAGGGCATCGCGCAGGCGCGGGGCGTCCTCGGCCGTCGGCTCCAGACCGAACAACTCCGTGAGCACTCGCAGCCCCTCCGGCTGGAGCTGCCGGTAGTCCATCAGCCGCGCCGTGCCTGTCCGCGCGCGATAGCCTCGCAGGCCCGCGTCGCAGATGGCCGCGAGGACGCGCGCGCCGTACTCGTCCATCGGCATGCCTTCGAGTTGCCCGGCCTCCAGGCCCAGGTGCGCGGGGTCCAGCAGTCCCGGCAGCATGTGCGCGCCCCGGTGATTCTGATGCGACGCCATGACCTCCACCGGGTCCCGGTAGAGGAACATCCACGGCACGCCAGGGAAGGCGCGCTGGAGCAGCGGAAGCTCCAGGATGTGCCACGCGTCCAGCTTGAGGAACACCGCGCGCTCCTCCGGATGGCGCTGCTGTCCCAGGGCTCCCACCGCCGCGCGCAGCCATTCGATGCGCTGGGTGTCCGTGACGCCTGGCAGGCGTTGGTGCGCGCGCAGCACCGTGTCCACGGGGCCGGCTTCGGACAGCACGATGTGGCGTGGCAGCGCGGCCAGCAGCTGCGCCACCAGCGTGGAGCCGCAGCGGGACATGTGGAAGACGAGCCCGCGCACCGGCAGGCCGGGCTGCCGGGCGTGTCGTTCCACCAGCGCGTCCATGGACGTCTGATGCCGGAAGAGCAGGGCGAAGGGGTGGCGGAGCCGCCGCTCCAGCGTCTCGTCGAAGAACGGGTCCGTGAAGCGCTGGCCCCCCAGGTGGCACCAGTCCACGCGCGGCTGCCCTTCGTCCACATGGATGCGCGCGGGCACCCAGCCCTCCAGGTCCGGTGTCATATCCATCGCTCCCGCCAGACCCGGCGAGCGGCGCGCAGGGCTTCGTGGAGGTCCTCGGCGGTGAAGTGGCAGCCGTGCGCGGCGCCCAGCTCGATGGCGCGTGCGATGAAGGCCGCGGTGTCCGGCGTCTCCCGCAGCGCGTCCTGGAGCGTGACGTCCTCCAGGACGCGGAGACGGAAGCGCTCGAAGGCCTCAGCGCCCATTCACGGCCCCCGTGAAGACGTCTCGCAGCCAGTCATTCACGTCGCAGTCTAGCACCAGGTGGACGCGGTCGGTGTCGCTGGGGTTGTCCACCCGGTGGGGACGGTTGAAATCCAGGTACCAGCACTCACCGGGCTGGAGGACGACGCGCTCGCCTCCGAGGAAGAAGGCCACGTCGGGGTGCGTGGTGATGGGGACGTGGAGCCGCACCTCGCCGTCCGCGTAGCCCAGGTTGTAGTCCGTGTGCTCGCGGATGCGCGCGCCCGCCGCGAGCTTCAACAGCCGCGCGGCGCCGATGGGACACTGAAACGTGGCGAGCACGGCGCGCAGCGCGGGGCAGCGCGCGAGCAGCGGCGTGTCGGCGTAGCGCTCGCGCCCCGTCGGGTCCGGATAGATGCGGCCTTCCATTCCGCCAATGGAGCGCAGGGGCACGCCGCTCCAATCGCCCTCGTATTCGCGCTTGTTGAAGTGGGGAACCCACGCCTCGGCGGGCAGGGCCGCGAGCTCTTGCTGGAGCGGCGCGGCGTCGAAGTGGAAGGGCAGGCGGAGGCGGTCGGGCACGGGCGTCGACATGCGGTGCTCCTCGTCGCGGTGAAGGGTTTCAGCGTGGCTCATGCCAGCCGCGGAGGCCGGTGCTCCGTCTTGGCCCGGAGGAGCGCCGCCTGGGCGCGGGCCAGCGTCCCCTGCGGATCCTCCTCGCCCTCGACAGTCACGGTCGCGGACACCACCTCGGGCGCGCCCGGGGTGGCGTGCAGCTTCTGGCGCTGCGCTTCGGCTCGCGTCGCGTCCACGCCAGGAAGGGCCAGCAGGAACGTCCCGCCTTCCCAGCGCACCGCGAAGCCTCCAGGGACGCCCAGGGCTTCGGTGATGCGTGCGCCGTCTCGCAGCGTGGCGTCTCCCGCGTCGAAGCCCTGCGTCGCGTTGATGTGTCCCAGGCCCACCAGGTCCGCGAGCAGCACGCTGAAGGGCTTTCCATCCCTGCGGCAGCGGCCAATCTCGCGCAGCACCCGTTCTTCGCCCGCGCGCCGCGAGTCCAGTCCCGTCAGCGCGTCCACCCGGTGCTGTCGCTCCCGCTCCTCACGGGCTGGCCGGGTGTGTCCGATGTCAGCGAGCGCCAGCATCTGCGCCATGCCGCCAGGGATGGGGAAGGGCCGAGCCACCCACCGCAGCCGGCGCGGCTGGGGACGCTCCAGGACGAGCGTGAGGCGGAGGCCTCGGGACGACTCGGAGGCCAGGTCGAGCTGCCGCAGCGTGCTCGCCGGGTCGGCGGTGAGTCCCGCGACGTGCTGGCAGAAGGCCTCGAACGTCATGGCCGGGAAGGGCTCTGGCGGCAGGCCGAGCAGGTCCGTCATCGCGGCGTTGCACGCGTGAGGTTTGCGCCCAGGCGCCACCAGCAGCGCCGCCACGTCCAGGGCCTGCACCGCATCGCGCAGGAGCCCCAGGGCCGACGCTTCGGTGAGCGCGGGCTCCGCCTGGGCCTTCCCGGCGGCCTGGTTCACCCGGGCCCGCTGTTCCAGGTCCTCGGCGACGCGGTTCGCGAGCTCCCGCAGCGCGGCCAGGTCCTCGGCGCCCAGGACGAGCGGGCGCGTGTCGATGACGCACAGCGAGCCCAGGACCTCGCCCGTGGACGTCAGCAGCGGCGCGCCCGCGTAGCTGCCCACGACGCCGTCGCGCACCAGCGGGTTGTCACGGAAGTAGGGGTGGCGCCGGGCGTCCGGCACGACGAGCGGCTCGCGCCCCTGCACCACATGGTGACAGAACGCCCAGTCGCGCGGCGTGCCCCGGTCCTTCGCGAGAGAGGGTGGCAGTCCGACGTGGGCCTTGAACCACTGGCGCTCGCCCAGCATCAGCGTCAGCAACGCCACGGGAACACCGAAGGCCTGGGCGACCTCCTTCACGAGCTGCTGGAGCTCCGCCTCGGGTGGTCCGTTGTCGACCAGGTGCATGGCCGCGATGCTCGCCAGCCGTTGCCGCTCCTGCTCACCGGACACCTCCGCCGCGGGTGGCTGTGGCGCGAGCTGTCCGGTGAGCACGCGCCGCAGGGTCTCCCGCATCAGCTCCGAGGACGTCCGGCGGCTGAGCAACGCGTGGATGCCCAGCACCTCCTTGAGCTGCCATGCGCGGACGCGCAGCTCGTCGAAGGCGGTAATCACCACGACCTGCGTCTCGGCGGAGTCCTCCTGTTCCCGAAGCCACGTCAGCAGCGTGAAGCCGTCCAGCTTGGGCAGCGCCAGGTCCGTGACGAGCAGCAGGGGCGCGCCGCGCTGGCGCATGACGTCTTGGGCCTCCGCACCATCCTTGGCGACGACGCCCTCCAGGCCCTCCGCCGTCACCAGGGACAAGAGGCCAGCGGCTCGCTGCGGGTCGGGCTCGGCGATGAGGGCGTAGCGGCGCATGCGGGAGCGGGGATGCTGCCACGGCTGCTGGCTGGCTCAAGGCTCCGTGTGACGCAGGGGCGCCTGGAGCGGCTGTTTGGCTGTCCGCTAGTCCTGGCGCATCGCGTCGGCGCGGGCGCGCTGGGCCTCAGGCTTCCTTGCAACGAGGACCGGGCGTACGCTACCAGGGACTCAGCGTCCCCCCTCACGAGGCTTCAGGCATGAGCCATCGCGTCTCGCCTCAGGCGGCTTCTGGTTCGTGGCAGGGGCAGGGGATCTCGATTACGGGACTGGGGCTGGTGTCCGCCCTGGCAGGCGATGTGGTCACCAGTTGTGCCGCCGCGCGTGCAGGACTCTCCCAATGGGCGGAGCTGGATGTCCTCGTTTCGGATGAGGACGCGCTGGAGAGCGTTCCCTTGAAGGGGAAGTCCATCCCCTGGCTCACCGATGGGTTCGAGGGCATTGGCAGGCTTATCCAACTCGGGCAGGCCGCGCTCGCGGATCTCCTGGAGTACTCCGGCCTTGATGCCGTAGCGCTCCCAAGGACGGGGTTCCTCGTGCAACTCCCGGGAGGGGACCTCCTGGAGACACACGTCACCCGGAGTCTCGCGGCCCTGACGGATGCGAAACTGCGGGGCAGCGTCCTCGCTGAGTTCCGCGACGAGCAGGCGCGCGCTCGGGCGCTACTCTCACGCCGGGTGATTCCCGAAACACTGCAACTGAACGGGCTGTCCCTTCCCGTCCACGCCATCCAGCAATGCGTGTTCGGCGGGCCCGCGACTTTCGTCCAGATGCTCGCCCACGCCAGCGAGCTTCTGCGGACTCGGCAGCTCGACCGATGCATCGTCGGCGGCATCGACTCCTACGTGGAACTCGACGTCTTGACGTGTGCGTACGAGCTGGGGCTCGTGAGGACCCCGAGACAGCCCGTAGGGTTCTTTCCAGGCGAAGCGGCTGCCTTCGTGTTGCTGGAGCGGACGGAGGAGGCCCGAGCGCGCGGTGGGCGTATCGAGGCGGCCTTGGGTGCCATGGCACTCCATCGGGAGTCGTTTCACCGGTTCTCAGGTGCAGCTCCCGTGGGCACCGCGCTCTTCAAGTCCATGTCGAGCTGTCTCGAGCAGAGCAAGGACGCCACCCGGCAGCCTGACCTCGCAATTGTCAACCTGAACGGCGATGAGTTCCGCGCCAGAGACTTCGGTACGACACTCGTCCGGTTGGCTGGCGTGGGTTTACCGTCCCACTTCCGGCAATGGTATCCGGTTGAGCAGTTTGGAGAGGTTGGCGCGGCCACGGGGGCTGCTTCAATCTGCCTGGGCGTGAGAGGATTTGCGCGGAATTACGCCAGGAGCCCGAGCATCCTCGTGGCCCTGCTTGATGAGCAGGAAGCCCGCGGCGCCTTCGTCCTGGAGAACGCCCACGAGCAGTCTGGCGGGAGGGCCCCATGAGTGGCGATAATGAAGACCACATCGAGAAACTCAAGACTGACGAGTCCCATCAGGATGGGGAGGGCAACGGCTGTGTCACCCGTTGCATTTGGGAGAGGCAGGGAGGCAAGTTCGTCTGCAAGAAGGCAGGGCACGACCACAAAGAGAACGGCTACAACTATCAGCTCGCCAATGAGGCGGACTGGTACAACCTGGACTTCTACAACCCAGGCGAGGCCCGGCAGCGGTTCGACCAGATTTTCAATACCCCCATCAAGGCCGCGTACCGTGACCCCACGAAGGTCGACAAGGTCTGGTACATGGGGGCCGGCCCTTATGCCCATCTCAACTTCAAGGGCAGCGACTGGTGGCCCTGGGCCAACAACGCCCACCACATCATCCCGGTTGATGACGTGTTGACGAGTCTCCTGAAGTTCGACGAACTCCAGTTGCTCCAACAAGCGAAGTACAACGTCCATAAGGGCGTGAACATCATCTACCTGCCCAAGTCAGAGAGGCGCAGCAGGCTCTATCAACTTCCCAGGCATCCCAAGTATCACAGCACCTACAGCAGGGATGTCCGGCTGGCGGTCGACAGGGTCAAACTGAAGCTCACCAAGGCGAAGGATTCCGAGGACAAGAAGAACCACAAGGCCGTCACCAAGGAGACGGCCCCGGACCTCGCCAATCACCTGCACCAGTTCTCGAAGAGGACTCGCGCGGACCTGCGGGAGTTCGGGCTCAGCAGCCCCGGTTCGCATATCAATCAGCTCTTCGAGTGGATGAACTCACGCTAGCACGCCACATCCCCACGCACGAAACCATGGCCTCATACGTCATCTTTCATGAAGCTTCCGACTCGAAGAACTGCCTCCTCGGAAAGTGCCCCGAAGCATTGGATGAGAAGCGCTGGAGGATTGCGGAAGGGCTGCGGATGGATGAACGCTACCCGCCGGATGTCACGCTGCAGATGGACGAGGAGCACCGGGGCCTCAACGTTCCCGACCTGGTCGCCAACACCCTCCACCTGTGCATCGTCTCCGGCAGACTCAAGGCGCTGCTCGAGCAAGAGTCAGGCGCCAACATCGAGTTCCTTCCCGCGGCGATCGCCAATCACAAGGGGCGGCGCGTGCCTGGCGAGTACTTCATCGCGAACGTGCTGGATACCTACGATTGCGTTGACCGTGACAAGAGCGACTTCGACACCTTCGCGAGTAATCCCGACGAGTTCACCGGCTTGTTCCGGCTCAGCCTTCGCGAGGACGAGATCCCCGCGAACGCGAAGCTCTTCCGCATCAAACCCATGGGCACTGTGCTCGTCATCCGCGAGGACTTGCGCGCCGCGCTTGAGGCGAAGGGCATGACGGGAGTCAACTACATCGCCATGGGTAAGCGCTGTAGCATCTACTGACCCCGCTTGCTGGGCTCGTCATGTCCTCGCTCCGACCTACCCCCTTGGAAGTCATCCGGGATGACACGCTGTTCTCGCTGGGAGAGGCCCTTCGCTCCCTGCGGGTTGGAGATGCTCGCGAACAATCCGGTGAGGTCTATTCCACGGTGGCGCTCTGCCACCGCCGCCTGGCTTTCTGCGCCCTGCTCGCTCAGGCCGATGTCGGCAGGTTTGCCACCCACCTCTGTCACTCCGGGCGGGCTCGCCTCCAGTTCCTGCGGCTCGTCGCCGCCGGGCATGGAAGTGAGCCCCTCTATCGCTGCGCCAGCAAAGCCTTCTCCTTTATTGATGCGCTGACGGCGGGGCAGCTGGACCTGGCTGTGGAGATTGCCCGCCTCGAAGCGGGCAGGAGTGACCCTTCTCATGAGTACGAGGAGGACTTCCTCCTGCACCACTTCCTGCACCGTTTCACGATGCAGTTGCACGCAGGCGTGGCTTCCGAGCTGTCAGGGATTCTGGACCGGTGGGAGTCCGTACTCCAAGGCAAGGAGGACGGCTACCTCATGGTCTGCCGGGCGCTGCAGGCGCGAAGCGCCCTGGACTTCAACCAAGCGATGGAAGGCGTCATCGCGGAGCGCATCCTCACCTTCAAGAAAAAGCCTCGCGACGAGGGGCCCAACGACGAGCTGCGTCGCACTGAGGGGGCCATCTTCATGAACGGATTGGCGCTCCTGAGGCTCGCTGAGTTGTGCGGGCTGGAGACGTTTCGCGAATATCCGACCCTCCCGGGGATGGCCCGCGTTCCACTGGGTGGACGACTTCCCCCCGTAGACGGCTGGCGTGCCCCGCTCACTGGCACCCTTGACTGACAGGGCGGTCAAGTCCCGAAGCTTGTGTCGTGGGTTCGAGGGAGGACAGCGCTTCGGAGGCATCAATCAGCGGCGATGGCGAGCTCGGCCTTCAGGCTCGTAGCCATGGCGTTTGGGTTGGGTTGTTTGGGCTTGTCTGGAGTTGTTGCTTCTATTGGTTGGTGCCTCGTGGTGTTGAGGTGGCTTTGTCGGACGTCGATGGTTGAGCAGGCGTGTTTTGATTTGCGTCTACTATCGAGGCCTGGGGGTAGCGGATGAAGAGCCGGCGAAGGGCGCCGCGCTGCCGGCCCATCTCCTGCGCGCGCGACGCCGCGTCCACCACCAGCATCAGCGTCAGGCCCACCCACGAGGGGAGCAGGGGAAGGACCCAGCCCGGGTCCGACGCCAGCCACGCCACCAGCGCCGTGTGCAGGACGGCCAGCGTCACCGCCCACCGGAGGACCGCGCCCGACGTGCGCGCGCGCCGGCAGCACCAGGCGAAGGCCGCGAGCACCGCCGCGGTCTCCAGAACGCCCAGCAGCGCCACCCGCCCCGACGAGCGCATCAACCGGCCCGAGCGCAGGTTGTCCAGGGCGAAGGCGTGAATCTCCACGCCGGGCACGGCCACCTGGCCGGGCAGGGTGCTCTGTCCATGCAGTCCCGTGGCGGTGACCCCCACGAAGACCGTCTTGCCGCGCAGCGCCAGGTCCAGGCCCACCGAGCGCGGGTCCGCGTGCAGCAGGTCCGCCAGGCTCACCCGGGGCAGCCAGTTGGGCGCGGGCAGCCGCATCAGCGGTGCGCCATGGTCCACGGCCGCTCGTTCGCGCAGGGGCTCCGCCCGCTCGGGCATCAGCTGCAGCGCGGTGGCCAGCGCCAGGGAAGGCCAGGCTTGCCCGCTGACGCCCACGGCGTAGGGATAGCGCCGGATGACGCCGTCACCATCCACCAGCATGTTGAGGGTTCCACTGCCCCGGGCCGCCATGCGCAGGGGCGCGATGCTCCCCGCCACCTCCTGAGCCTGGAGCCGCAGCGCCCGGGCGGGCAGGGCCAGCGGCGTGCCCAGGGCACCATCCTCCAGGGGCGCCATCACCGGGACGTCGTCCGTGAGCGCGGCGGCTCCCAGCACGACACCGTGCCCTTCCGAAATCGCCTCGGCCAGCCGGGCATCGCCGTCGCGCGCGCGGAGCCGCGCCTCCAACTCCGCCGCCAAGGCTTCGCCCGCGGGCTGCTCCGTCAACCCCGAGCGGCGCAGCGCCTCCAGGATGTCCTCACCCAGCTCCAGCGCGTCACGCGGCCCGGGCTGGTCGAAGACGACGTCCACCGCCACGGCCGCGGGGCGCTGGGCGGCGAGCGCCTGGAAGGCGCGGGCCCACGTGGTGCGTGACAACGGCCAACGCTCGCCCAGCGTCGCGAGGGCGCGGTCATCCACTTCCACCAGCACCAGGTCCGCGCTGGGCGGCACGGCGGGCAGCAGCCGGCTCACCGCCTGGTCGTAGAGCGAGCGCTCCAGGAAGCCGGGAGCGCCCCCCGTGGCCGCCGTCACCACCGCCAGCGCGACGCCCACGCACGCGCCCAATCCCCGCGCGACGGCGGGCGAGGGCAGACGGAGACCGTCGCGGCGGTGGGGCTCGGCGGGACTGGAGTCCATGGGCGGGGCCTGCTGGCAGGCAGGGCTCGGCCATCATGCGTGCGCGGATGGGCGCACGCAATGCAACCGTCTCAGGGCTGGACGTCGAAGGCGTAGATCTTCGAGGGGAAGCCCACGAAGCCATCACCGTCCACGGCCATCACCCGCCAGAACCACTTGCCCTGACGGGGCCCGGGAATCGCCAGCTCCGCGCTGGCGGTGGCATACGTCTGGACCTCCGCGGCGAAGTCCGCCGTGCGAGCCACCTCCACGCGGTACGTCGCGGCGCCCTCCAACGTCCGCCAGGACACCTTCGGGACCGTGGCGAACGCGCCACCCCGAGGGCCCACCAGCGTGGGCGCCGACAACAGCGGGCGAGGCGGCTCCGGGGGCGAGCCCGGCTTCGCGCGCGAGCCATGTCCGCCAGAGACTTCGACCTCGGCCTGCTCCGCGCTGAGGGCCACCTTGCCTTCCAGCGTCTCCAGCCGGCTGGTGCCGTCGTCCTGGGCCGCCACGCGGAACCGGGTGCCCCGCACACCGGCCACCGCGCCGCGCGTGCGGACCTCGAAGATGGAACCCGCGCCACCCGGCGCCGCGTTCGTCTCCACGGAGCCGCGCAGCAGGTCCAACTGCACCTTGCGCTGGAGGTTCGCCATCAGCTCGATGGCGCCCAACTTGACGAGGCTGTTCTCCACCACGCGCACCGTGCTGCCGTCCGCCAGGGCCAGCTCCGCCTGGGCGCCCGCGCCGGTGCGCAGCAGCTCACCCGGGTAGAGCGAGTCACCCACCGTCCGCGCGAGGAGCTGGGCTTCCGTCGCGCCGGCCTCCACCGCGCCGCTGGCCGCCCGCAGCCGGGCCACCGCGGGCTGGGCGGGCCGCTCCACGTAGGCGAGCTGGAGCTGTGCGGGCTCACCCTCCACGGACGACGGCGCCACGGCGGACACGCGCGTGCGGGGCACGCCCGCCGCCACCAACACGTCCGCGGCCCGCTTCGCCGCGGCCAGGCCCCGGCCGTCCAGCCGGTCCGCGTCCGGGAGCTTCGCCGCCACCGTCACGGAACGGATGGCGGGGCGCGCCAGGACCGCCTGGGCCACGTGCGCCAGGCACGCGTCCGTCTCCGCGCCCTGGGGCGCCAGCGGCCGGCCGAACACCATCCGGCCGCTTTCGAAGCGTAGCCCGCCGCACGGTGCCTGCGCCTGTGCGGCGAACGCGGGCGCACCCGCGAGCACCACCGCCATCATCCAAGGGGCTGTCCGCCTCAACGCGTGCCTCCTCCCGTCGAAGGCTCGGCGACCTTCACGATGTTGAACTCGACGCGACGGTTGTTCTCGCGCCCCTTGGCCGTCTTGTTGGTGTCCACGGGCTTCGCCTCACCATAGCCCACCGCGTCCAGCCGCTCCGCCGCGATGCCTTCCTTCACCAGGAAGGCCACCACATTCTTCGCCCGCCGCTGGGACAGGTCCAGGTTCTTCGCGTCGTTGCCCTGGGCATCCGTGTGGCCTTCCACACGGACCCCCTGAATCCGCGGGTTCGCCTTGAGCGTGGAGGCCACCTGCCGCAGCAGGCCGTGGGACCTGGCCAGAATCACGTCCCGGCCCGTGCCGAAGTACACCTTGTCCAGGATGACGATGCGCGCGCCCTCCACGCGCACCTGCGCCTTGCCCTTGTCCGGGCAGCCGTCGTCATCCTTCACGCCGTTGATGGTCTCCGCCTCCAGCGGGCACTGGTCTACGGCGTCCGGGATGCCGTCCTGGTCGTTGTCGGCGTCGGGGCAGCCGTCCTCATCCTCGAAGCCGTCCAGGTCCTCCGGCGCGTTGGGGCACAGGTCCTCCGAGTCGACGATGCCATCCTTGTCGGTGTCCGCTGGCGCGGGCGGCAGCGCCAGGGGGGCCGGGGCCGGCGCGGGCTGGCCCGCCTCGGAGGGCGGCTGGTGGGCGTTCGGGTCATCCGGGCAGCCGTCCTCGTCCTGGAAGCCGTTGAGGGTCTCCGGCTCGGTGGGGCACACGTCGGCGACGTCGGGGATGCCGTCGCCGTCGTCGTCCGGGTCCAGGCAGTTGTCGTCGTCCTGGAAGCCGTCGTGGTCCTCCGGCCCCAGGTCGCAGACCGGCGCGGCGGCCGTGGCGGGGCCGCTCTTGGACTCGAACGGCGTGAAGGCCACACCCGCGAGCACGCGGAAGGACGGGGTGCCATAGCCCCGCGTCAGACCCGGACCCGCGCCCACATGCGCGGCCATCCCCGGCGTGAAGCGGTACTTCAGCGCGGCCAGGACTTCCATGGGCCGCTCCTCGGAGCTCGTCTCCTTCAAACCCAGCGCGCCCGCGAGAGTGGCCTGCGCCGTGAGGGCCTGCGTGAGGGGCACCTCGGCGCCCACCGCGTAGGCGAACTCGTTGCCCACGCGCAGGTTGCGCAGCTGCTCCTCGCGCCGGACGTTGAAGCCCACGTTGGCCAGCAGGCGGACGGCGGTGGTGGCCCACTCGGCCACGAAGCGCGGCTGGAACGTCACCGTGTCCGAGCCCAGGAACTTCGAGCCACCGCCCGTGGGCAGCGTCAGGGGCGCCGTCACTGCCAGGTGGAGGCCGCTGTCCGTGGAGAGCAGGCGGACCTTCGGAACCAGCCGCAGGTCACCCACGCCCGTGGTCCCCACGCCGTTCGACAGGTCCGGTGCCACGGCGGCGGCGGGCTCGGACGTCGTGTGGGAGACGGGCAGCGCCACGCCAAGCTCCACCCGGTCGAACAGGGAGATGGCGCCCATCAGGTCCAGCGTGAGCTGGCTGTCCACGATGCGGTAGAGGAACCGGTCCGCGCGCGGGTCCACGAGGTTGAGCGGGTCATCCGCGTAGTTGAGCGACGCGCCCAGGTTCCAGGACAGATGCGGCGCGATGCGCGCGCCCTGCATGCCGAGCACGTCATAGGCGCCCGGGGCCGGCTTGTACTGCTGCACGTCGATGGCCTGCGACGCCGCGGGTTGGGCGCTGGCGGTGGCCGAAGCCACCAGCAGCAACGGGGCGGCGAGCCGTGTCACGCGGCGAAGGAAGCTGCGCGGTGCGGACGGTGTGGAGTCGGGAAGGGGCATGGCAGGTCGAGGCTGAGACGGGCCCCGTCGAGGAGCCGCGAAGGTTGTCACCGGCGGATGACCGACTCAAGAAACGATGAGCAGGAACATCCGCCGGCGTCGTGACAGAGCGGCGGTGCTGAGTCAGGCGGCCCGGACGGAGCGGCTTCCCGTGCGGCGCAGGCGGCGCAGCAGGGGCAGGGCGAGCAGCCACAGCGCCAGCGGAGCGAAGGTGCCCGCGCCGCCGGTGCTGCAGCCGTGGCCCGCGATGGTGAAGTCGTCGTTGGCGTCCAGCGGGTGGGTCCCGCCGGAGACTTCCTCACCATCGCTGGCGCCGCCGCCATCCGTGTCGGCGTTGTTCGGGTCCGTCTCGCCGTTGTCGAGCGCGCCGTTGTGGTTGGCGTCCTCCACCCCGTCGTTCAGGCCGTCACCGTCCGTGTCCGGGTCGAGCGGGTCGGTGGGGTTGGTGCCCTGCACCTCCACACCGTCGCTCAGGCCGTCGTCATCCGTGTCCGCGTTGTTGGGGTCGGTCTCCGTGGCGTCGACGCGGCCGTCGTGGTTGGCGTCCTCCTCGCCGTCCATCAGGCCGTCATCGTCCGTGTCCGGGTTCTTCGGGTCGGTGGTGGTGGCCGGGTCCGCGTCCGGAAGGAAGTGGGGCGAGTCGCGGTCCGTGTCCGCCGGAGCGCTCTCCAGCGTCACGCCCAGCTCCGTGCCGTCCAGGATGCCGTCGTTGTCGCTGTCCGGATCCAACGCGTCGATGAGGCCGTCATCATCCGTGTCGGTGATGCCGTCGATGCCGTCCGGAACGCCGTCGGAGTCACTGTCCGCGTTGTGGGGATCGAGCCCCAGCGCGATTTCGGTCGCATCGTCGATGCCGTCGAGGTCGGCGTCGATGTCGTCCGCGGCCAGCAGCGGATCCGTCTCGTCCGGGTCCACCCGGCCGTTGTGGTTGACGTCCTCGATGCCGTCACGCACGCTGCCACCGTCCGTGTCCGGGTTGAGCGGGTCCGTCACCGTCGCCGGGTCCGCGTCCGCCACGAAGCGCGTCATGTCCGTGCCCGTGCCCTGGGGCTCGGTGAGGCCCCGCTCCAGGCCGTCCGACAGCAGGTCGCCGTCGGTGTCCCCGTTCTTCGGGTCCGTCTCACCCTCGTCGACGATGCCGTCGTGGTTGGCGTCCTCGTTGCCGTCCAGGAGGCCGTCGTCGTCCGTGTCGTCGTCGAGCGGGTCCGTCCCGGCGACCTGCACCTCGATGCCGTCCGGCAGGCCGTCACCGTCCGTGTCGGGGTTGTTCGGGTCGGTGCCCAGCGCGAGCTCCTCCGCGTCCGTGAGGCCGTCGTTGTCCGCGTCGGCGGTGACCACCCAGGTGTAGGTGGCCGGCGTGGCGTCCACGTTGCCCACCGCGTCCACGGCGCGCACGTGGAGCGTGTGCGAGCCCAGCGCCAGGTCGTTGAACGTGGCTGGGTCCGTGCACGGCGCATAGGCCGCGCCGTCCAGGCTGCACTCGTAGGTGACGTTCGGCTCCGAGGCGTCGAAGTCGAACGTGGCCACGGCCGGGGCCTCCGTCAGCGGCGGGCCGGCGGTGATGACCGTCTCCGGCGCCGTGGTGTCCACCGTCCAGGTGTAGCTGGCCGGCGTCGGGTCCACGTTGCCATCGGTGTCGCGGGCGCGGACCTCCAGGACGTGCTCGCCGTCCGTCAGGCCCGTCAGCTCGGCCGGGTTGTCGCAGGCCGAGAAGGGCGCGCCGTCCAGGCTGCACGCGTAGGTGACGGGAGCCTCATCCGACGCGAACCCGAAGGTGGCCATGTCGGAGGCGCTCAGCGCAGGCGGCGTCTGGGTGAAGGTCGTCTCGGGCGGCTCGGCGTCCACGGTGAACGTGTGCGTCACCGCGTCGCTGCTGTTGCCGGCCTCGTCCGTCGCGGTGACGGAGACGGTGTGCGGCCCCTCCGCCAGCGTCGTATCGACTGGGAGCGTCCACTGGCCCGAGGCATCCGCCTCCACCGTGCCGACGGTGTTTCCGTCGACCACGACCACCACCGTGCTGTGCGGCTCCGCGGTGCCCGTGTACGTCACCGTCGCGGTGTCGAGCACCTCGCCGCTGGCGGGGAAGGTGATGGCCACTGCCGGCGCTTCGGTGTCCACCTCCCAGGTGTGCGTGGCCGGCGTCCCGTCCACGTTGCCCGCGGCGTCCACCGCGCGCACCGCCAGGGTGTGGCTGCCATCCGCCAGCGGACCGAACTGCGCCTGCGCCGTGCACGCCGTGAAGGCCGCGCCGTCCAGGCTGCACTCGTACGTCACCGGGGACTCGTTCGAAGAGAAGACGAAGGACGCGAAGGTCTCGTTCGTCAGCGCCTCCGGGCCACTGTCGATGGCAGTGTCCGGCGCCGAGGTGTCCACCGTGAAGGTGACGCTCGCCGGGGCGCTCTCGTTGCCCGCGGAGTCGGTCGCCGTGACGACGGCCGTGTACGTGTCATCACCCAGCGACACCGGCGGCGTGAAGCTCCAGTTGCCGGAGCCGTCCACGGCGATGGGGCCGTAGGTGGTTCCGCCCAGCGTCACGTGGACGGACACCGCTCCCTGCGCGGTGCCGGTGAGCGTCACGGTGCCATCATCGAGCACCGCGCCAGAGGTGGGCGACACGATGACCGGCGCGGCCGGCGGCGTCAGGTCCACCGTCCAGGTGTAGGTGGCAGGCGAGGCATCCACGTTGCCCGCGCCGTCCACCGCGCGGACCCACAGGGTGTGCTCGCCCTCGGCGAAGCCCTGGAACGTCACCGGGCTGGCGCAGGCGGCGTACGTCGCGCCATCCACGCTGCACTCGAAGGTGGAGCCCGCCTCGTTGGCCGCGAGCTCGAACGTCGCGGACGTCGCGTTCGTCGGCGAGGTGGGACCGGACACGATGACGGTGTCCGGCGCCTCCGTGTCCACGGTCCACGCGTGCTCGGCCGGCGTCGGGTCCACGTTGCCCACGGCGTCCACCGCGCGCACGAGGAACAGGTGCTCGCCATCCGCCAGGCCGGTGTACGTCACCGGCGAGGCACAGGGCGCGAACGACGCGCCGTCCAGGCTGCACTGGAAGCCCACGCCGCCCCCTTCGGAGCGCAGCTCGAAGGGGGCCGACGTCTCGCGCGTGAGCGCCGCCGGAGCGGCGTCGATGAACGTCTCCGGCGCCGTCTGGTCGATGACGAAGCCGTGGGACACCGGGCTGGAGGCGTTCCCCGCCGCGTCCACGCCGGTGGCGATGACGGTGACCGGGCCTTCCGGCTGCGCATCCGGAAGCGTGAAGGTCCATTCGCCGTTCGCATCCACCGGGATGGGGCCATACGTGGCGCTGCCCACCTCCAGGTAGACGGAGCTGCCCGCGTCACCCGTGCCGGTGAGGGTCGGCGTCGCGGTGCCCACCTCGGCGCCGCTGGCCGGCGAGACGATGGCCGGCGCCGACGGCGGCACCAGGTCCACCGTCCATGCATGGGTCGCGGGGGTCGGGTCGACGGTGCCCAGGGCATTCACGGCCCGCACCGCCAGCGCATGGGGGCCTTCCGCCAGGCCGCTGAACACCGCGGGGCTGACGCAGGACGTGAACGCCGCGCCGTCCAGGCTGCACTCGAAGCTGACGCCGCCGTTCTCCGTGCGGAGCGTGAAGGTCGCGGACGTCTCGCGGGTGAAGGCCGCCGGGGCGGAGTCGATGAAGGTCTCCGGCGTGGACAGGTCGATGGAGAAGTCATGTGACGTCTCCTCGCTGGTGTTGCCCGCCGCGTCCGTCGCGGTGGCTTCCACGGTGTGCGGCCCCTCGTCGAGGGCCTCCGGGCTGGCGATGCTCCAGTTTCCGTCGCCATCCGCCGTCACCGTGCCCACCACGTCACCGTCCACCACCACCGTCACCTGCGCGTAAGGCTCCGCGGTGCCCTCGAAGACAGGCGTCGCGATGGCAAGGGTGGCGCCGTTGCCGGGCATGGTGATTTCCGGAGCGTCCGGAGCCACCGTGTCCACGGTGAAGGAGGTGGGGGCGATCGGGTCGCTCACGTTGCCCGCGGCGTCCGTGGCCGTCGCCGTGACGGTGTGCGGCCCCTGGTCCAGCATCACGGGCGGCGTGAAGGTCCAGTCGCCATTCGCATCCACGGGGGCGGTGCCCAGCACGTCGCCATCCACCGTCACCGTCACCAGGGTGCCCGGCTGCGCCGTACCGGAGATGACAGGCTGCTGCGTGGGCACCGAGACGCCGTTGGCCGGCACGTCGATGGCGGGCGCGTCCGGCGCGGTGGTGTCCACCGTCCAGGTGCGAGTGGCGGGCGTGGGGTCTACGTTGCCCGCCGCATCCACCGCGCGCACCGCGAAGGTGTGCGCGCCGTCCGCAAGGCCCGTCATCGTCACGGGGCTGGTGCAGGCGGTGAAGGGCCCACCGTCAAGCGAGCACTCGAAGGTGGCCGGCGTCTCGCTGGAGGTGAAGCTGAACGTCGCCTCGGTGTCCGTCGTCGCGCCCGAGGGGCCACCGGAGAGGGTGGTGTCCGGCGCGATGCTGTCGATGGTCCACGAGTAGACGGCCGGCGTCGGGTCCGTGTTTCCAGCCGCGTCCACGGCGCGGACCTCCAGCGTGTGGTTGCCCTGCGCCAGCGCCGGGAAGGTCATCGGGTCGGTGCAGGGCGTGAACAGCACCGCCCCGTCCAGCCGGCATTCATACGTCGCGTCGCTCTCGTTGGCGCTGAAGTCGAACGTCGCGTCCGCGGAGCTGGACAGCAGTGGCGGCGTGCTGGCGAAGGTCGTCTCCGGCGCCACCGTGTCCACCGTCCACGCGCGGGTGGCGGGCGTGGCGTCGACGTTGCCCGCGGCGTCACGGGCGCGCACCGCGAAGGTGTGAGTGCCCTCGGCCAGGCCGGTGAAGGACGTGGGCGAGGTGCAGGCGGTGAACGGCGCGCCGTCCAGGCTGCACTCGAAGGTGGCGGGGCTCTCCGTGGCGTCGAAGGTGAACGCCGCGCTGCTGGAGGTCGTCATGCCGGACGGTCCCGTGAGCAGGGTGGTGTCCGGCGCCACCGTGTCCACGGTCCACGAGCGGGTGGCGGGCGTCGGGTCCACGTTGCCGGCGGTGTCGCGGGCGCGCACCGCGAAGGAGTGAGTGCCCTCGGCCAGGCCGGTGAAGGACGTGGGCGAGGCGCAGGCGGCGAAGGTCGCGCCGTCCAGGCTGCACTCGAAGGTGGCGGGGCTCTCCGTGGCGGTGAAGGTGAACGCGGCGTTGGCGGAGCTCGTCGTCCCCGAAGGACCGCTGACGATGCTGGTGTCGGGAGCGGACGTGTCCACCGTCCAGGTCCGGCTGGCGGGCGTGGCGTCGATGTTGCCCGCCGCGTCCACCGCGCGCACCAGGAGGGTGTGGCTGCCCTGGGACAGGCCCGTGAATGTCCGCGGATCCGAGCAGGCAGTGAAGGCCGCGCCATCCAGCGCACACTGGTACGTCACGCCACTCTCGTTGGAGCCGAAGTCGAACGTGGCGCTGGCGGAGTTCGTCAGGCCGGACGGGCCGCTGACGATGGTGGTGTCTGGCGCCACGGTGTCCACCGTCCACGCGCGGGTCGCGGGCGTCGGGTCCACGTTGCCACCCACGTCCCGAGCGCGCACCGCCAACGTGTGGTTGCCCTGCGCCAGGGACGCATAGACAGCCGGCGAAGCGCAGGACGCGAAGGCCGCGCCGTCCAGGCTGCAATCGTAGGTGACGGGGCTCTCGTTGGACGCGAAGGTGAAGCTCGCGTTGGTGGAGGCCACCGCCCCGGTGGGCCCGGTGAGGATGCTCGTGTCCGGGGCGACGGTGTCGACGGTGAAGCTCACCTGCGTGGGCGGGCCGACGTTGCCGGCCGGGTCACTGGCCGTGACGGTGGCGGTGTGCGTGCCCTCCGGAAGCGTCGCGCTGGTACAGGACCAGGCGCCGGTGGTCGCGTGCGCCGTGGCGCTGCAGACCTCGACGCCATCAATCACCACGCTCACGGTGCTGCCGGGTTCGGCCGTGCCGGTGAAGACGGGCGCGTTCGTCACCACGGTGCTGCCGGGCGCCGGGGCCGTCACCTCGGGCGCGTCCGGAACGGACACGACGATGGTCGTCGGACCGGTGGTGTTGGGGGAAGGGGAGCTGGTCGCGGAGCTGGCGGGCGCGCCGCGCTCACCCTCCGCGGTGATGGTGGCCTGATTGGCGACGACACCGGAGGCATCCGCGTTCACCACGGCGCGGAAGCGGATGCTCGTGCTCTGGTTCAGCGCCAGGCTGCCGCCCAGGGTGGCCGTCGCGCCGGTGCCCAGGCGCACGGTGATGACGCCCGCGGCGCTGACCTCGCCCACGTCGTCTCCCGAAGCATCCGTCACCGCGCCCGCGTTGGGGCCGGAGACCACCTCCAGCGAGTTCGGCACGTAGGTGAGCTGGGAGGGGAGCGGGTCGGTAAGGACGGTCTCGATGCTGACGTCGTCACCGGTGTTGGTGGTGACGATGGTGTATTCAATGACGTCGCCGCCGCGCAGCGAGCCGTCCGCGCGGGGATTCACGGGCGACGCCGTCTTGTACGTGTTGGTGAAGTCCGGCCGGAGCGTGGCGATGGACGTCGCGAAGGCGCCCAGGATGTAGGAGTCACCGGAGGACGTCGCGGTCACCGTCATGGAGGTGGCGCCGCCCGAGACACGGTCGGTGATGTCCACGATGTCCAGGTCCACGCCGGACATGCTCCCCTGCGCGCCCGTCAGCCGGGGCAGGTCATTGGCATGGGTGGCCGAGCTGCCCAGCTCCGAGCGCGTGCTATTGAAGAAGTTGTTCGAGGGGTTGCTGCCATCGGAGATGGCCACGCCGTTGACGCGGAACTGGTCGCCGGTGCGCGTGGCGTCACCTTCGAAGGCCAGCACGCCCAGCTTGGCGTCGAAGCCCGACGGCGGGACGTTGAAGCCAGACAGCGTCACCGTCTGGGGATTGCCGTTGCTGACGTAGTCCATGCCATCGAAGAGCGTCAGGTTGCGGATGGGCGAGGCCGGGTGCCGGTAGAAGACGACCAGCGCCCAGGCGCTGAACGGGTCCGTGCTGTTGAGGCTGCTGATGGGGGCCGCATCCACGTCACTCACCTCGAAGACGCCCGTGCCATGGGCGGCGACCAGGCTGGTGACGTCCGCGGAGGACTCGTAGATGTACCGGCCATTCGGGGAGTAGTTGTGCGTGACGTCGGCCGTCAGCAACTGTGAGAACACGCCCGGCCGGCTGAACTCCGCGGTGGTGTCCGGCGTCCGGTTCGACGTGGTGGTGGACAGGTGCGCCGCCCAGTACAGGCGCGCATACGTCACGACGGCGCCCGCGGGCACCTGCAGCGCGGCCCGCGTCCGGGCCTGGGTGGCCGACACGGACGTGTGTGCGAAGGCCGTGCCCGTCTGAATGGTCCAATACACGTCCACGGAGTCGTCCGACGTGTTCGACCCGCAGCTCCCCACGGTGCCCACCATGGGGCTGGGGACGTCGTTGGAGCAGTCCTGGGCCAGCGTGTTGCCAACCATGAGGATGTCGCCGCGCTGATTCGCGGTGTGGCGCAGGACGGGGGCCGCCGTTGCCTGGGCCGCCGATACCGCCACCAGGAGGGCAAGTGCCCAGGGCAGACGTGCGGCAAAAGCCGGGGAATCGCCGTGGGGCGTGAAGTCCCTGACAAATACCTGCCGCCGGGGAGAAGGCTCGCTGGGGGACGGGGCTCGCTCAGTCACGCCGAGGTGCCAGAGCAACCGGGGTGCCAACGTGAAAAAGTGAAATCTCAGCCGAGTTGTCTGCGTTTGAAGCCAGCTTGGAACGCAACAGCGTGGTGGTTGTCCGAAGCCTGGATCTGGTTTCTGGAATCTGGAAACGCGCGCGGTGGGGCGCTTCGCGGCCACGGCGAACGAAAGTCAGGGATTGCTGATTTGGAGCCCGGGTGGACTCGCGCGCGGCGGCAGGGCGCGAACTACACCGCGGTGGCGGCGAGCAGGCGTGAGACGTGCTCGGCCAGCGCGGGCAGCGGCTGCGGCTTGGAGAGCACCAGGTCCACGCCCAGCACCTGCGCGCGGTCGGTGAGCTCCTGGGTGGCGAACGCCGTCAGCAGCACCACCCGCGTCTGGGGGGTGAAGCGGCGCACGAAGTCCGCCAGCATCAGCCCTTCTTCGGAGAGCGTTCCGCTCAAGCGCAGGTCGCTGATGACCAGGTCGTAGCGGCCCGTCGTCATCAAGTCCAACGCTTCATCCAGCGCGCCCGCCGAGTCCACGCGGTAGCCGGCCCCGGAGAAGAACTGGCCCAACACCCAGCAGAGGGAAGACTCGTCGTCGACGATCAGGATGTTCTGGGCCACGGGGCGGGCCCTCAAGCAAGCTCAGGGC
>NZ_JAAIYB010000600.1 GCF_010894475.1 Myxococcus vastator
CTCCAGGATGTGGGGAAGGTAGCCGGGCTCGGAGCGCGTCCCCCGGTGGGGCGTGGGGGCCTGGTCCGGGGCGTCCGTCTCCGCCATCAGCCGCTCCAGGGGGATTGCCCGGAGCGCGTCCAGCGGCTTGCGGGCCTCCGCCCAGGTGACGGGGCCCGCGAAGGAGAAGTGGCAGCCCTTCTGCAAGTAGAAGCGCGCCAGCTCCACGCCGCCGCTGTAGCTGTGCAGGAGCAGGCCCGCTTCCGGTAGCGGCTCTTGCTTGAGCAGCTCGATGAGGGCCGGGTGCAGCCGGTGGCAGTGCATCAGCACGGGCAGGCCGTGCTTGCGCGCCAGCGCGAGGTGCCGCTTCAGCACCCTCACCTGCCGCTCCAGCGGCGCGCCCGGCAGGCTGGGGCCGTCCAACCCGCACTCGCCCACGGCCGCCGCGCCGCCCTTCGCGAGCAACGCGTCCAGGTGCTCGAGCACGGCGTCGTCCTCTTCGGGCGGCATGTCAGGGAGGAGCTGCGGGTGGATGCCCAGGCCCACCTGAAGGCGGGCATCCTGTCGGGACAGCTCCCGCAGGGGCTCCCAGTCACGCGGACCCACGCCAGGAATGACGATGCCGTGAAGCCCCGCGGCCCAGGCGCGCGCGAGGACATCATTCCTATCCTCATCAAAGCGCGCCGCATCCAGGTGGCAGTGGGTGTCTATCATTGAGCAGGGCACTCCTCGTGGCCGTTCAGTCAGGAACACGCTGCGCGCTCCTGCACCGCAGGGTAGGCACGCCCGGAAAGCCTGACGGTATACGCGCCCTCTGTTCTTCGGAGGGTTTCCATGACCATGCGTGTCGTTTTCAGCGCGCTGTGTGGCGCGCTGCTGGTGCTGTCGACGGGGTGCGGTGACGAGTGTGTCGATGCTTTCGACTGCCGGCGCGACAACGGGCCACCCCCGGAGGGGCAGGAGTGGACGTGCCGCTCTGGCGACTGCGAGCTGCGCGATGTCCAGCCGCCGCCCGAGGAGGACGCGGGGACCGAAGAGGACGCGGGCACCGAGGAAGACGCGGGGACCGAAGAGGACGCGGGCACCCAGGAGGATGCCGGCACGGACGCGGGCACGGGCGGCGACGGCGGCGTGGTCGTCATCGGCACCGGGGCCAAGGATGAGGCTTGCACCTCGTCCGCCGACTGCGCCGCGGGCCTGCGCTGTGAGGGCGCGGCCGAGGCCATGACGTGCCAGTCGCTGCACGTGGCCTTCACGGCCATGGATGACACCGACGCCATGGCGGCGGTGGTGACGCGCTTCGACGAGCCGGAGCCCACCCGGCTGTCGGACGCCGCGGTGAACAGCCGCTACCCGCGCTGGAACCCGGCCGGCAACCGGATCGCCTTCGTCCAGGGCGCCACCGAGACGGGCACCTCGACGGGGAACCTGGCCGGTGAGCTGGTGGCGCGCGACGTGCCGCTGGTGGCGGACCCGCCCGCGGTGCTCGCCAACGGCACCACGGGCAGCACCGAGGGCTTCCTCTACCTGGAGTGGGAGCCGGGTGACTCGCTCCTGTACGTGCGCCGCGCGGGCGACAGCATCTCCGGCATCTCCCGCGTCCCGGCCGAGGGCGGCACGGTGGAGGAGGCCACGGCCGCGGGCACCTTCCCGGACTGGCGCAACGGCGACACGTTCGCGTTCAGCACCGCCACCGTCGGCCTCTCCACGGCCACCGTGGGCGGCGCGCCCACGCCGCTGGCCATCGCGGGCGCCACGGCGGAGCAGCCGCACTACAACCGCGTCAATGACCAGCTCCTGTTCCTCCGTCCGGATGACACGCGGCCGGTGGGGCTGAACGCCGCGCTCTACATCGTCCCGGTGGGCGGCGCCGCCGTGCAGACGATTGCCGAGTTCAGCACGGCGGCCGTCGAGGGTGGCTCGGTGGATTCCTACATCGCCAACCCCACCTGGGCGCCGGACGGCAGCTGGGTGGCGTACGTGCGCGCCTACTTCTTCAACCCCACCACGGGTGAGCCGGTGCTCTGCGGCGGCGCCGCCTCGCCCTGCGCCGGCGACCCGGGCAACATCGTCTTCCTGCGCCGCATCAACACGGCGGACGGCGCCCCGGTGGGGGATGAGGTCAGCTTCGCCGAGGGCGCCACGCTCCCGTCGTTCTCTCCGGATGCCCACCACGTGGCCTACATCCAGGGGGGGCAGCTCTACGTCCAGCAGATTGACCCGGTGGCGGGCGCCAAGGTGGGTGACCCCATCATCCACCCGGTGGGCGACTACACCCTCCAGACGTCGCGCGGCGATGACCACCGCCCGCGCTGGCAGCCCCGGTAGCCCCGGGCCGCTGACGGCGTGAAGTCCCAGGCCCGCGTCTCCCCAAGGGGACGCGGGCCTTCGTCGTTTCCGGCCTGGCGCGCGGTTCCTTGTCTCGGCGCGGGATGCGGCATAGGGAGGGGCGCGCTGGCCCGCTCCTGGGCCCGTCCACCGGAGGACCCGCATGAGGCGCATTCTTGTTCCTGGCTTCCTGCTCTTCACCGCCTGCGCCACCGTGCCGCCTCACCGCCTGGACGTGGGCAGTGGTGGCACCGTGGCCGAGGAGCCACAGGCGCTGGCCGCACCTGTGCGCCTGGAGACACGCTCCGGCAGCTTCCTGGTGCACCCGAACAACGCCGAAGACTTCGAGAAGCTGCTCGCGGGGGCGCCCACGCGGCAGCGCTACACCGCCGGCATCCTGCTGGCGGGAGACTGACGTCCACGCCGGCGCGCGGACAGCCGCACGCGCCACGCTGACGGGGACAGGGGCGGAGGGCTCAGCCCTCTACGACGATGCGGCGCCCCAGCGCCCGGGTCATCTGCGGCGAGGTGAGCTGGGCCAGCACATCCACCAGCTCCCCACCGGAGGTCTCGAAGGCCGCCGCGATGACCTCGCCCACCGTCAGGTGGACCTTGTCCGCCGCCGCCCGGGCCCGCTGGGCCGTTCGCCGGAGCGCGGGCATCACCCGCCGGCCCTGCCTGGGAACCGCGCCACTTCTACGAGTCGTCCGCTTGCCCATGGGTTCCTCCCACCGCACCGTGCTACGCGGGTGAGTACACCGTGGGTCTGACACATGCAGTTGAGGTGCCAACCGCCTGACTACCTGTCCGGTGGGACAATGCCCCTCATTTCCCAGGTAGAAAGCGGGGTTAAGCAGACAGCCAGCTCGCTGGGTTCACGGTGCTGCCCGGGTATGAATCGTTTCATCGAGCGTTTTCGTTCACTCCGAGCGCAATCTCGACGTTTCGTTCAACGGCCTTGTTTCGTCACGTGGCTTACAATTCTTGGCACCCAGGTCCAATCTGACCTCGATGTCAGAGTCGAGCCTTCCCGCAGAAGTCTGCCTTTCCGGGCGGAAAGCCTGAATCTCCTGACACGAATGTCGCGGCCTCGTGGGCGGCGCGGGCAGTGCGGTATACGCCGGGGGCCATGCCTCAGACTCTCTGCCCGAACTGCGGCCACAGCCCCATTCCGCGCGGTGCCAGCGCGTGCCCCTCATGCGGGGAGCCGTTCGACCACCTCCAGTCCCACAAGAAGGTCGGCCGGATGCGGCTGGACCGGCCCCTGGTGGAGGCGGACGACGACGCCACGGTGTTCGGCGGGGACCTCGTCACCAGCGCGGTGTCCGCCCATCCGGGCCCGGCGGCGGGGGTGCTGCTGGCGAGCGCCGCGGCCTGGTTCGTCCGCGCCGCCGGCCTGTTGGGCTCGCTGGAGGACCCCGCGTGGACGTACGGCCTGGTGTGCCTGGACGCGGTGCTCGCGCTGGTGCTGGTGCTCAACCGCGGCCCCGCGAAGGGGGTGGCGCAGGTGGGCCTGGTGCTGCAACTGCTGGCTACGGGCTGGCTGGCGCGCGAGGCCCCCCTCGCTCCGGTCCACGTGGCCTACTTCATCCTCGGGGTCCTCGCGCTGGTGATGGTGGTGGGCGAGCCGGGGCCCATGCGGCGCTATCTGGGGCTGGGCTTGGGGG
>NZ_JAAIYB010000601.1 GCF_010894475.1 Myxococcus vastator
TATCCGACCACCAGCGCCAGCCACCCCGCCAGCCTTCCCACGCCCCCTGCCCCGCCCGTCAGCGCGTAGCCGGCGACGCCCGCCAGCACGCACAGGCCCAGCAGGACACCCGCGCGCACCGCGAGCCTTCGCAGCGCCCAGCCGCGCAGCCCCGTGGCCTGCACGAGCACCAGCCGCAGCGTCCCGTCCTCTCGTTCACGCGACACCAGGTCAAACGAGAACGCCAGCGCGAACAGGGGCAGCAGGTAGAGCAGCACGAACGACAGGTCCAACGTTCCGGTCGCCAGGTGCACCGGGTGCTCCAACGTGTCACGCGCGAAGTCCGTGAGGCGCCCCTGGAGCGACACCTGGTAGGCGGACGGCAACAGGTCCATCTGCCCCACGGTGAACGCCCCCAGCGGCCCCGGAGGCAGCAGGGCTTCGGGCTGGACGAGCGTGTTGCCCACTGGCACCGGCATCGCCGGGCTCTTCCAGGGCGGCAGCGCCGGCCCTCGCCCCTGGCGCAAGGCCTCCGCCTGCTCCGCCAGACGGGAACGCCGCTCCGTCTCCTGTGCGACGAGGAGCTGCTGGTAGGTCCGCAGGTCCCGGGTGAAACGCCAGCCGTTGTAGAGGCCCAACGCCATCAAGCCGAGCAGGAGCGCGGCGGAGAAGGCGAGCATCCGGTCCTTCCGGAGCAGGAACCACTCGTGTCGAAGCAAGGACATCTTCAGGGTCTCCTCGTGCCTCAAACGGCGCTCAGGCGTGCGCAAGCGCGCAGCGCGAAGAAGGTGGTCCACGCCAGCCAGAATCCCAGCAGGAGAAGCCCCGGCACCTGCGCGCCCAGCGCCTCCGGGAGCCGCTCCTCGTCCAGGCTCAGCTCCGGCACCTCACGCCACAGCGACGCGTCCGCCTTGTAGTCCGCGTCGCCGTACTTCGAGCGAAACGTGATGGTGTCATTCATCTGCTTCACCAGCCCCTGCCGATACTGCTCCGCCTGCCTCGTGAAGCGCAGGTGCGCGGACAGGTCCGTCCGCGCGAGCGATGCCGACAGGTGCCTCAGCGCCAACATGGGAGACAGCGGCGCGAAGAAGCGGTGCAGTCGCTCCTGTTCGCCGTAGCGCGCCTCCAGCTCGCCGAAGCGCTGCGCGCCCACGCGGTTGCTGTACTCCTCTCCCGCCTGGAGCGCGATGCCCCGGAAGTTGACGGGAAGCGCCTCCAGGGATGCCGCGCCGTAGCGCGCCAGCGTCTCGCGCTCGAGCGCCGCCTGTCGCTGGTCCACCGGGTCATGACCGCTCAGGCCCTTCTCGTAGTCCTCCGCCAGTTGCCGCGCGAAGTCCTGCGCCGTGGGCACCGGCGCCCATGCCCGGGCCGCGTCCACCGCGAGCCGGGGCACCAGCAGCGCGTTGACCATCCACACGCCCAGCAGCGCCACCAGCGCCCCTCGGGACGTCCGCGCCCACGCGCTGACCGCCAGCCCCAGGAACACGAAGCCCGCCAGGTACAGCCCATACCCCAGCGACAGCCCCGACAGACGCCCCAGCAGCTCGCCCGGCGAGACGCCCGCTCCGCCGCCCAGGCCCACCACCAACACCACGACCACGACGAAGAGGGGCACCAGCAGCGCCGCGAGCGCCAGCCCTATGCCCAGGGCCTTGCCCAACACGAGCTGATGACGGCGCACGCCGGTGCTCAGCAGCAGGCGCAGCGTCCCCTGCTCCCGCTCGGCGGTGAACGCGGAGTAGGTCAGCAGGATGATGAGCAGCGGCACCAGGAGCTGGAGGACCCCTGCCCCCGTCAGCTCCCCGAAGCGCGCCGCCGCCGTGGCGTCCGCCGCGGGCCGGTACTGGGTGGCGTTCCGCTTGTGCGCTTCCAGGTAGACGGCGACGCCCAGGTACGGCTCCACGCCGCGGTCGAACGCGGCCAGGACGGACTCGGGCTTGAACGCCCAGACACCGTAGTGCGCGGCCGAGTGCGGGTTCTTCTCTCCCTGCTCCAGCCAATGCTGGCGCGTCAGGCGAGCACCGGCTTCGCGCTCGGCACGGGAGTCCCGGACATGGAGCGCGCCGACCGCGATGCCCACCAGGGCCAGCAAGAACACCAGGGCTCCCGCGACGCGGAAGCGTCCGTCGCGCGACAGCTCCATCCACTCTTTTCGGGCGATGGCTCGAATCATTCGTCGGTCCTCAGCCACGCATGTGCGCCAGGTAGAGCTGCTCCAGCTCCGCGTGCCCCAGGTCCCGCGTGGCGCGCGTCTCCACCAGCCGGCCCGCCTTCATGATGCCCACCCGCGTGCCGGACTCCTTCGCGCGGAACAGGTCATGCGTCGCCATGAGCACCGCCATGCCTTCACCACTCAGGCGCAGCAGCAGCTCGGAGAGCTCGTTGGACGCCAGCGGATCCAATCCGGACGTGGGCTCATCCAGCAGCAACGCCCGCGCGCCCTTCGCCAGCGCGATGGCGATGCCGACCTTCTGCCGCATGCCCTTCGAATAGCGGCCGACGGGCACGTCCATGGCCCCCGGCTGCAGCCCCGCGTTCGCCAGCCACCCGGTGGACTCCTGGGGGGACAGCGCCGGACGGCCCGCCAGGGTGTTGAAGTAGGCCAGGTTCTCCCGGCCGGTCAGCCGAGGGTAGAGCATCACCAGCTCGGGCACGTACGCCAGGAGCCCGCGCACCTGGGCTTCGTGTTGCTGGACCGCCAACCCCGCGACGCGGGCCTCGCCTTGCGTGGGGGTAATGAAGCCCAGGAAGAGGTTCAGCGTGGTGGTCTTCCCCGCCCCGTTCGCACCCAGCAGGCAGAACACTTCGCCCGCCCCGATGGACAGGTCCAGTCCTTCCAGGGCCAGGTGCTGGCCATAGCGTTTTGACAGCTTCTTCGCTTCAAGCATGGGTCATCCCCATAACGAAGACCCGACATCAAACGCAACTCGATTGCATTACAAGACTCCCGCTGACAGCATTCCAGGCATGCGACAGGGCTCGGGGATTCCCGGACCCGGGAGGTCGGACGTGCTGACGGTGATGGTGCTCTTGAACCTGATGTTGGCCGCGCAGGCGGCTCCGGACGCTAGAATCCGGGTGAGCCGCTCGTGTCCCTGGGACAGGTGACGAACACGCTGCCCACGCGACCCGCGGCGGCGCCACCGCGCGCGCCCCCGGTGGTCCTCAACCACTTCTATGTCGTCCTCCCCGCGGGGGCCTTCGAGTCACTGCGGGCGCTGGACTTCCTTTCGGACGCGTTCGCCCAGGTGGATGGCGGCCTGCCCGAATTCAAGGTGCCGGAGGCCCGCTGGGTGCTCGCAAGCCCTGGGAGTTCGCCGCGGGAGAACACCGGGCGCCCATGACACGGGCGCGTCCTCGTTCTCCCCACCGAGCAGCGACTCCAGCGGCTCACAATCGGCGGAAGCCGGGCCGTCTCGTGGCGCATGACCGCGCGGGCAGCGCCCGCCCGCGCTCAGTGTGTGAGCGTGCCCCGGGACACCATGGACCGCGGCGAGACCTGCTCACGCGTCACCGTCTCGCGGCCGGTGGCCCTGCCCCGCTCCAGCAGCGACTTGAAGCGCAGCAGGTCATCATCCATCTGCTTCTTGGGGTCCGCGCCCAGCAGCTTCGCGAAGGCATGGCCAATGGCTCCCGCTGGCGGGTTGTAGGACAGCCGGATGTCCACCCGCGTGCCGCCGCGCGGCGTGGACTCGAAGTGGATGACGCCCAGGTTCTCCACCGCCGTGCCCTCCACGCTCTTCCAGGCCAGCACCTTGTTGGGCACGAACTTCGTGACGACGGCGTCCCATTCGAAGTGCAGCCCCGCGGGCCCGCGCACCTTCCAGTGGGAGCGGCCCTCGATGCCCGGAATCACTTCATCCACGTGCGTCATGAACCGGGGGAAGTTCTGCATCTCCCTCCAGAAGGCGAACACCTCATCCACCGGCGCATTCACGTTGATGTCCTTGTGAAGGGTGATGGCCCGCCGCCCCGCGCCCATC
>NZ_JAAIYB010000602.1 GCF_010894475.1 Myxococcus vastator
ATTCCGTTCAATGGCGGGGCCCAGCACCGCGTCAATCCGGCGCAGCAGCTCCGGCTCCAGCTTCACGCCCGCGGCCTTCACGTTGTCGTGCACCTGCTCCGGCCGGGAGGCGCCGACGATGGCGGAGGAGACGCTGGGATTCTGGAGCACCCAGGCCACGGCGAGCTGGGCCATGGAGAGGCCGGCGTCCTTCGCCAGCGGGACGAGCTGCTGCACGCGGGTGAGCACGTCGTCCGTCATGAAGCGGGTGATGCCGTAGCGGACGGCGTTAGCCTCCGTGGCGCGGCTCCCGACGGGGGGCGCCTGGCCGGGCAGGTACTTGCCGGTGAGGACGCCCTGAGCGATGGGGGACCAGACAATCTGCCCCAGGCCCGCTTCGTCAGAGGCCGGGATGACCTGCGGCTCGATGACGCGGTAGAGCATGGAGTACTGCGGCTGGTTGGAGATGAAGGGCACGCGCAGCTCGCGGGCCAGCGCGGCGCCCTGGCGAATCTGGTCGGCCGTCCACTCGGAGACGCCGATGTACAGCGCCTTGCCCTGGCGGACGATGTCGGCGAACGCGAGCATCGTCTCCTCCAGCGGCGTCTCCACGTCGAAGCGGTGGGCCTGGTACAGGTCCACGTAGTCGGTCTGCAGCCGGCGCAGCGAGCCGTCGATGCTCTCCAGGATGTGCTTGCGCGACAGGCCGCGGTCATTCTTCCCGGGGCCGGTGGGCCAGTACACCTTGGTGAAGAACTCGTAGCCGGCGCGGCGCTGGCCCTTCAGGGCGCGGCCGAGCACTTCCTCGGCGCGGGTCGCCGCGTACACGTCCGCAGTGTCGAAGGTGGTGATGCCCACGTCCAGCGCCGCGCGCACGCAGGCGAGCGCGGCCTCCTCCTCCACCTGGGAGCCGTGGGTAATCCAGTTGCCGTAGGAAATCTCACTGACGACGAGGCCGCTGCGGCCGAGCTTTCGGAAGTGCATGGTGCGCGCCAGCCTAACCGTGGACCTCCAGGCGCGCACGGTCGCGGACGGGCCACCAGCCGCCGGCCCACGCCACCCAGGCGACGTAGACGAGCTGGAAGGGGATGCGCAGCCAGAAGTACCCGTCCGGGAAGGGCAGCACGTGGGCGGCGGTGTTGGCCTGGGCCTCGTGGATGTTGGCGGGGAGGATGGCCAGCAGCAGTGCGATGAGCCCCAGCGCCGCGAGCCGACGCGTGCGTGGCAGCAGCAGCCCCAGCCCGCCCGCGACCTCCGCGACCCCGGAGAGGTAGACCCAGAACGCGGGTGACGGCAGCCGCGGCGGAATCATGGCCGCGTAGCGCGCGGGCATGACGAAGTGCATGACGCCCGCGCCCACGAAGAAGAGCCCCGCGGCGACCGCGGCGCGCGCCGTGGGCGTGGACAGCGCGGGGAGGCGCCGCAGCGGAGGCAGGTGCAGCAGCAGGAAGAAGGACAGCAACAGGATGGCGAAGGACATGGGGTGTGCTCCTGAAGAGAGGCACGGGCGGGGGTGGCCTGCCGTGCCGTTGACTCCAGGATGGGGCCCCGGTGCTGGCGTTCGCTTGAACGAACTGGCTGCGTTCTGAGCGGCGCGCGTCGTGCAACCTCCGGTCTCGGTGCTACCGCTGGTCGCGCGGGTGGGCCATCAGGCCTTGTTCCAGGCCGCGAGCGCTATCTAACTCCTGGGCCTTGTCGGTGGCGGCGCGCTGGTGCGGCCCTGCGCCTGGACGCGCGGTCCACGGCGCTGAAGTGATGACGGCGTGGTGCCGAACATCCGCCGGAAGGTGCGCGTCAGGTGCGCCGCATCCGAGAAGCCGGCCGCGTGGGCGGCGTCACCCAGGGTGCGGCCCGCGGCGATGGCGCCCGCGGCCCGCTGGAGCCGGAGCCACAGGAGATAGGGCCGCAGCGGCACACCGACGGATTCGGTGAACGTGTGCATCAGCCTGCCGGGCGAGAGGCCCGCGATCTGGGCCAGGGCGTCGAGCGAGGTGTCTTCCGGCGCGGCCTCCGCGCGCAGGTGGCGCAGCAGCTTGCGCACGCGCGGGTGGAGGTGACGGGGAGCTCCGGGCGTCCCGGAGAGGGCGGCCAGCGTGGACTCCATCCATCCGCCGACCGCTTCGTGCGTCAGTGCTCCCGCCGTGGGCAGCCCGCCGAGGAGGGCATCGCGCTGCGTCGTGTCGAACAGGCGTATGGGCCCGTCGAGCGCGGCCTGGAGTCGCGCGCCGTCGTCGCTCTCGGGCTCGATGAAGAGGATGATGACCTCGCTGTCGCGCGCGTCGAGCGCATGGGGAAGGTCCGGGCCCACGAGCACGCCGGCTGCCTGCTCGGCCGTCTTCAGGCCCTGCGCGCGGACGGACAGGACGCCCTGCCGGCACAGCACCAGGTGCATGGCGTGGTGGGCGTGCTTCGTCGTCGCGTCGCCGGGGCCCCACATCGCCAATGCGGTGGGCCACACCACCAGCGGCATGTCCGGCCACGGCGCCTGGGGCGCCAGTTCTGGAGGGCGGGCGAGGAGCATCCGGAAGATGGGTTGTAGCAGCAGTCCGGTGGGCTTGATGGCACTTGGGGACAGTGGGTGGGCCATCTTTGGCGCGCGAGGCGGCACCTGGGGCAGTCTCGCGTGAAGGCGCGGCCATGGGCACTTCCTCCGCCGGGATGCCGCGTCGGTGTCCGCGAGGCTCGGGCGATCCACGCCGGGCAGCGGGAGGGGGCGTCAATGCACGGCGGGAGGCGACCGCTCACACCCCGACCGCGACGGCTGGGCGTCGCGTCGCTTGTGGGGAATGGGCCGAGTAGTCGACACTCGGCGCTTCATGGCTGCCAGTGAAGAACGCCGCTTTCAGGCCCTGGTGCTCGCGCCCATCCGGCGCGTGCAGCGGCGCCTCAACGCGGTGGCATGGGCGGAGGCCGGCATCGTCCCGATGTGGGCCACCGCCACGGCCTGCGTGCTGGCCCGGCTCCTCCTGCGCGGCGCCTTCGTCTGGGCCCTGCCGCCGGTGCTGGCGCTGGGGCTGGGCGCGTGGTTCTGGCGTGCGCGTTCCCGGCGGGTGTCGTTGGAGCAGGCGGCGGTGCTCGCGGACCGGTCGGCGAACGCGGGCGGGCTGCTGCTCACCCGGCTGGAGCGCCCGGTGGGGGAGTGGGAGCTGGCCGTCAATCAGCTCGCAAGTGGGGTGAAGCCTCCCGACGTGAAGTGGCGACGCCCGGCCGCCGCGCTCGCGGGCGCGGTGCTGTTCGCGGTGGCGGGCTTCCTGTTGCCCCTGTCCGCGCCACGAGGCCGCGCCGTGAATGCCGCCGCCGCGGCGAAGGTGGCCGCGGTCCAGGCGCGGGCGGAGGCGCTCGCCAAGGAAGAGGTGCTGGAGGAGGCCGTCGAGGACGAGCTGCGGCGCCTGGCCGAGGAGGTCGCCGAGGGCCGCTTCGACGCTGGAGACTGGGAGGCCGCCGACGCGCTGGAGAAGCGGCTGTCCGAGCAGGCCGCGGAGGCCGCCGCGCAGCTGGCCCAGGCCGCGGAGGCCGCGCGGGCGTTGGAGGATGCGCTGGGCGCCGCGGGAGGCGCCGAGGCCGCCACGCGTGAGCGCGAGGCGTTGGAGCAGGCGCTGATGACGCTGGAAGGCGGCAAGGAGGGCGGCGCGTCCGACGACGCGGGTGGAATGGGGGAGAACGGGACGCCGCACGCGTCCGAGAACGGCGAAGCGGCACAGACGGAGGCCGCGCGCGCGTCCGGACAGGGAACGGAGGGCGCCGAGGGACAGCAGGGCACGGAAGGTTCACAAAGTGCTCGCTCCGGTGAGGCGCAGGCCGCTGCCCGCGCCCGGGCCTCCGGTTCACCGGACCAGATTGCCAGCCTGCGCGAGGCGCTGGAGCGCAGGCGTCAGTCGCTGGAGAACCGCTTCGATTCGAACGGCCGCAACGGCTCCGAGTCGCAGGCCCGTCGCCAGCGCCGTGGTGGCCAGCGCTCGGGACAGGGGCGCCAGGGGCAGTCG
>NZ_JAAIYB010000603.1 GCF_010894475.1 Myxococcus vastator
TCATCCATGACATCTCGAAGTGCCTGGTATCGCTCCGCCACGGCCTTTTCCGCGTCCATACCCGGCCAACGCGCTCGGCCCCTCTGGCTATTCCCCTATTCGGCTAACTAATTCCTGAGCGGGCCCTTACTCCCTGACGCTGTCTCCAAGATGTCTCCAAGCCTGGAGGGGACCTGGGGTGACAGGTGGGACTTGCGAGGACTCCTCGCCAGAGGAAGCCGAGCAATCTCAACGGATTGCTCGGCTCCTTCGCCGATTACGAGCGAACGGCCGAGGCGGCGGAGGCAGGCCGCGTCGTCAACCCGTCCACCCACGCCGTTGCGGCTCACTCCACTGCGAAGTGATAGTTGGCGCCGTAGTTGTTGTCGTAGCGCACGCAGGAGCTGCGATCCGTGTTGCGAAACCACATCTCCAGGTGGCGGGCGCCGGCCGGAGCGGTGATGGCCGCCGGCACGGACCTGCCGGAGCCGGTGACGACCGTCTCCTGGATGGGGCCGTTGTCGAAGCGGTACTGCGCGACAATCGCCCAGGCCGGGCCGTTGTACGTGGCGCGGCACTCGGGCAGGCGGGCCACGTCGTAGTTGACGATGAACTCCTGGCCGGCGCGCAGCGTGCCCGCCACGGGCTCGTCCCAGTTCGCGTTGAAGGAGAGGGTCGGCGCGCCGATGGGGAAGTGGTAGTTGCTCCCGTAGTTGGAGTCCCAGGCCTGGCAGCCCTGGCTGGAGATGTCGAACCACATCACCAGGGCGCCGCTCAACCCCGCGGGGAGATGCAGGGTGCGCTGGGAGGGGTTGCCGTCCGGCGCGTGGCCGGCCACCCAGAAGCTCACCACCGGGCCGCGGTTCACCTGGACGTGGCCGGTGATGGTCCAGGTCGGGTCGCCCGATGAGGTGGTGCCCCGGCACTGCGGCAGGCGGCTGGTGTCGTAGTTGACGACCACCGCGCCGCCCACGGGAATCAGCTCCACCGACGGCGTCTCGTTCCAATAGCCATCGAAGGTGATGGCGGTGGGGGTGGTCTGCGCCGCGGCCGTGGAGGCCAGCAGCAGCAACGGCAGGAGGGAGGGGAGAAGTCGACGGACCAAGATGCGCTCCTTTTGAGCGGAAGTGGGACTGGGCGCGCTATCCCGCTCCCGCACATCAGGTCAATGGCCTGGCGCGGGACTTCCGCGTCTTGAAAGCTTTGAGGTTCGCGCCGCACCCGGCGGCGCCGCGAGGCCGTGTCATTCTCCTGGACCCCGGGACAGTCGCATTCGACCATGCCCGCTGAAGCCGCTGCCCACCAGCGGGGTCCTCTTCGACCAGGAGTTCTCCGGATGACATTCATCTCGGACCGTTCGTGCGTCGTCCTCCTGCTGCTCATGGGGGGCCGTGGGACGGCGAAGCGGGGCGAGACGCGGTGCACTGGCGCCCTCCCAAGGCCATGAGCCGTCGAACCCATGAATGACTGGAGTCCCCGATGATGCTCTTTCGAATCATCCTCCCGGTTGCCGACATCGAGCAGGCAACACGCTTCTACGCTCAGGTGCTTGGCCTTCCAGGGGAGCGCGTCTCCCCAGGCCGGCACTACTTCGCCGCTGCGGACGCCGGCGGGGCCGTGCTTGCCTGCTACTCGCCACGTGAGGATGGCGATGCCGCCGAACATGGCGAGACCTGGCGCCCACATCCGTTCCAGTACGTGTACTTCTCGACCAGGGACCTCGGAGCCCTCCGCGAGCGATGCCTTTCGGCTGGCGCTACCGCGGTGACGCCCGTCGAGCACATGCCGTGGGGCGAGACGCTGTTCTATGCGGTCGATCCATTCGGGAATCCCATCGCGTTCGTCGAATCCGGCACTGAGTTCCTCGGTGGCCGTCCCGCGCCATGACAGCCCGGCACGCGGCCGTGGCGGGTTGAGGCCAACGAACTGAAGGTGCGGTTGGCGCGGGGAGCGTCCCTCGCGGAGGGGGCTGCGCCCGCGTGCCTCGTGCCAGGGCGTGTGCGGGAACGGACCGCGACAGCGGGCGGCCCCGCGGGACGATGGCCGCGAGGGGCGTGGGATGCCGACTCATTGGCGCCACGGGTGCCACCGCATGCCTTCTCCCCAAGCCCACAGCTTCCGAGGCCCGCGCCGGGCGTGGACCCTCGCTGTCCGGGGCATTCTGCTGTCCGTGCTGTGGGCGGTGCTCGTGGAGGCCCATCCGGAGGGGCTGTGGGTGGGGCTGGTGGCGGTGCCGCTGGCGCTGGCGGCGAGCCTGGCCTTGTCTCCACCGGGCCCCACGGGAGTCCGGTGGTGGGCGTTGCTGCGCTTCCTGCCGGGCTTCGCGCGGCGGGCGCTCACCGGCAGTGTCGACGTGGCGCTTCGGGCGCTTCGGCCGGGGCCCCCGGTGTCGCCGGGGTACCTGGACGTGCCGGTGCGGCTGCCAGGCCTGCCCTCGCGCGTGTTCCTCTCCAGCGTCGGCAGCCTCATCCCGGGGACGCTCGGGGTGGACCTGGACGAGGGCCACCTCACGCTGCACCTGCTGGACGCGCGAGCGCCCGCGCGCGAGGCCGCGCTGGAGGAGTTGCGCGCGCTGGAGCGGAGCGTGGCCGCCATCTTCGGCGTCGCGCCGGTGGGAGGGCCGCGGCCATGAGCGCGTTCTTCCTGGGCGTGGCCGTCGTCCTGCTGCTCAACGTTCTGGTGGGCCTGTGGCGGCTGCTGCGCGGGCCCACGGCGGCGGACCGGATGGTGTCCGCCAACCTCTTCGGCACCACGGGGGTGGCCATCCTCCTGCTGCTGGCGGAGGCGGAGGAGCGTGGGCCGCTGCGGGACGTGGCGCTGGTGCTGGTGGTGCTGGCCGTGGTGTCCACCGCCACCTTCATCACCCGGCCACCGGCCGCGCCCGAGGAGCGGCCATGATGGCGCTGACGCGAGACGTCCTCTCCTCCGCGCTCGTGGTGCTGGGGGCGCTGTTCTTCACCGCGGGGACGGTGGGGCTGCTGCGCTTCCCGGACGTGCTGTGCCGGCTGCACGCGGTGTCCAAGGCGGACGGGGCCGGGCTGGGCCTGGTGGCGCTGGGGTTGCTGCTGCGCGCGGAGTCCGTGGCCGCGGCGCTGAAGGTGCTGGTGGTGTGGGTCCTGGCGCTGGTGGCGAGCGCCGCGTCGGGGCAACTGGTGGGGCGCTTCGCGGCGCGGGCGTCCGGACGGGAGCGGCCATGGACGCGGGACTGATGCTGGACGCGCTGCTGGCGCTGGCGCTGCCGCTGCTGGTCTGGCGGGCCGTCTGCGCCCGGGACGTGTTCCAGGCCTGCGTGGTGTTCATCGCCTACGGGCTGCTGCTGGCGCTGGCGTGGGTGCGGCTGGGCGCGGTGGACGTGGCGCTGGCCGAGGCGGGGCTGAGCGCGGGCTTCACCGGCGCGCTGCTGCTGGACGCGGCGGTCCGGCTGGGGCGCGCGCGGGAGCGCCCGTTGGCCTGGAGGCCCTGGGTGGCGCTGCCGTGCGCCGTCGTGGGGGGGCTGCTGCTGTGGGTCCTGTGGACGCTGCCCGCGCCGCCCACACGGCTGCCGGAGCTTGTGCGCGAGCGCCTGCCGGACAGCGGCGTGAAGAACCCCGTCACCGCGGTGCTGCTCAACTTTCGCGCCTACGACACGCTGCTGGAGGTGGGGGTGCTGTGGCTGGCCGGGCTGGCCGCCTGGGCCGTGCTGCCGGCGAGGCCCGCGGGCCCGGCGGACGCGCCGGTGGACGCGGGCCCGGTGCTGCCGGCGCTGGCGCGGCTGGGCGTGCCGGTGGCGGTGCTGGTGGCGCTGTACCTCCTGTGGGTGGGCAGCCGCCTGCCGGGCGGGGCCTTCCAGGCGGCGGCGCTGCTGGCGGGCGCGGCGGTGGTGCTGCGCGTGTCGGGCAGGCTGCCGCCGGTGGTGGCGGACCGGTGGCCGCTGCGTCTGGGGCTGGTGGCGGGCACGGCGGTGTTCCTCGCGGTGGCGGTGGGC
>NZ_JAAIYB010000604.1 GCF_010894475.1 Myxococcus vastator
CGCACGCACACCCCGCCCCGCCAGCAGGCCCTCCAGCCGTACCGCCCGGGCCCGCAGGTCCTCCGGCGCCTGGGCGAGCAGGCGGTGCACCGGAACCTCCTCCGCCCGGCCATCCCGGTAAAGCGCCAGCGTGGCTTCGAGCGCGGCGACCGTCAGCTTGTCCACCCGCAGGGCCCGCATGAGCGGGTGGGCCTTGATGCGCGCCAGCAGCGCGGACCGGCCCACCACGACGCCCGCCTGGGGTCCTCCCAACAGCTTGTCCCCCGAAAAGGCCACCACGTCCGCGCCCGCCGCGACGGCCTGGGCCACCGTGAGCTCGCGGCTCAGGCCTTCGCCCTTCAACGGCACCAGCGCGCCCGCGCCCAGGTCCTGGAACACCGGCACGCCGCGAGCGCGGCCCAGCGCCGACAGCTCCGCGACCTCCACCTCTTCCGTGAAGCCCACCAACGCGAAGTTGGAGCGGTGCACCTTCACCAGCAGCGCTGACTCCGCGCCCAGCGCCGCCGAGTAATCCGCCAGCCGCGTCCGGTTGGTGGTGCCCACCTCCACCAACTTCGCGCCCGACTGCCGCATCACCTCCGGGACACGGAAGCCGCCGCCAATCTCAACCAGCTCACCGCGCGACACCACGCACTCGCGGCCGGACGCCAGCGCCGCCAGCACCAGCAGCACCGCGCCCGCGCAGTTGTTGACGACGACCGCGTCCTCCGCGCCCGTCAGCGAGCGCAGCAGCCCCACCAGCGGCGCGTAGCGGCTGCCCCGCGCGCCTTCATCCAGGTCGTACTCGAGGTTGGAGTACCCCCGGGCTACCTCCGCCACGCGCGCCACGGCCGAGGCCGCCAGGGGGGCGCGTCCCAGGTTGGTGTGCAGCACCACCCCGGTGGCGTTGAGCACGGGCCGCAGCCCCGGTGCGGCCAGCGTGTCCAGGGCGTGCTGGACGTCCGCGTCCTCGAAGCCCGGTCCCCCCGAGGCCACCAGCCGGCCCCGCGCCCGGTCGACCGCCAGCCGGAGCGCGGCCACGGCACGCGCCCTGGGGACTCCACTCAACAGGGGTTCCAGCGACGGGCGCCGCAGGAGCTGCTCGACGGAGGGGAGCGCGCGCAAGAGCGCATTCTTCCCACCGTCTCCACTGTTCGACGGGGCGCCCACGCCCCGAGTCTATCGGGGTGACAAAAAAGGAAAAGGCCCAGCCTCCCTCGGGGAGACTGAGCCTTCGGACTGAGCGCTAGGAGCGCTCAGGAGGTACTCAGACCGGGCGAACGTTCTGAGCCTGCAGGCCCTTGGGGCCACGGGCCACGTCGAACTCGACCTTCTGGCCTTCCTGCAGCGTGCGGAAGCCCTGGGTCTGAATCGCAGTGTGGTGGCAGAAAAGATCCTCGCCACCGCCGTCCTGCATGATGAACCCAAAGCCCTTCGCGTCGTTGAACCACTTCACGGTACCAGTCGCCATTACGCTTCTCTTCGTCTTTCTCTACCAGCCTCATGAATTGAGCTGGTTGCCACGCCGTGTGAGGGTGCGGCCTTGGCCATGTGTCACGTTTCCGGCCAGTTGCATAGGGGGACCCCCACACGCGGGCACCCTTTTTCAGGGCGTGGACATAACCCGCGGCCTTCACGCTCCATTCCGCACGAATTCTCCACCGACACCACCCAGCAAGCGCCCGGAGGGCGGTGGCCCTACTTCGCGGCGCTCTTGAGCACCGGCAGCTTGGGCGCCCGTCCGTACAGCAGTTGGTACGTGTTGAAGGAGCGCAGCACGCGCTTGATGTAGCCGCGTGTCTCGGAGATGGGGATCTCCTCCACCCACGCGTCCAGCGCCAGGTCCGGTCTGTCGGACCTCCAACGATTCACCGCGCCGGGCCCCGCGTTGTAGCTGCCCACCGCGTAGGGCGTGTGCCCCTTGAAGCGCTTGAGCAGGCCGCCCAGGTAGTGGGCCCCCATGCGGATGTTGAGGTCGGGCTGGAGCAGCTGGTCCACGCTGAAGCGCTTGAGCTTCAGCTCGCGCGCCACGCCCTTCGCGGTGGACGGCATCAACTGGGTGAGGCCCATCGCCCCCGCCCACGAGAGCGCCTTGGGGTCCAGCGCGCTCTCCTCCCGCATCAGCGCCTGGAGCAGGTCCGGCTCCACGCCCGCGTCCGCGGTGTGCTTCTCGATGAGGTCGCGGAAGGCGTTGGGATAGGCCACCTCCCACACCACGCGCGTCTGCGCGGTGATAGGTCCACTCAAGTCCTTGCGCAGCGCCAGCCGCGCCACCGCGTGGGCGGAGCGCTCGTCCCCGGCCTCGTGCAGCACCAGCACCAGCAGGCGCACGGACTCCGCGGGCAGGTTGGTCCGGTTGACGGCCAGCAGCTCGGACGACACGGCTTCCTTGAAGCCCAGGCGGTACAGCTCCACGCCCGCGCGGAAGTGCGGGTCCTCGCCCATGGGGCCGGCGAACAGCGGCCAGGGGCTGACGGCCTCGGGCACGGTGAAGACCGCGGCGGACACCTTCTCCAGCCGCGGCGGGTCCACCTTCGCCAGCTGCGAGCGCGCCATCAGCCCGTAGTAGGTCGCCGGGTGGTCCACGGAGAGCGTCTCGAACAGCTCCGCCGCGCCCTGGATGTTGCCCTTCTCTTGCATCGTCCGCGCCCGCCAGTAGCGCGCGCGCTCCACGTCATAGCTCTCGTCCGCCGTGGCGAACTGCGCCTCGATGCGGTCCAGGAACGACAGGCCGGAGTCCTCCACGCCGGTGGTGCGGGCAATCCAGAACGCCTTGAAGAGCGCCTCGCCCAGGAAGTCCCCTTGCGGGTACAGCCGGGCCAGCGTGTCCAGGCGGGCCATGGCCTCCTTCGGGCGGCCCGTCTTCAGGTAGAGGTCGGCCGCGTAGAAGAGGCCGTCATCCGCGAACGAGTGGTCCGGGAACTCGCGCGCCAGCCGCTCGTAGGTCTCCATGCCCCGCGTCTGGTCCACGATGGAGCGCGACGAGCCGAGCACGTACAGCACGCGCGCCAGCAGGTCGCGGTCCTGGCACTGCTCCGCCACCGGCGTCAGCACCTGGATGGCGCGCGTGTGCTGGCGCTCCTTGCGCAGGCCCTTGCCGAAGACGAAGTGCGCGCGGCAGGCCAGCGGGTCCGGGAGCTTGAGCTTCGGCAGCAGCGGCTCCAGCTGCGCCAGGCCGGCCTTGTTGCGGTGCAGCTCCACCAGCGCCTCGCCGCGCCCCACCTTCGCCTCCAACGGCGGTGTCTGCCCCTTGAGGCGCCGCTCGGCCTGCTTCGACAGGGCGGACAACGGATGCGCGGCCCACAGGCGCCACAGCGCGGCGCGCTCGGCGGCCTTGTCCCGTTTCTCCGCGGCGATGTCGGCGATGGCCATCAGCGCCTCGGCGCCCACGTTGCGGCCCCAGCTGGGCGCCGCGCGCGACGTGAGCGGCTCCAGCGCGGCCATGGCGCCCTCGGCGTCCTTCTTCTTGCGCAGCACGCGCGACAGGGCCAGCCGTGCGTCCACGTACAGCTTGGACTCCGGCGGCACCTGCTCCAGCAGCGCCGCGGCTTCGTCGAAGCGGCGCAGGCTCTCCAGCGCCACGCCGCCATGCGTCAGGCAGCGATCCTTCAGCGCGGGGTAGTCCGGGGCCAGCGCGGCGAACTCCGTGGCGGCGGATGCGTCATCCCCGGCGCGGACGGCGGCCAGGGCGCGCAGGTAGCGCACCGGCGGGCTGTCGCCCTCGTCCTTCAGCAGCTCGCGGGCGCGCGGGTACTGTCCACGGTCGAACGCGTCACGGGCCTCCTGCTTCTTGCCCTCGCCGAAGTACGGCGCCAGGTCCTCCAGCCCGTAGCGGCGGCCCCGGTGCACCACCGGCGTGGGCGGCGCGGCGTTGGGGAAGGCGGGGTTGAGCACCTCCACGTAGCCCACCGGCAGCGGCGCCTTCTCCGAATCGGGAGGGGGCGACAGCTGCGC
>NZ_JAAIYB010000605.1 GCF_010894475.1 Myxococcus vastator
CCGCTCCCCATCCCAGACGTTGAGTCGCAGACAGGCCAGCACGTCCCTGGGGCGCAGGGTGGTGGTGCGGGGGTTCTGGAGCTCCGGAATGGCGGCCATGGCCTCCGGCAGCCGGTAGAAGGGGATGCGCGGGTTGAGGTGGTGGACGTGGTGGTAGCCGATGTTGCCGGTGAACCACGCCATGACGGGGCCACAGGCGAGGTAGCTCGACGCCTCCAGGGCCGCGCTCGCGTGCGTCCAGTCCTGGTCCTCGCGCAGCGCGACGTCCGGGAAGTTGTGCTGGGAGAAGAAGAGGTACGCCCCCAGCGCGTAGCCGAGCGACAGCGGCAGCGCCATCGCCGTGAGGTACACACCCAGTCCCCCGAAGGAGAGCACCGCCACGCTGATGGCCACGTGGAGGAGCACGGCGAAGCCCGCGCTCCAGTAGCGCAGCGGGTGCTTCACGAACGGCACGATGCACAGCCCACTCAAGAACGCGAGCGGATACGCGAAGATCATCACCAGCGGATGCCGCTCCACCACGTAGGCCAGCCGCTCCAGCGCCGTGGCCTCACGCCACTGCCGCGCCGTCCACGTGGTGAACGTCCCCGACGAGGAGGCCGCCAGCCGGGCCGTGTTCGCGTGGTGGTGGTTGTGCGTCTCGCTCCAGACGCGCGGCGGCGTCAGCAACAGCACCGCGTGGGTGTGGAACAGGGCCTTTCCCAGCCGCGAGCCCGACAGCAGCGAACCGTGCAGGTAGTCGTGGACCAGGATGAAGGAGCGGACCAGCACCAGCGCCTGCACCACGCTGCCCACGACGCGCAGGGGCCACCAGGGGGGAAGGGTGGCGAGCGCGATGGCGCCCAGCAGGGCCGCGAAGGTGGTGCCCACTTCCCACCAACTTCGCCGCGGGTCCTGCGCGGCGAAGGGCCGCGTGCGGGCGATCAGGTTCCGCTCGGCGTCTCGGGAGAGTGAGGTGAAGGCGCTGCTGCGGGTCGCGGAGTCCATTCGGAGGTCCAGGGCTGGCACGGCGGCGGCTGCCGCCGATTCGAGTCCCTGGAACCATGCCCGCCCACTGTCATGCGACCGTCATGGGCGCTGCTATTGGCGGACACCCCCACGGATGCTGCGATGCGTCGGAGGCCGCGCGGCCCCGTCTGGCCCATGGGGCCCGACGGGGCACGGCTCGTCACGAGCGATGCTTGTTGGCCCGGAACTCACTGGCCCACTGCTCGACGATGGACGCCACCTGCTCGCGCTCGGAGCGCTGCGCGGTCGGAATCACCGAGGCCTGGGCCAGCTGCAGGACGGGCTGGCTGTCGCCACTGGGCGTCGGGACCACGGGGCTGACGCCCTTCTTGCGGACCCAGACGCGAGGCCCCTCGCTGGGACGCACGGGCTCCGGGATGATGGCAGTCTCCATCGCCTCCGCGGAGTCGCGGCGCTTCCGCCCCAGGATGACGTCCGGAATGCTGTTCGGCGCGGCGTCTTCCGTCCACGCGTGGTGCAGGCGGCCGGACGCCACCATGAGGCGCCGCTTCTGGTAGTGGGCCGCGCAGTAGCCCAGGCTGCGCACGGGCCGCTTGCAGCCAATGACGGCGCAGGGCCGGGCTTCCGGAGCGGCTTCGTCCTCGGGCCCCGCATCCAGGGTCGCGAGCGACGAGGCCAGGACGTCCAGCGCCTCCTCCGGCAGCTCACGCCGCGGCTGGCGGCGGGGACCGCTGGGAGACAGGCTCTCCGCGATGCGCAGGAGCGTGTCCGTCAACGGCGACAGTTGCCCGGCGAGCTCCTCGGCCAGCACGGTGCGGAACGCGCGTTCCAGTGGCGGCAAGGATGAGGCGGGAACGCGCGTGGTTCGCGTGGAGTGATGAGGCGGGGCGGAACGAAGGCTACGGGGTCTTGGCATGTCGATGAGTGCCTGTGGTCGCTGCCGGCTGCTTCAGGGGACCGTGGAGCGGACGGCCGTGGCGTTAGCACACCTGTGGCCGACCGCCCAGGACAGCCTGTCAAAGGGCTGGTGAGTGGATGTTACGCGGCGATAACCCAAGCGGTGCGTCCCCATGTCAACACGGCCCCCGTCCATTCAATCCCGAGCCGCGCCCACTCCTTCAGGTATGTCGGAATCCCACCTGCCGAGGAGTCGGCATGACTTCCATGGTTCACGCTTCTTCCTCGGCTGAGGCAGACTTCTGCGGCAGGATGCGCGGGTCGTGCAACTTCACTGAGAGGATTTGCCCGTGCGAAACATCTCTGGTGTCGCGGTGTCCCTGGTTGCCGCTGGCTTGCTGGTCGCGTGTGGCGAGGGCGTGGAGCTGAATGAAGAGGGGGCAATCCCCACCACCCCGGAGGCCGCGCAGGAGGCTGTCTCCGCGCCCGCCGAGGTGTCCGCGCAGGCGTGCACGACGCTGTACCGTCCCCGGTTCACCACCTACTGGACGTCCTTCCCCATCGAACGGGAGGGGCAGGTGGGCCGGTGCACGACGGCCAGTGACTGTTCCGTGACGTGTGTGGGCGAGACGTCGCAGTACGCCATCAACGGCCAGTTCTTCTACTGCACCTACTGCCCCTGACGTGACGTCTCAGCGCGCCACGCCGGCAGCACCCGGAGTGGAGCCGCCCTCCGACTGGCGGCAGCGCGATTCGGCCGCGCGAGCGTTCGCGGCCTCGTCTGCGCGCCCTGCGGCTTCGAGCAGCGCCGCCGCCCGGGCGTAGTGTCCGGCGGCCTGTCCCTTGGGCAGCAACTGCTCGTCCGCGTGCGCGGCGGCGAGCAGGAAGGGGAGGGCGCGGTCCTCCTGCCCCGCCTCCATCCAGTGGTGCGCCAGGACGATGGCGGGCGCGCCGTCCCGTTCGAAGACGCGGGCCAGCCGGTCGTGCAGGAAGCGAGCGGCGGAGTCGGACACGCTGGCGTGGACCGCTTCCAGGACCAGGTCGTGGGTGAAGCGCTCCGCCACGAGGAGCTGCGCGGACTCCAGCTCGGACAGCGCCGCGTGCAGCTCCGCCACGCTGACCTGGAGCACCTCGGGCGCCAATGCGGCCCGGAAGTGGAGGTCTGCTCGCGCCGCCAGCTGCGCCGTGAGCCGGGCCAGGGGCGTGAGGCGCTCCAGGCGGCGTTGGATGAGCGGCCCCACGCGGCCCGGAGGCGGGAGCCGGCGCGGCCAGTCCCGGTGGAGGGCATCCGTCTCGATGAGGTGCTTCAGCGTCTCCATGATGTACAGCGGGTTGCCCCCCGTGTAGCGCGTCAGCGCCTCCGCGTGAGGTTCCGCGCCCGGAAGCGCCAGGCCCCCGAGCAACTGCCGGACCTCTTCGGGCGCGAGCGGCCCCACCTCGATGACGCGCGCGAGCCCCGTGTCCACGAGCTTGCGCACGTTGGCTTCGGAGTAGGGCGGGAGCTCCCCCTTGCGGTAGCAGTCGATGAAGACGGGCGCGCGGGCCGGCGCTTCGTACTTCCGCTCCATCATCCGGGTCAGCGCGTACATGAACAGCTTCGCGCTGGCCTGGTCCCAGTACTGGACGTCGTTGACGACGATGACCTGGTCACCCGCGTGCAGCAGGGCCAGCGCCTCCGCGTGGGCCTCGTAGAAGCGCAGCTCGTCGGCCTCGGAGGCGAGCGGTGGCAGGGCGCTCCCATTGCCCAGTTCCGGCACGATGCGCGACAGCTCCGTGCGGACCCAATCCGGCATCACGATGCCGGGGCGCCGGGCCAGGTGGGCCCGGACCGCGCGCGTCTGGGAGGCATAGGGCACCTCCTGGTCACCCGGGCGGGCTTCGAGTCGAAACCACGCCCCCATGGACGCCGCGAACTCCTCGGCGAGCCGCGTCTTTCCGCTGCCCGCGTCTCCCGCCACGAAGAGCAGCTGCCCCGCCTCCAGGCCTTCCTGGAGCTGGCGCAGGGCGTGCTGCCTGCCCGCGAGGACGGGCGGGCGCAGCACGCTCATGGGC
>NZ_JAAIYB010000606.1 GCF_010894475.1 Myxococcus vastator
CCTCCCGCGCCACCCGCTTCACGCGCGGCTGCTCCAGGAGCAGCCGCTCAGCGCGCTCCCAGACGGCGTTGCCCGCGTCGCCCACGGCCAGCCGCACCGTCAGCTCGGGCGTCACCGCCGCGCCCGCCTCCTGCTGCTGGAGCAGGTCCGCCACCTTCCCGGTGGCCAGCAGCCGCCCCTGCTCGATGATGGCGCAGGTGTCGCAAATCTCCGCCAGCTCCGTGAGGATGTGGCTGGAGATGATGACCGCCTTGCCCTGGTCCGCCAGGGCGCGGAGCAGCTCGCGCAGCTCGATGCGGGCGCGCGGGTCCAACCCGTCCGCGGGCTCGTCCAGCAGCAGCAGCGACGGGTCGTGCAGCAGCGTGCGCCCCAGCGCCACGCGCTGCCGCATGCCCTTGGACAGCGCGGTGGTGAGCCGGTCCGCCAGGGGGGTGAGCCCGGTGAACCCCATCACCGACTCCACGCGCTGCCGGCGCGCCGCGCCCTTCAGTCCATAGGCGCGCGCGAAGAAGTCCAGGAACTCGAAGACGGTGACGTCGTCGTAGGTGCCGTACCGGTCCGGCATGTAGCCGATGAGCGGACGCGCCCGGTCCGGTGCATCCACCAGCGAGTGCCCGTCCAGCAGCACCTCGCCCGACGTGGGCACGTCCAGCGTGGCCAGGATGCGCAGCGTGGTGCTCTTGCCCGCGCCGTTGGGCCCGATGAAGCCCAGGATGCTGCCGGCCTCCAGGGAGAACGACACGCCATCCACCGCGCGCAGCGGCCCGTAGTCGCGCCGCAGCCCCTTCACCTCCAGCAGGCTCATGGCCGCCCCCCTTCCGACTGGCCTCGCACCAGGTGAACGCCGGCCTCCAACTCCACTTCAACGGCGGACGAGGGCGCCGGCCCCAAGCCCCCCAGCCGCGCGATGAAGCCGCCCTCCGGAAGCGGAGCGCGGAAGTGCGCCTCGCCCGCCGCCAGACGTCCCGCGGCGAGCGACTGCCCCTTCACGCCGGACAACACCTGGCTCACCGGCGTCTCGCTCGCGGGCAGCGGCTCGCCCAGGGCTCCTTCCGCGCCATCCTCCAGCGCGGGCAGCGCGTAGGTCTGGCTGTTCACCCGGACGTAGCCCTGCTCCAGCCGCGACCCCAGCGCGTTCTGGACGCGGACGGTGCCGCCTTCCTTCCGGACGACGAGCCGGGCGCGAGAAGGCAGCACGGCCACCTCGCCCCACTCACGGTAGGTCCGTGGCGGCAGGAAGCCATGCGTCACCGTCAGGCCCTGTGTCCAGTCCAGGTCCGCCAGCATCTCGTCGGCGTTGTCCGGTGCCAGCAGCGCGCTCGTCGCCGGGAAGCGCACCGGCCCCGAAGACACGTTGGCGTACCAGGCGGAGACGCCGAGCGTCACCGAGCGCGAGCGCTCCGCGTCCAGCCATGTGAGGCTGTAGCGCGCGGCGTGCACGGCAAAGCCATCCACGAGCACCGACCAGGTCACGAGCGCCACACAGGTGATGACCGACACCAGGGGCACCGCCACCAGCACCGCCACCGGCCCTCGGCGCCGCGCCAGCATCAGCCCGCCCGGCCCCACCGCCAGCACGAAGGCGAAGATGAGCAGCAGGAACCGCCCCACGGGCGTGTTGGCATGCTCCAGCAGCGGCGCGATGCCCCCGGCGAGCAGGTTGCTTCGCTCCCACCGAGGCGCGTCCCCAGCGGGCTTCACCGGCCCCGGGATGAGCTCCCCCAGCATCGCGTTCAAGGCCTGCCCGCATTCGAGCGCGGCGCCACACAGCCACACCCGGCCAAAGCCATACGGCACGGCATCCCGGGAGCCTTCCGCGGGGAGCAACGGCAGACGGTCCGTCAGGCTGCTCGACACCTGCGGCAGGACGAGCCGCCCTCCCGTGATGGCGTACGCCTCCAGCACGGCCCAGACATCCGCGGGCACGGAAGCCAGGTCGCCTGGCACCATCACCACGGAGTGGCCCACGTAGGCGGACAGCTCCCTGGGCGCGTCGCGCGGGTCAATGGTGCGCACGGAGAACAGCGGGCTCCCGGTCGCCTCCACCCGAGGCACCCCCGACGTGTCGTCGAAGTCCTTGAGCGTCCCCAGCACCAACACCGTCCCACCCGTGGAACGCTCCAGATAGACTGCGGCGTGGGCGAGGGGCGCCAGCGAAGCCAGGCCGGGCGACTCCACCCTGAGGCTCCCCGCTTGCACCTCCGCTGGCACGAACAGCCAGGTGACGAGCCGCTGACGCGGCGCCACCTCCACCGTGCGCTCGGCGGTTCTCGGGCCGGAGCTCGAATGCCCCTGGAAGGCCAGACGGACCTGGAGCGGCACGGGCCCCGAGTTCTGGAGCACGACATCGAAAGGGGTGTAGCCGCGCTCCGGCTTCAGCACACTGGGCCGGTGGGTGATGCGCAGGTCGCCGTGCTCCCGCGTATCGGTGGTTCCGGAAGCATCGCGGTACCCGTAGCCGGTGGGCGCGGCCTCTTCCACGAGCGACCTGGCGAGGGCCCGCGAGCCTCCCATGACGCAGAGCAGGACACCGGCGGTCAGCACCGCGCTACGCACGCGGCACCTCGGGGATGGCCTGGAGCAGGGCGCGCACCACGTCGGCCGCGCTGACCTTCTCCAGCGAGGCCTCGTAGGCGAGCACCAGCCGGTGGTTGAGGGTGGAGGGCGCGGCGGCCACCACGTCATCGAAGCTCACGTTGGGCCTGCCTCGCAGCAGGGCCAGCGCGCGCCCGGCGGCCGCGAGCGCGAGCGCCGCGCGAGGACTGGCGCCATATCGGACGAAGCGGCGCACGGCGTCGGGCGCCGACGGCTGGCGTGGGTCGGAGGCCTCCACCAGCCGGCCGATGAAGTCCGCCACGGGGCCGGGCAGGTGCACGCGGTCCGCGGCGGCGAAGAGGCGGCCCAGGCCCTCCGCGTCCAGCACCGGCGACAGCTCCGGCGGCGCGCCCCGCACGCGCGTGGTGAGCAGCGCGCGCAGCGTCTTCGCGCCCACGGGGGGCACCTGGATGCGGAAGAGGAACCGGTCGAGCTGCGCCTCGGGCAGCGGATAGGTGCCCTCCAGCTCGATGGGGTTCTGCGTGGCGAGCACGAAGAAGGGGTCCGGCAACGGCCGCGTCTGCCCCAGCACGGTGACGCTGCGCTCCTGCATGGCCTCCAGCAGCGCGGACTGCGTCTTCGGGCTGGAGCGGTTGATTTCGTCCGCCAGCACCAGGCTGGCGAAGAGCGGGCCCTCGCGGAAGACGAAGTCGCGGCGGCCGTCGCCTTCCAGCACATAGGTGCCGGTGATGTCGCCGGGCAGCAGGTCGGGGGTGAACTGGATGCGGCGGAAGGGCAGCGACAGCAGCCGCGCCAGCGCCTTGCACAGCTCCGTCTTGCCCAGACCGGGCAGACCCTCCAGCAGGACGTGCCCGCGCGCGAGCACCGCCACGACCACCTGCTCGACGACGGACTCCTGATCCAGCATGACGGTGTTCAGCTCGTCCTTGAGCCGGCCCGCCACCTCCGCCGCTCCTTGTGCCTCGGCGGGACTGAGAAGCTCCGCTGCCACGTCATTGCCCCCTTCCAGACGACTCGCCACCAAAGTACCGCCTCACCATGTCCCGGTTGCGGGGAAGCAGCGGCGCCGCACCGGGCCCCGCCGTCGCATCGCCCCGCGCCTGCGTGCCCTGCGCGCCGCCAGGCCCGGCCGGGCCCGCGCGCCGCCGAGGGTCCGCGGCCCGGAGGCCCCAGAGCTCCTCGCCCTCGTCGCCCCCTTGTCCGGGAGGCAGCGGCTCGAACGCGAGCCGCTCCGGGTCCATCTCCGCCTCGTCGCCAAAGACGAGCGGTTGGCTCCCGCCACCGCGCGACACACCCGCGCCTCGCTGCACGCCCCGGCTCGCATGCCCCTGCTGGCCCGCGCCGGATTGCCCCTCGCC
>NZ_JAAIYB010000607.1 GCF_010894475.1 Myxococcus vastator
GGGGATGGCTGGACGCGGCGCGCCTGGGCATCCGCTGGTGGTCGTCATCGGCATCGACGCGTTCCGGCCGGACCGATTGAAGTCCCAGGGCGGGTCGGGCGAGGTGGCGCCCCATGTCGAGCGCCTGCTGGAGGACGGCACGCTCTTCACCCGCGCGTACACGCCCATTGCCCAGACGGAGCCCGCGTGGCGCTCGCTGCTCACCGCGCGGTGGCCGCACGAGACGGGCGTGCGCTACTCGCTGACGTCCGACTCGCGGATGCAGCTCCAGCGCACCTTCGCGGAGTCCTTCGCCCAGGCGGGGTGGCGCACGGTGTTCTCCACCGACTGCTCGCGCTTCCACGCGGAGGGGCCCGCGTCCGGCTTCGAGACGCGCTTGCAGCCGCCGCGCGGGGCGGTGAACTTCCTCCTGGAGAAGCTGCGCTACCGCGCGCTGGGCATGTTCGCCGACCACGCGCCAGGCGCCGCCTGGCTGCCCGAGTTCATCGACAACCGCGCGCTGGCCGGCATCCATGACCCCATGGGCTACGCGGAGCGGCTGGCCGCGCGGCTGGTGAACGAGGCGCGCCAGGGCCCCACGCTGTTCGCCTTCCACGCGACGGCGGCGCACTTCCCGGGCGACCCGGTGCATCCCTTCTACCGCCGCTTCGTGCCGGCCTCGGAGCCGCTGGAGCGCCGGCTGCGCATGCACTTCGCGCCGGTGTCCCCGGGCGCGAAGGGCGGCTGGAACCGCGCGGGCGCGGAGGCGCTCTACGACGAGCTGATTGCTCAGGCGGACGCGCAGGTGGGGACGCTGCTGGACGCGCTGCGCCGCTCGGGGCGCTACGACGACGCGCTCATCCTCCTGATGTCGGACCATGGCGAGAGCTTCCACGCGGACCGCGACGACCTCGCGGGCGCCACGCCGGTGCATGGCGCTCGGCTGTCGGAGGAGGAGAACCGCATCCTCCTGGCGGTGAAGCTGCCCAAGGGACGAGGCGCGGCGCCGGCCCTGGTGGACTCGCTGGTGCGGCTGGTGGACGTGGGGCCCACGCTGCTGGAGCTGTCCGGGCTGCCGCGCCTGTCGGACGTGGACGGCGTGTCGCTGGCGCCGCTGCTGCGCGGCGAGGACCTGGCGCCGCTGGCGCTGTACGCGGAGACGGGCTTCACCCACGTGCTGCCGGAGGTGTTCGACCCGGGGCACTGGCCAGGGGCGCCTCGCTCCTTCGACGCGTACCGCATCCGTCCGGATGGCGTGGTGGAGATGGGGCCCGCGGCCCACGCCCGCATCCTCCAGGAGAAGGACGTGGGCGCCTTCGACGGCCAGCGCTGGTGGGTGGACCGGCCCCAGGCCAACGGCACGGTGCTGCGCGCCTGCCAGGGCGACTGTGAAGGGCCGGACGCCCACGCGCTGGAGGCGTGGTTCGACGGCGTGCAGGGCCGGACGGCGGCGGGAGGCTGGCGAAAGGTGGCCGGCCAACGCCCCGCGGCCGCGCAACCGCAGCCGCGTGGCGGGTGAGGCCGGCCAGAAATACCAAGGCCCCGGCGCTTCCACCGACTGAGGCGGGAAGCGGGCGGGGCCCTGGCGGTACCGCGCGTGGGGCGCGTTACTTGTTCATGGACAGCAGCAGGTTGTGCCGCGCGGCCGTGGGGTTGGCCTCCTCGCGGTCCGCGATGCGGTGGACCTGGTTGCCAATCTTGTCCTGCAGCAGCATCAGGCCGTCGAGCACCTGCTCCGGGCGCGGCGGGCAGCCGGGGATGTACACGTCCACCGGGATGATGCGGTCGATGCCCTGAAGCACCGCGTAGTTGTCGTAGAATCCGCCCGAGGACGCGCACACGCCGAAGGCCACGACCCACTTGGGCTCGGCCATCTGCTCGTAGACGCGCTTGAGGATGGGGGCCTGCTTCAGGTTGATGGTGCCCACCACCATCAGCAGGTCCGCCTGGCGCGGCGAGAAGCGGGGGAACTCCGCGCCGAAGCGGGAGATGTCGTGCCGGCTGGCGGCCACGGACATGTACTCCATGCCGCAGCAGGCCGTGGCGTAAGGGTAGGTGAAGAGCGAGTACTTGCGCGCCCAGCCCAGGCCCTTGGAGACGATGGACTGGAGCCAGCCCATGGAGTCGTCACGGCGCGTGGTAACGATGTTTGCGAGGTCTGCGTCAGCCATGATGTCTCAGCTCTCCCAGTCCAGGGCGCCCTTCTTCCAGATGTAGATAAGGCCGACCACCAGCGTCGCCGCGAAAACCAGCATCTCCACGTACCCGAACCAGCCGAGCGCCTGGAAGTTCACCGCCCAGGGGTACAGGAACACCGCTTCCACGTCGAACACGATGAACAACAGGGCCACGACGTAGAACTTCACCGCGAACCGCTGCCGCGCCGGGCCGCTCGACTCGGAGCCGGCCTCGAAGCTGGTCGCCTTGATGGCGCTCGGGCGGCGAGGACCCAGCCGCGTGGTGATCTGGGGAATGAGCATCGCCATGCCACCCGCCAGCAGCAGGACGACGGCCAGCGGCAGGTATGGCGTGAGGGGAGTCGGAGTCATCGCGCGCGGAACCTAATGACACCGCGCTCGCCATGTCAAAGGGAAAGTCCAGGGAGCGGCGCGCCAACCCCTTGAGATAACGGCGAAAAGCGGTGTTCATGCTGTCCCAGGGCGCGCCCGGCGTGGATCAGCGGCCCGCGGGGCCTCCGTCTCATCGGCCGGTTTGACGCTCCGCGAAGGGACGCCTACCGTCCGAGGACCGCCGGCATCCATCCGGCGTAGAACTTTCTCACCGGGGAGATGGCAAGCATGTGGGGCCGGCTCGGCTTGCGGACGCAGGTGGCCATCGCGGTGCTCGTGCCCTGCCTGGCGGTGGTGAGCTTCTGCGTCGTGTACTTCCCCATGCACCAGCGGGAAGTCACCCTGGAGTTGCTCCAGAAGCGGGTGCGGGTGGTGGCGCGGCTGATGTCGCAGCACCCCGCGCTCCTGGCCGCGGACGGCACGCCGGAGTCCATGGCCCGGGTGCGGGACGTGTTGTCGATGCTGGAGGCCCCGGAGGCGCTGAACGAGCGCAGCGGCTTCACCCTGCGCTACCAGGGGCTGGTGTCGGCGGACGGCGCCGTGCTCCACGCGCGCGGCCCCATTCCCGCGGCCATCCGCTCGCTCGGCGTGGAGGGGCTGGAGGGCTGCATCACGTCCACGCTCCGCGACGAGGTGTCGGTCCGCTGCGCCAGTGGTGAGCGCCTCTACGTGGCGAGCTTCGGCGTCCAGGAGGCGCTCAGCTCGGTGGATGACCTGCGGGGCGCGGTGCTCGCCGGACTGGCGGGCGCGCTGGTGCTGGGGCTGGCCCTGGCGCTGTTCATCAGCCGCGCCATCGCCGAACCGGTGGCGCGGGTGACGGAGGTGGTGCGGGACGTGGCCCGGGGCGACATGTCGCGCGGGGAGCTGGACGTGCCAGCCACGGGCGAGGTGCGCCTGATGGCGCAGTCCTTCAACAAGATGCTGGGCACGCTGCGCACCTCGGTGATGGAGATGGTGTCGCGCACGGAGCAGCTCTCCGGCGCGTCGCGCGGCCTGCTGGGGGCGTCCGCGGACCAGGAGCACGTCATCAGCCAGCAGGCGGCGTACGCGCAGCAGATCGCCGCCACGTTCGAGGAGCTGAGCCGCACGGCCGAGCAGATTTCCAGCTCCACGGAGGTGGTGGAGTCGAGCGCGCGGCGCACCCACGAGGCCGTGGCGGAGGCCATGGCGGTGGTGGCGCAGGTGGTGGCGGGCATCAACGACATCCGCACCGAATCCAAGGGCGTGGCGGACGCGATTGTCGGCCTCAACCAGGACCTGCAGCAGGTGTCGAAGATTGCCCAGGTCATCAACCAGGTGGCGGAGCGCTCCGACCTGCTGGCGCTGAACGCGGCGCTGGAGGGCACCAAGGCGGGCGAGGT
>NZ_JAAIYB010000608.1 GCF_010894475.1 Myxococcus vastator
GCCTCGGGCGTGGGGTTTCCACGGCGGCGGGCGATGCGCACCACCTGGAGCACCTCGCCGGGACGCACCGCGCCGGTGGCCAGCACCGCGACGAGGTACAGCACGGCCTCCACGGTGATGCGCGGCCACGGGTTCAGGAAGGCCAGCAGCGTCTGGTCCAGCGCGACGATGGCCGCGCAGATGGCGGCCGTCTTGGCCATCATGGACAGCAGGCGCGCGTCGAAGGCCGCCTTGCCCATGCGGCCCAGCAGGCTGATGGTGACGCAGATTTCCATGAGCAGCATGGCCAGCGCCGTGCCCGCCGCGCCGCCGCCGTTGCCCAGCGCCGACAGCATCAGCGGAACCAGCGCCAGGTTGAGGAGGGGAATCAGCACCACGCTGCCAATCACGCTGGTGATGGTCACCCACCACTCGCGGTTCGTCATGGTCAGCCACAGGCCCGCGTTCATCGTCACGAAGGCCAGCACGAACAGCGGCGACATCAGCCGCAGCGGCATGGCGGACTCGGAGAACGCGCCGCCCATCAGCCCCACCCAGAGCGGGGCGCCCAGGACGATGAGCATCATCATGGGCACGGTGACTGCCAGCGTGCCCTCCAGCGAGCGGCGCGTCAGGTTCGTCAGCTCCGCCTCGGAGCGCTCGGCCGCGCGCGACGCCAGCGGCATCAGCACCCAGCCGAACACCGGGTTGAGGAAGAACGTCAGGCCCGCGATGTTCCACGCCGCGCCGTACCAGCCCACCTCTTCGTGGCTGGAGACCATGCCCAGAATCATCACGTCCAGGCGCCCGTTGGCCGCCAGCGCCGCGCCGGTGATGAAGAAGGGCAGGCTGGCCTTGAGCACCTTCAGCGTGGCCGGCACGTCCACCTTGAAGGTGAGGCCCATGTGCTCGCGGGCCAGGTACCAGCCCACGGCCAGCTTCACCGCCTCCGACGCCACCAGCGGCGCCGCCAGCCACGGCAGCGGCAGGCCCGCCACGGCGACGGCCAGCAGGCCTCCGCCCCACACCAGCTTGGTGACGATGTTGGAGACGGACAGCCCCGCCACCTTGCCCTTGGCGTGCAGCAGCGCGGCCACGGAGGCGTTGATGATGATGAGCGACTGGGCCAGCGCGAAGGCGTAGACGAGCTGGCGCACCTCGGGCGGCTCGTCGAAGTGGGCCATCACCAGCGCCATGGCGCCCATCAGCACCGCGGTGAGGCCCAGCCGCAACAGCAGCGTGCTGCCGAAGAAGTCGCTGGCGTGCTCGGGCCGGCGCGACACCTCCTTGCGGATGTACATCTCCAGGCCCAGGTGGGTGGCGATGAAGAAGACGGCGGAGAAGCTGTCGGCGTAGTTGAAGCGCCCGAAGCTCTCCGGCCCCAGGTGGGCCGGCAGCAGGAAGCGCACGCCCATGGCGATGGCGTACGTGATGAGCAGCGAGCCGCCGAGCTGCAGCCCGTTGCGCACCGCGCCCATCGCCTCATGCGAGCGCTCGCGCTCGCCCGCGTCCTGCGAAATGGAAGGGCTGGGACTGTTCACGGTGGGAGCGTGCGGCCCCGGCGCCGGCCAGGACTGCCCGGGTGCATAGAAAACGAGCGGGGGCGGCACGTCAATGCCGCCCCCGCAAAGGTTGGGTCGCCTGGAGGCTCGCTAGCTGGCGCCGCGGCCCGTGAGCACCACCGGCACCGTCTGCAGCAGCAGGCGCAGGTCGCTCGTCAGGCTCCAGTGGTCGATGTACTGCATGTCCAGGTACATCCACTCCTCGAAGGAGATCTGGTTCCGTCCTGACACCTGCCAGATGCAGGTGAGTCCCGGACGCACCGACAGGCGGCGGCGCTGCCACGCCTCGTACTTGGCGACCTCGGTGGGCACCGGCGGGCGCGGCCCGACGATGCTCATCTCCCCGCGCAGCACGTTGATGAACTGGGGCAGCTCATCAATGGAGAACTTGCGGATGAAGCGGCCGATGCCGGTGATGCGCGGGTCGTGCTTCATCTTGAAGACGGGGCCCGTCTGCTCGTTGTGCGCGGCCAGCTTCTCCTTCAGCTCCTCCGCGTTCACCACCATGGAGCGGAACTTCAGCATGTAGAAGGGCTTGCCGTTCTGCCCCACGCGCAGCTGCTTGAAGAAGATGGGCCCCTTGGAGGTGAACTTCACCGCCAGCGCCACCACGCCCAGCAGTGGCAGGAGCGCCCACAGCGCCGCCGCGGACACGCAGATGTCGAACAAGCGCTTCATCGCCATCTGGTGCGGCTTGGGGCTCACCGCCGCGAAGTGCAGGAAGCCGTCCGCCACCGCGCGGCGCTCCACCGGGCGGGCGCGGTCCAGGCGGAAGCTGTGCGCGGGCAGCGCGAAGGGCACGCCGAAGCGCTCGGCCAGCTTGATGGCCGCCTGCATGGATTCGCCCTGCTTCAGCGTGTTGCCGGCGATGTACACCTCATCCACCGCGGTGTTGCGGAGGATGCGCTCCAGGTCGTCCACCGACCCGATGACGGGGCCCGGCAGCTCCCCCGTGGAGCCGTTGTCGTCGTGGAAGCGCACGTAGCCCAGAATCTGCCGGCGGCCGCGGTGGGCCAGGTCCTCGCCGGTGTAGCGGCCCATGGCGCCCGTGCCCACGATGAGCACCGCGTCCATGGGGCGCTCCTGCGAGGCCACCGGGCGGAAGACGCACAGGCGCAACAGCAGCGTCACCGGCCAGAAGATGAACAGCAGCGGGCCCACCACCGGCGCCGTCACCACCGTGGGCAGCGCCACGCTGCCCAGCGTCAGCACCGTCACCACCGCCAGCGTCGTCACCGACACCAGCGCCACGTGGTCCAGCTTGCTGCGCTCGGCGAAGCGCGAGTCGTACAGGCACAGCGCGGTGCCCGTCACAATCCACACCATCCACGCCGCCAGCACCAGCCCCGACACCTTCCAGCCGGACTCCGCCGACAGCTGCCCGCTCAGCCACGCCGAGCCCACGAGCACCGACGACAGCAGCATGAGGTCCACCGTGAGGTTCAGCTTCGCCGCGAACCCCGGGGCCAGCTTGGGCGGCCCCTGCACCTCTTCAATTGCTGGTCCCTGAGCGTTGGCCGACCCAGGAACACCGACCACCGCCGCACTTGCCGTTGCGCCGCTCATCGTGTCCACCCCCCTCTGCTGCCCACTTTCGTGCGGTTGAAGCAGAGGTCGCCGTTGAGGCTAGAAATGTTTAAGTCGGAAGGAAACCAGTTTTGCCCGATATTACGGCGCGTTGCAACCCCTGCTGCGTCAGTAAGACGTGACAGCGGGTGAAATCTTATGACGGCCCTACCGAGGTTCGAGCGCACCGAGCGTCACCAACACCTTGTGTTTCACCGCGGCTTCCCGCGGGTTTCCTACGTCACGGTTTCTTTGCATTTACAATGCCGGTCTGACGTGAAGGCACGGATGCTGCCAGGCGCCGGGGAGTTTCGGGAAGGGCACCAGGAGTTTCAAGAGGTTACACCTGCAGCAGGCGTTCGGGCGCGGTGTAGACGTTGAAGCGCCCGTTCCGGACGAACGTGGCCAGCGTCATTCCAGAACGCAGGGCCAGGTCCACCGCGAGGGAGCTGGCGGCGGAGACGCCCGCGACGATGGGTATCCGGGCCATGGCGGCTTTCTGGATGAGCTCAAAGCTGACGCGTCCGCTGACGGCGAGCACCGCGGCCTGACGCGTCAGCGGGAGGCGAGGGGCCCGGAGGCCCCGCATGGTGCCGGCCAGCACCAGCGTTCCGACCGCCTTGTCCACGGCGTTGTGGCGGCCCACGTCCTCATGGGCGGCCAGGAGGCGGCCGTCGGCATCGAGCACGGCGGCGGCGTGGACGCCTCCGGTGCGGGCGAAGTTGCGCTGCACGTCGCGCAGGCGCTCGGTGGCGCGGGCCACGGCGTCGGGGTGGAGGAC
>NZ_JAAIYB010000609.1 GCF_010894475.1 Myxococcus vastator
GCTCTGACGCCCCTCGCTACCTGTCAGAGTTGACGTCAGAGTTGATAGGCAGGGTGCTATAATGCCTTATGGCTAACGAAAATGACAAAAGCAGGGAGGCTCTTGGGGCAAAGCAGGAGGAGAACCCGAATGGCCCCTCGCTAGAGAAGACCAGTATGATTCCGGTCCCTGCGTTTGTTGCCCCACCTCCGCCTCGCGAGGAGCAGGACAAGACCACCCCAATTCGCCTTTCCAAGAAATCTTTAAAATCTGAATTAAATAAAAATCCAACGCCAGATGGAAAGATGGCGGTGGTTTCCGATGAACTCCCCTACCAAGAGCCGAAGGCTATCCGTGTTCAGCGAGAAGGCTCTGAGGATTTGGTCGTTCCTTTGTACCCGGATCGGTCATACGTATTCGGACGCGCGCCTGAATCTACTGTGGTCTTCCCCCACGACGCCGTCTCCCGTCAGCACGGTCGAATGTCTTTTCGAGAGGATCACCGGTGGGTGTATCGCGATCTGAACTCACGCAATCGAACTTACCTTGGCCGAGTAGGCGTGCAGGTTGATGGAGATGAGCGAGCAGCGTTTCAAGCAATTGCGGCTTCTCAGGACTGGGTACTTGAAGCGGGCCAAGTCATTCTATTGGGCAATGGCAAGAGCCGTATCGTGCTTCTTCCTGAGGTTCCACATGGATTGGTCGCTGGCCCTCGGCCGAAGTACACCGGGTCTCAAGCTGCCACTCAGCTTGAGCATGCCATCAATATTTGTACCCGACACCAACTCCCGATATTCATCCTCGGGAAGTCCGGCACAGGAAAAACCTATCTCGCGCGAGAAATCCATACCCGAGGCAGGTTTGACGGCAACTTCGTCATTCTCAATTGTGGTCGGCTTCCCCAAGACCCAACTACGCTAACCAGCGAACTGTTGGGGCACGTAAAGGGCGCTTTTACTGGCGCCGCAATCGCTCGCATTGGAAAGCTCTATAGCGCTGCGGGAGGCACTCTCTTTCTTGATGAAGTTGAGTTCCTACCTCGTATCGCACAAGATTTCCTCATTGATGTATTGGAAGGATCTGGCAATCTAGCACCACTTGGTGCTCCAGCGGATTTTCGAGAGCCTCCGCCCCGATTCAGGCTTATTTCAGCTTCCAAGACGCCACTCCATCAAACCGGGCTCCGCCCTGATCTTACTCAGCGGCTTGCTACTGGCGATGTCATCGTATTGCCATCGCTTGAAGAGCGGCGAGCGGATATCCCAAACCTTGTCGAGTCCTTCCTTCATCGACTCAAGGCCGAGCAACGCTACGATGCCGAGTTCACCAGCAATGCCATGGCGCACCTCCAAAAACTGGACTGGCCAGGGCAAATTCGCGAATTGGAATCCACTGTAAAAGCAGTGGTCGCGAGAGAAGCCGCCATACGTTCTATTGAGGGATTTGGTTCACAGCGGTTGGTGATCTCGATGGAAGCCACGGAACGTTACCTGGTGCAGCGACGCAGCGACTTTGGCTTGACGTCAACTAATGCAGTTTCAAACAATACCGAGAATTCCCCTTCAAACAGTGCTGACCCTCCCTCCCGCAAGCGTCCTATCGACTTAACTGCAACCGAATTAAGAGCCACACTGGAGAAGCACCAAGGAAACAAGACAAAGGCTGCATCGGAACTCGGCATTGCCCTCAATACGCTCAAGACAAAAATGAGATCATTTGGCTTGAAATAACCGGAAAAGGTTCCGCGCGACAGTCTTCCCATGCGGAGGTGAAGGTGTCGAGCATCGCGCCCCGGGCGGCGACTTCTGCCCCTGGCGCGAGGAGGCGGAGGAACTCAAGGAGCGCCTGACGTCGCTGGAGGCGAAGATGGCGACGCTGGAGCGACACGTCTTCGGCCGCAGGACGGAGAAACTGCCGACGGTGACCGCCGAACTGCGAGGGGACGGCGCAGACACGGTGGCCCAGGTCGAGGCCGCGAGCGTGCCCATGAGTCGCAGCACCCTGACGGACCTCTTCCACCAGGCCGCCTCTGTGCTACTGCCCCTCTCCCAGCACCTCCTGCAATGCATTGCCTCAGCGGACGTGGTGTGGGCGGACGAGACGCCGCTGCGCGTGCTGGACGTGAAGAAGACAAAGCTGGGCTACCTCTGGACTTTCCTCACCCGGAATGACGCGGGCGAGTGGCTCATCGGCTACCGCTTCAGCATGGGCCGCGCCAGCAAGACGCCGAAGGAAGTCCTGGGTGGCACCGCGGGCGCCCTCGTGGTGGACGCGTACACCGGCTACAACGCGGTGACGCTGCCGCAGGGCCGGGTGCGCGTCGGCTGCTGGGCCCATGTGCGTCGCCGCTTCTTCGACGCGCTGGCCACCGCGCCCGAAGCGCGACAGGCAATGGACTTCATCTTCGAACTCTACCGGGTGGAGGCCCAGGCACAAGAGACGGACGTGGTGCGCACCGCGGCCCACCGCGAGCTGCGCCAGGTGCACAGCGCCCCCGTCCTCGCCAGGCTGCGCGTCTGGCTTGAAGCCCAGGCACCGCGTCACCCGCCCAAGAGTCCACTGGGCCAGGCCATCTCCTACGCCCTCAAGCAGTGGGAGGCCCTCACGCGCTTCGTGGAGAATGAGCGCCTGCCTCTCGACAGCAACCGCTCGGAGGCAGCTCTGAGAAAGGCGGCCCTGGGCCGTAAGAACTTTCTCTTCGTCGGCCACGAGGCCGCGGGAGAGAACCTCGCGGGCCTCTACGCACTGGTGGCTCCCTGCGAGGCCAACGGCGTCAACCACGAGGAATACCTCGCGGACGTCCTGCTGCGCGTGCAGACACCCCCCAACTCGCGCATCGGTGAGCTGCTACCCCACGAATGGAAGCGGCGACGCGCCGCCGACCCGCCCGATTCGCCCCTCCAGCTCAGTCACTGAACAGCTCGCTCGTCGCGACGCTCGCCGAACACGGTCCTCGTCCGTCATCAAGCCCTGCGGCACGACGTCCACCGGACGGTTACGGACGAAGAGCCCGAACAGCGCGATCACGGATGCGGGCCACGTGTACTCGACGGCGCTGCACCTGTCCGGCGTTGACGTACATCAAGCGATAGGCCAGGCGCGCCCTCAGCGCTGAATCGCCAGGATGCGCCATCCCCGGGTGTCCATCGCGTAGGTGGCGCCCGCGTCGTTGATGGCGCCTTCCTGTACGCAGGCGCCCGGGCTGAGCGTGAAGCGGACGAACAGAATGCCCTCTGGCCCGGGAATGGTCGTCACGTCGAACGACTCTCGCTGATACATGCAGACTTCGTCTGCCGTGGCGCCTCGGTGGGGCTTGATGTCGCGGGGCCGGAAGTCATCCATGGCGAGCTCAATCGCTGCGGCGACGGGGCCCGGGACTCGCATCAGCCCCTGCTTCTCCTCTTCGGACAGCGCGAATGGAAAGGTGACCTTCGCGGCCTCCTCAGGTGGAGCCCGCACTGGACGGAAGGGACGCTGGAGCAGCGAGCACCCCGAGAGAGCAACGCAACATGCCAGCCATGCCAAGCGGTTCATGGTTCAACCTTGGTCACGATTCCGAAGGGCTTGTCTTCGGGAAGAATGTACCCGACCAGCTTCCACCGTTGCTCTTCTCTCGCGAAGACCTCGCCGGGCCGGCGCTCCCCCACGTAAGTGACCTCCCGGATGGACACCCTATCGTCGCAGACATCCGAGAGGGAACGCCCCGAGCAGAGGGGTCAAGGCGCTGAGCGCCCTCCAATCGCCGGGAGGCGCTCGTAGGCTCTCAGAAGCACCCCTTTAAACATCTTGCTTGACGTAATCGACGGTGCCGGCAGCGAGGACGCGTGACGTCGCGACCTGTCGGCGCACCTCGCTTCCTGATGCGTAGCCCTTCTTCTTCCGTGGCTTGGGCCCGCG
>NZ_JAAIYB010000060.1 GCF_010894475.1 Myxococcus vastator
CCTCATCCCCGCCAACATCCCCACATGTGTTCCGCGACGGGTTGGCTTGCGAGCCACCCTCGCCCACGCTACATGCGCGACTCATGCAGCCCTCCGCCCGGACCGAAACCTCCATGAGTCACGACAGCGAGCTCTCCTCCATTGACGACGCCATCCGTGACATCCAGGAGGGCAAGTTCGTCATCGTCGCCGACGACGAGGACCGTGAGAACGAGGGCGACCTCATCATGGCCGCGGAGAAGGTGACGCCCGAGCACCTGGCCTTCATGGTGCGCCACACCAGCGGCATCGTCTGCATGCCCATGCTGGCGGAGCGGCTGGACGCGCTCCACCTCCCGCAGATGGTGTCGGACAACACCGAATCCCACCGCACCGCCTTCACCGTCTCCGTGGACTACCGCCACGGCACCCACACGGGCGTGTCCGCGGCGGACCGCGCGAAGACCATCCGCGCCCTGGTGGACCCCACCAGCAAGGCCGACGACTTCCTGCGCCCCGGGCACATCTTCCCGCTCCGCTACCGCGAGGGCGGCGTCCTCCGCCGGGCCGGCCACACGGAGGCCACCGTGGACCTGTCCCGCCTCGCCGGACTGGCCGCCTCCGGCATCCTCTGCGAGTTGGTGAAGGACGACGGCACGATGATGCGGATGCCGGACCTCAAGCGCTTCGCCCGCGAGCACAAGCTGTCGCTCGTCACCATCGCGGACCTCATCGAGTACCGCCGCCGCAAGGACCGGCTGGTGCGCCGCGAGCCCGGCCAGCAGACCGTCAACACCCGCTACGGCGAGTTCACCGCCCTCACCTATTCGTGGCTGCCCGACGGCGTGAAGTCCCTCGTCCTGGTGAAGGGCGACCCGGCGTCGCGGCCCAGCGCCCTGGTGCGCCTGCACGCCGCCTGCGCCCTGGGTGACGTGTTCGGCTCCTCGTCATGCAACTGCAACGTGCTGCTGGACCAGGCGCTGGCGCGCATCGCCCGCGAGGGCGCCGGCGTGCTGGTGTACCTGCCCGGCATGCACGGGGATGACTTCGGCATCCACCACAAGCGCAACACCGACGGCAGCAGCGGCCCCACGCGCGGCCCGCAGGACTCGCGCGACCTGGGCATGGGCTGCCAGATTCTCACCGACCTGGGCATCCGCACGCTCCAGGTGATGACCAACTCGGACTTCACCTACCGCGGGCTCGCGGGCTTCGGTCTCACCATCGACAAGCGCGTCCCGCTCCAGCCGGACTGACGCGCCCCTCGCCGGGCGGACCGGGGCTGCGTCAACCCAGGTCCGCCAGCGCGCCCTTCACCGCGTCCAGCGTCGCGGGCAGCTCCACTGGCGGGTTGGCGAACTGGCTCGTCACCTCCGCCAGCGCGCCGCGGTGGTAGCCCACCTTGAAGTCAGCGAACTTCAGGCCGTGCGCGGTAGACACCACCGCCACGCGCGAGCCCCGGGCAATCACGCCCCGCGCCACCAGCTTCTCCAGCGCCGCCAGCGCCACGCCCGTGTGCGGACAGGTGAAGGTCCCCTCGCGGTCCGCGCGCGCGGCGGCATTCGCCAGCTCGGACTCGCTGGCGTCCTCCACCACGCCGTCGAAGGCCTTGAGCACCTTCACCGCGCGCTTGAAGGACACCGGGTTGCCAATCTGGATGGCCGACGCCAGCGTGGGCTCGGCCCGCAGCGGCACCAGCTCCTGGAAGCCGCCCCGGAACGCGCGCGCCAGCGGGTTGGCCTTCTGGGCCTGCGCCACGGCGATGCGCGGCCGGCGGGTGATGAGCCCCAAGGACAGCATCAGCTCGAAGCCCTTGCCCAGGGCGCTGGCGTTGCCCAGGTTGCCGCCGGGAATCACCACCCAGTCCGGCGGCTCCCAGCCCAGGTCCTGGCAGAGCTCCACGGCGACCATCTTCTGGCCTTCGATGCGCAGCGAGTTCATCGAGTTGGCCAGGTACAGCCCCGTGTCCGCCGTCACCGCCTGCACCAGCTTCATGCAGCCGTCGAAGTCCGTGTCCAGCGACAGCACCCGCGCCCCATTGGCGATGGGCTGCACGAGCTGCGCGAGCGACACCTTGTTCCGCGGCAGGAACACCACCGCCGGAATCCCCGCCGCCGCGCAGTAGGCGGAGAGCGCCGCGGACGTGTCCCCCGTGGAGGCACACGCCACCGCGCGCAGCGGAACGCCCCGGGCGCGCATGTGCTTCACCGCGGAGACCAGGACAGTCATCCCCCAGTCCTTGAAGCTGCCCGTGGGCGAGACGCCGCACTCCTTCAAGTCCAGCGCGGCCAGCCCCAGCTCCGCCGCCATGCGCGGCAGCGGCTTGAGCGGCACGCGCCCCTCGCCGAGCGAGACGATGTCCTCCGCGGGCAGCTGTGGATACGCCCACTCCCGCTTGCCCCACACGCCCGAACCATCCGGCAGGCGCGCGGAGCCGAAGCGCGTCTCGAAGCGGCGCTTCCACTCCGCCGCGGACACCGTGCCCAGGGCCTTCACGTCGTGCGCGACCTCCAGCAGGCCACCGCAGCGCGGGCACCGGTACACCACGTCCATCAGCGAGGCGCGGAAGTCACAGCCCTCACTGCACGCGTACTCCGCGCGGAACGCCGAAGCCGCCCCCTCGCTCATGCCTCCTCCAGTGCCCGCGTGCCACACTCCGGGCAGCTCTTCCCGAGCCGCACGCGGGTATGACACGACACGCACGCGCGCCAGCCGTCATCGTCGGCAGGAGCCTTTCCAGGCGCCGCGGCCACCGGGGGCTTCACCCGGGGCAGCCGCATGCCGCAGTGGTCGCAGAGCAGCCCCGCCGCCTGGGTGTTACGGCAGTAGCGGCAGACGACGGCGCCCAGCGGCGCGGCGGTGCGCACGCCGTCGTCCGGGGCACGTCCGGTGTCCAGCTCCGGCATGGGAACCACCGGAACGGCCCCCATGTCCCTGGCGCGGGTCAGTTGCAGGTCGGGGACCACCTGCGCCGGCAAATCTGGCCCGGAACGGAGCCGCGTCACGTCCAGGTCGGGCAACACGGCGGCGGCCACCGGCGCGCGGCCTCCGGCATGCGGTGTCACCTCCAGCTCCGGCAGCGTCGCGATGGGCGCGGGCTCCGCCACCGCCGCGGGGAACCGCTTGCCGCAGACGTCGCACTCCGTCCCTTCGGGCTGAACGTGGTCACAGAGCGGACAAATAATCATGATGTGCGAACGTTAGCGGGCCGCCGCCGACATGGCGAGCAAGCGGACACCCAGCCTGTCTCCCGCCTCGCCGGGTCAGGAGCCACCCGAGCCCAGGACGTCACCCCTGCGACAGGGGCTGCCCTGTCATGGGCACGAAGCGAACTGGCAGCAGGGACTCCACCTGGGGCACCTCTCCGGGCCGGAGGGCGCGCTGGATGCGCAGCAGTTGCTGGGTGCCTCCCTGAGGCCCCACCGGAATGAGCATGCGTCCGCCCGGCTTGAGCTGCGAAAGGAGCTGAAGCGGAACGTCTGGCGGCGCCGCGGCGGCGAGGATGGCATCGAAGGGCGCCTGCTCCGGCCAGCCCAATGAGCCGTCTCCTTCCCGGAACGAGACGTTTTCGAAGCCCTGCCGCTCCAGCACCTCCCGCGCCGACCGGGCCAGCTCCGGGACGATTTCGACGGTGTAGACGGCGCGGCACAACAGGGACAGGAGCGCCGTCTGGTAGCCCGAGCCGGTGCCGACTTCGAGCACGCGCTCGTCCCCCTGGAGCTGGAGCGCCTCCGTCATCAGCGCCACGACGTAGGGCTGGCTGATGGTCTGCCCCTGGCCGATGGGCAGCGGCACGTCCGCGCCGGCCTCTTCGCGCAGGTCCTCCGGTACGAAGTCGGCGCGGTTCAGCCGGGAGATGGCCTCCAGGACCCGCGTGTCCTGGATGCCATGCCGCGACAGGTAGTCGGCCCTTCCCCAATCACTCATGCCCCTAGCCTAGCCATGACAGGCGCCCTAACCCACCCGTGCGAGCGCGAGCCGCCCTTCCCAGCGTTCCTCGAGCGCCTTCACGAGGCCCTGGTTCTCCTTCGCCTTCATGTCCGGGTCCTTCTCCAGGATGCGCCGGGCCTCGGACTGCGCCATGGAGAGCAGGTCTCCGTCCCGCGCCAGGTTGGCCACCGCCAGCTCGGGCAGGCCACTCTGGCGCGTGCCCAGGAATTCACCCGGGCCTCGAATCTCCAGGTCCTTCTCCGCGATGACGAAGCCGTCGCTGCTCTGCTCCATCACCGTCAGGCGCTCGGCGGACTCCCAGGAGCGCGCGCTTCCGGCCACCAGGTGGCAGAAGCTCGCCGCCGCGCCGCGCCCCACCCGTCCCCGGAGCTGGTGAAGCTGTGACAGGCCGAAGCGTTCGGCGGACTCCACCACCATGACGGAGGCGTTGGGCACGTCCACGCCCACCTCCACCACCGTCGTGCAGACGAGCAGGTCCACGCGCTTCTCGCGGAAGTCCTCCATGACGGAGTCCTTCTCCTCCGCCTTCATCCGCCCGTGCAGCAGCCCCACCTTCGCGTCGGGGAACACCTTCCGGAGCTTCTCCACGCCGCGCGTGGCGTCCTCCAGGTCCAGCTTCTCCGACTCCTCCACCAGCGGGTAGACGACGTAGGCCTGGTGCCCCTTGGCCAGCTCCGCGCCCACGGACTCGTAGACGAGCGCGCGCTGCTTGTCGTTGAACACCCGCGTCTGGATGGGCGTGCGGCCCGGCGGGAGCTGGTCGATGACGGACAGGTCCAGGTCTCCGTACAGCGTCATGGCCAGCGTGCGGGGAATGGGCGTGGCCGTCATCACCAGCACATCCGGCTTGGGGCCCTTGCTCATCAGCGTGTGGCGCTGGAGCACGCCGAAGCGGTGCTGTTCGTCGATGACGGCCAGGCCCAGGCGCTCAAAGGAGACGTCGGCCTGGAGCAGCGCGTGCGTGCCCACGGCCAGCTGGATTTCGCCTCGGGCCACGGCCTCACGCACCTGGCGCTTGGCCTTCGCCGTGCCCGCCGCGCTCACCAGGCCCACGCGGTAGCCCAGCGGCTCCATCACCTTGCGGAAGTTGCGCTCGTGCTGCTCGGCGAGGATCTCCGTGGGCGCCATGACGGCCACCTGGTAGCCGGCCTGCAACGCGATGAGGGCGGAGACCATGGCCACCGCCGTCTTGCCGCTGCCCACGTCTCCCTGGACCAGCCGGTTCATGGGCTCCGGGCGCGCCATGTCCCAGCAGAGCTCCTCCACCACCCGCGCCTGCGCGCCGGTGAGCTGGAACGGCAGCGCGTCCCGCGCCTTGGCCAGCCGGGGCTCGGACACGTCGAAGGAGATGCCGACCTCCGCCTTCACGCCCTGCCGCTTGAGCGCCATGCCCAACTGGAGGAAGAACAGCTCGTCGAACGCGAGCCGCCGGTGCGCGGGGCTCTGGTGCGCGTCGAGCGCCTCCAGGTCCGCGTCCCCGGGCGGAAAGTGGATGAAGCGCAGCGCGTCCGGAAGGCCCATCAAGTCCAGGCGGCGGCGCAGGTCCGCGGGCAGCGGGTCCTCCAGCTCGTGCGCGTACTGCTCGCCGACGCGGGAGGTCAGCTCGCGGAAGGAGCGCTGCTCGCCGCGCTCGAAGCCCGGGTACACGGGGACGATGCGGTTGAAGTGGACCGACGTCGTGGAGTCCAGGTCCTCCGCCGGCTCTATCTCCGGATGGGCCATCTCCCGGCCCGTCATGGTGGCGCGGACCTCGCCGGAGAGGACGAGGCGCGTGCCCACGGTGAACCGGCTCTTCAGCCAGGGGCCCGCGTTGAAGTACGTGGCGGCGATGCTGCCCGAGCGGTCCCCCACGACGGCGCGGAACATGCGCCGGCCCTGGCGGCCCGCGACGAAGTCCGCCACCTTGACGACGCCCACCGTGACGCCCCGCTCACCGGGCTCCAGCTCCGCGATGGTGCGCAACCGGCGGCGGTCCTCGTAGCAGCGCGGCAGCATGAAGAGGATGTCGCCCATGCGGCGCAGCCCCTTCTTGTCGAGCGCCGAGACGAGCCTGGGCCCCAGCCGCTTGCCCAGCGTCTTCAGCGGCGACGACAGCGGCCCGGAGCGCGGCGCGATGGAGAGGAGCTTCGCCTCGGAGCGCGAGGCCTCCGCCGCGACAGCCCGCTTCTTCTTTCGCGGGGCCTTCTCCTTGCGCGTCTTCGCGCCGGGAACCGCCTCCGCCCCCGTGTCGAGCGCGGCCTGCCGGAGCCCCGGCTTCGCCCGAGACGACGGCGCGCCCTGCCGCCCGTCCGAGGGCTGCGGCGCGGCGACGTTCGCCCGCGGCGGCGCCATCCTCGGGGGCCGGGCCGCCAGGAGGTCCGAGTCCATCCCGGCCTGACGTCCCTGCGGCCCATCAGGACTCATGCGCGGCAGGGGCCCCGCAACGCCGCCTCCACGCGCAGGGGCCGAGGCTCCCCCCGAAGCCGGTCCTCGAGGCGCCTCCGGCCGCGGGCGCGACGAGGGCAGTGGCTCCGCCGACTTCCAGGGCGGCACATACCCCGGGGGCGTCGTGCCTCCCGAATTTACCGGAACAGCCTGCGGGGTCCGTGGCCGAGCCGGAACCGCGCCCTCCATCGTCACGCCGTGCAGCTCCGCGGGCAGCTCCACGCCGCTGACCTTCAGCCCGGCCACGACGCGCCGGAGCGCGGCCTTGCGGCGCTCGGGCATGGCGTGGTCCACGTCGGGCAGCGCGGCCCTCAAGTGGTCCAGGGCCCGTGCGTCCACGCCGCTGGCCCCGGCAAGCGCGCGCTCCAGCACCGGGCGCAACGACTTCACGGTGGCCAGCATCGCGAAGTCGCGCTGGCACACGTACCGAAGGGGCCCAACAAGGCTGGCGAGCGGGTGGTTCACGCGGGGGGTCCGCCGTACATCCTACGGAACGGGGATGACGTCGCCCACAAAACGAGACCGGGGAAGCGAGCCCTGGCCCGCTCCCCCGGCAACTCACTGCGGCCTCCGAGAATCAGCTCTCGCTCGCCGCGGCCTCTTCCTCGGGCTCCTCGAAGCGGATCTCCTGGATCTCCAGCTCGCGCACGCCGCCGGGGCTCTGCACCGTGGCGACGTCACCCACCTTCTTGCCGATGAGCGCGCGCGCCACCGGCGAGGTGACGGCAATCCACCGCTTCTTCAGATCGGCCTCGATCTCCCCCACGAGCCGGTAGCTCACCGGCTTGTCGGTTTCGGTATCGAGCAGGTCCACCGTCGCCCCGAAGATGACCTTGTCGCCGCCCAGCTTCGAAGGGTCGATGACCTCCGCGCGAGCAATCCAGTCGTTGAGGGTCAGGATGCGCCCCTCGATGTGCGACTGCTTCTCCTTCGCCGCGTGGTACTCCGCGTTCTCGCGCAGGTCGCCATGTGCGCGAGCGACCTCGATCTCGCGCGAGATCTTCCCCCGCTCGACGGACTGGAGGTGCTTCAGCTCCTCCTTCAGCTTGCGCAGTCCGGACGGGGTCATCGGGATGTTGTCGCTCCCGCTGCTCATCGACACAGCTCCTTCCACCACACCCAGGTTCAAGACGATGGAGGGCCGGTGCTCCGCTTCCAGAGCCCGGCCCCCGCGACCAGCGTCCAATGTAGGGAACCACTGACAAGTTGGTCAATGAAACCCGTACAGGGAACGGGAGATGGGCTGGGCGCGCGCCCGGTGACCCGCTAGTCTGCCCCCGTGCTGTCCGTCCAGGAATTGCGCGCGCTCGGTGCCGCGCTGCCCTCCAGTACCTTCCAGCGTCAACTGGGGCCTTTCGCACTCATCCAGCGCCCGCCCTCCGAGGCCTCGGCCGCGGTGCTCGCCCCCACACGCATGGCGGCGCCCTCGGAAATCGAGCAGGGCATGCTGGCCTTGCTGTTCGAATTCGAACACCTGCGCGTCGCCACCCTGCCGCCGCTCGACGCCACCGACCGGCTGCGCATTGGCCGCCGCATGGACTGCGACCTGGTCGTCGACGACGCGTCCGTCTCCAAGATGCACGCGGAGCTGCGGTGGAACGAAGCCGACCAGCGCTGCACCGTGCAGGACCTGGGCTCCACCAACGGCACCTTCCTCAACGCCCGCTCCCTGGGTGGCCGCGAGGCGGTGCTGCGCGACGGAGACATCCTGAGCGTGGGCAACGTGCAGTTCTGGTACCTGCTCACCCGCACCCTGCATGAGCGCCTGCGCGCGGGCGAGGCCACCGGGCTGGGCTCACGCAGCGGCTGAGCCTTCACGCGTCCCCACGCCCACGCTGTTTCCGAACGCGACAGGAGCCCGCATGTCCACACCGCCACGCGACGAGCGCGACTACTTCGAGCGCATCTACACCGTCACCGCGCAGGTGCCGCATGGGCAGGTGGCCACGTATGGGGACATCGCCGTCATCGTCGGTGATGGCTGCGATGCCCGCGTCGTGGGACATGCACTGGGCGCGTTGGGCACCCGCGCGGACAGCGTGCCCTGGCAACGCATCATCAATCGCACGGGTGCTATCAGCACCTCCGGTTACGGACAGCGCGAGGCCCTGGAGGCGGAGGGCGTCACCTTCGACGAGCGAGACCACGTCCGGATGGCGTCACATCACTGGACTGGGCCCAGCGAGACATGGGCCCGCGCCCATGGGTTCCAGCCGTTGCCTCCGCGCGAAGTCGTGAAGACACCCGGCGCGCAATTGAATCTGTTCTGAACAGGCGCTTACCTTCCCGTCTGCTTGCGTCGAGGCACGGACGCGCGAAAGTTCGGACTCCGGCCACGGGGCCGGCGTCCAAACATGCCGCTCGCGCTGCTCCGCTGGGGAGTCTTCATCCTCCTGTGCCTGTTCGCGCCCCAAGCCCTCGCCGGCGACGCAAAGCCCCGGCGAAGTGAGGCGAAGGGGGCTCGGCTCGTGCGTCTCAAGAACGGGCAGCTGCTCCACCACGACGCCGCGGACGCATACCGGCGGATGAAGGCGGAAGCCCGCTCGAAGAACATCTACCTCTGGGTCCGCAGCGGCTACCGCTCCCCCGCGAAGCAGCGGCGGCTGTATGAGCGCTACCGCAAGGGCAAGGGGCCCCAGGCGGCGCGGCCCGGGCGCTCCAACCATCAGCGGGGCCTCGCGGTGGACCTGGTCATCGGCGGCGTCAAGACGCCGACCTATGACTGGCTCGTGTCGAATGCCTGCCGCTTCGGCTTCAAGCGCACGGTGCGCTCCGAGCCCTGGCATTGGGAGTACCGCCCGCGCAGCACCCGCGAGCCGGCGCCGGGCCGCGACTGCGTGGGCCGGCCCTTGAAGCGCCCACGGCCCAGGCCTCCTCCCGTGGCGAGCACCGAGAAGAGCTGAAGCGCCCTAACGCCAACGCGGGGCGTCGTCAATCCGGCCCCAGGGCATCCCGACCTCACGGGTTGGGGCCATTTGGCCGGGGGGACTGATTTTTATCAGACATCTCGATTACGGTGAGCAGCCATGCTCGTCGTCACATCGAACCTCGAAGCCGTCACCGTCCACGCGGAGGGGGCGCTTTGTACGCGGGTCGCCACGGTTCCCATGGCGGGAGGGATGCTGCCCTCGCAGGTGCGAATCAATGGCCTGCCCTTGTCGTTGCAGCCGGGCTCGCTCCGGGCGTCCGTGGTCCACGGCCCGTCGGGGCTCGCCGTGCGCGACCTTCGTCCCACCTACGACGTCCAGCTTCCGCCAGAAGTCGACGTGCCCGCGGAGCACCGTGCCGTCGAGGAGGCCGAGCACCGCCTCTCCGACCTCACGCAACAGCTCGCCCGCGTGGGTCAGGAGCTGGAGGCGCTGTCGAAGCTGTCCCCCGGTTTCCCTCCCCGGCCGAAGGGAGCACAGGAGCCCCGGGGCGCCCCCGTGTCCGCGATGCTGTCGCTCATGTCCTTCGTGGACACGGAGCTGGCGGCGCTCCATTCACGGAAGCTGGAGCTGGAGCGGCAGCAGCGTGACGCCGAAGCCGCGCTGCGCTTGCGGCGCAGCCGCGTGGCGGAGGCCTCATCGTCCGTGCGAAGCCAGCGCGCTCGCGTGTACCGCGCGGTCGTGCTGACGCTGTCAGGCCCCCTCCCCGCGGACCAGGGTGCGCAGCTCGCGCTGGAGTACGCCGTCCAGGGGGCGCGCTGGGTGCCCACCTATGACTTGCGCCTGCCGCGCACGCTGGAAGAGGGAACGCTGCGCATGCGCGCCTCCGTCCTCCAGCGCACCGGCGAGGACTGGACGGGGGTGAAGCTCGCCGTCTCCACCGCGGACCTCGCCCGCCACGCGGAGGTCCCCGAGCTGAAGGCGCTGCGCATTGGCCGCCACCAACCGCCTCCCGCGCGTTCGGGCTGGAGAGAGGCGCCACCGGGGCTCGAGGAGCTGTTCGCGGGCTACGACGCCAGCCTGCCCACGCCGACGCAGCCCGAGCCCACGCCCCTCCCCGCAGTCTTCGAACAGCCCCGGGAGAAGAACAAGAGCGGCGCCATGCCCATGGCGCCCGAGCCCGACTACGCCATGGAGGAAGTGGCCGAGCCACCTCCGCCACCACCGGGAGCGGCCCCTCGACGCGCACCGGCGCGCCCCAGCGCCGCGGCCCCGTTCCCAGAGAAGAAGAAGTCCCGGGGCGGCGTCATGATGCCGCGCGCGAGCCGGCCGCCACCTCCGGCCAAGGTCGAGGCGGAGGACGAAGGTGCGTTCGACGATGACGAAGACGGGCTCAGCCTGGATGCCGCCGCGCTGGGAGGTGGCGGCGGGGGGGGCGCCGAGCGCACGCCTCCACGGCAGAACCCCTCCGACGCGCTGCTGGACTACGACCGCTTGACGATGGCGCCCGCGGAGGACCTGGGCGCGCGTGGCAGGCTGCAGCCGCGCCCCGGGCACCTCACCCGGGAGCTGGTGGCGCTGGCGGAGGTCCACGCGCAGCTCGACATCACCGTGCGAGTCGCGCTGAGCGTGAAGGAGACCTTGTCCGTGTGGACGGCCACCGCGCCGGCGTGGTCCCAGCCGCCCCGGACGTCCTCGCCGCACTTCGATGCGCGCTTCGACGTGGAGACGCGCGCGGACGTGCCTTCGGACGGCGCGTGGCACACCGTGCCGGTGTTGTCGGTGCCGGTGGGGCTGTCCGCGGAGTACGTCTGCGTCCCCTCCGTGGAGCCGCGGGCGTTCCGCACGGTGCGCGTGGAGAACCGGACGCCGTATCCGCTGCTGGCAGGTCCGGTGGACGTCACGCTGGAGAACGAGTTCCTGATGACGTCTCCTTTGCCCACCATGGCCCCGGGCTCGACGCAGCGGCTGGGGCTCGGCGTGGAGGAGTCCATCAAGGTCGCGCGCAACACGCGGTTCGACGAGGCGACGGGCGGCATGTTCGGCGGCTCGACGATGCTGACGCACCACGTGTCGGTGGAGCTGGCCAACCGGCTGGCCAATCGCGTCCTGGTGGAGGTGTGCGAGCGCGTGCCCACCGTCCCCGCCAGCACGGAGAAGGACATCAAGGTGGAGGAGCTGGAGGTCGCCCCGCTCTGGCAGAAGCGCATGCCCCTGCCCGGCGAAGAGAAGGTGGAGGGCGAGCGCGCGTGGCGCGTGGTGCTCCAGCCGGGTGAAGCACAGACACTGAAGGCGACATGGACCGTCAAGATTCCGGGCAACAAGATGCTCGGCGGCGGAAACCGGAGGACATGATGGGCACCCCTTTCATCCTGCCCGTGGTCAAGGTCACCGTCCTCGAGGACCGGGCGCTCGTCGAGCGGCGGGGGGAGATTCCCCTGTCCGTGGGAACGCAGCGGCTGGTCATCCAGGGACTGTCCCCGCTCGCGGTGGACCGCTCGCTGCAGGCGAAGGTGGCGGGTGGCACCATCTCCCAGGCGCGCATCCGCCGGGCCGCGAAGCCGCAAGCGCCCGAGGCCGAGCGCGAGCACCGCACGGCGCTCGGGGCGCGCGTCGCGAAGCTGGAGCAGGAGCTCCGGCGCGTGGCGGCCGATGAGACTCGACTGTCGGCCCGGCTGCGGCTGCTGGACACCGCGCGCGCCGACGTCCACCGCGCCATCTCCGAGCAGGCAGGCGCCGGACAGTCGCAGCCGGAGACGTGGCGGGAGCAGTTGGAGACCGTGCGCCGCGAGCAGGTGTCAGCGGACTCGGCACTCCGTGAGGCGCAGCGTCAGGCGCTGCGCCTGCGGCAGCAGCTCGACGAGGCGCGGGGCTCTCAGTCGGCCGTCGAGCTCCTGGAGCCGAAGGTCGACGTCCAGGCGGAGCTGGAGGTGGGCCACCCCACCGGAGGGCCCGCCACGTTGTCCGTCACATACCTGGTGCCCTGTACGGCCTGGCGGCCTTCCTACCGCGCCACGCTGTCCCGCGAAGGCTCCGGCGAGTCCGTCACCCTGGAGTGCGAGGCCGTCGTCTGGCAGCGCACCGAGGAGGAGTGGAAGGACGTGGAGCTGGCTTTCTCCACCGCGCGGCCCACGCTGGGCGCCACGCCGCCGCGGCTCCAGGAGGACCGGCTGTGGCTGCGGGACAAGACGGAGCGCGAGAAGCAGGTGGTGGAGGTGGCCATCCGCGAGGAGGTCATCCAGACCGCGGGCGAGCCCGGCGCGGCGCGGCAGGAGGATGCGCTGCCGGGCATGGACGACGGCGGCGAGCCCCTGACGGTGACGGCCCCGCATCGGGCCACCGTGCCGTCCGACGGCGAGCCCTATCGAGTCCCCCTGTTTCAGTTCACCGCGCCCGCGGCCTCGGAGCTGGTGGCCATGCCGGAGCAGTCGCCGCTGGTGCATCGGGTGGCCCGGTTCGACAACACGGGCCCTACGGTGTTGCTCGCGGGCCCCGTGAAGCTGGTGCGCACCCACGGCTATGTGGGGCGCGCGCAGCTGCGCTTCACCGGCAAGGGTGAGCGCGTGAAGCTGGGCTTCGGGAGCGAGGACGCGCTGCGCGTGGCGCGCACGGAGGACGTGGGACGGGAGACCAGCCGGCTCACCGGCCGCAAGGTGACGACGCACCAGGTGCGGCTGTTCCTCTCCAACATGGGCGCGCAGGCGGTGCCGGTGGCCATCGAGGAACGGATTCCCGTCTCCGAGGTGGAGGCGGTGGAGATTCAGTTGCTGCGGGAGAGCACGAAGCCCGCGCCCGCCCGCGTCAGCGAAGAGGGCATCGTCCGCTTCGAGCTGACGGCGTCGCCCCGCTCGCAGCAGGAGCTGGCGATGGACTACGTGGTGACGAGCGCGGCGAAGGTGGCCGGGCTCTGAGCAGGCTCGGGTTCCACCGCGAAACAGCCCTGGGGGGCCGGGACTTCCGCCACGGTTGCGGCGGCAGCATTCATCCCCCCGGGAGGAAGCCCCATGAGCGTCACTCGCGCGGTGTGCACCGTCGGCATGCTGGTGTCTGCCTGCCTGTCCTCTCAGGCCGTGAGGGCAGCGCCGCCCCCGGAGCAGGAAGCGACACCCCCGCCGCCTCAGCTCGCGGTGGAGGTCGGCGGGACGCTGTCTCCCATGCGGCACCCCGCGACGGAGGTGCCGACGCTGCGTTCACGGGTGAAGTCGGTGAGCGCCCGGAGCGGCGCGGCGCGGCTCTCCGGTGGGATTCACTTCAACCTCGTCCGCGGCTCCGAGCGGAGCGACTGGTGGTGGACGAACGGCATCGACTGGTACCTGGCGGGAGGTGACGTCCAGGTCCTGGCGATGCGGCCGGGGCTGGAGAAGCGCTTCTCGCTGACGCGAATCGTGACGCTCGGGGTGAGCGCGTTCGGCAACGCGGCGGAGGTCTCCCTGCCCACGGGGCGGCTGGGTGCCAACAACTTCTACGAGGGCCGCAGGAGCAAGTGGGCCTTCGGCGCGGGCGGACTGGCCGCGATCCAGCTCAAGCTCGGCCGCTACGTGCATGCCCGCGTCCACGGCGGATACACGCACTACTTCGAGAAGGCAGACGGGCTTCAGCCGACTCCCGATGCGGCGCCGTTCACGGTTTCGCTGGATGGGCCGTTCGCTGGGGCGCTGCTTGGATTGGACCTCTAGAAGCCGCGCCGCGCACCTGTTCCCGGACCTGCCGGGCGGCGAGCCCTTGCGGCACGAGATGGAAGAGCGCATCGCGAAGGAAGCGCCCCGCTGAATTCTCCCACTGGCCCACGCGCCCCAGGCTCCAGGAACGCGTTACGAAGCTGTTGGCGCGCTCGAGCCGGCGTTGCTCGTAGGCCGCCAGCGCCGCGTCCACGGGGCCCTCGCCGGACAGACACTCCGCCAGCACCACGGCGTCCTCGATGGCCTGACACCCACCCTGCCCCAGGTTGGGCGTCATCGGGTGCGCGGCGTCTCCCAGCAGCGTCACCCGGCCCCGGCTCCAGCGGCTGGCGGGCGGCCGGTCGTGGATGTCCGTGCGGAGGATGTTCGCCTCATCCGTCGCGGCAATCAGGTCCGCGATGGGCGCGTGCCACCCACCGAAGATGGACTGCAGCCGGGCACGCGACGTCCCAGGCGCATCCTGCTCTCCGGCCGGCGCATTCCGCGTGGCGAACCAGTACGTCTGTCCGAAGCCAATGGGCACCACCCCGAAGCGCGCCCCAGGCCCCCACGTCTCCGAGACAAGTCCCGGCGTCGCGCTCGGGACGTCTGAGCACACGCCCCGCCAGCTCGTGTAGCCCGAATAGCGCAGCGGCGCGTCACCCAGCAGCGCCCCGCGCACCACCGAGCGCAGCCCGTCCGCGCCCACCAGCGCATCGCCCGTCACCGAGCTCCCGTCCGACAACCGCACCGTCACCGTCTGGCCGTCGTCGTGAAACGCCGTCACGGTGAGCCCCAACCGGACGTTCTCCTCCCCGGCATGGGCCAGCAGCACGGACTGGAGCCGCGCCCGGTGGACGCACACCAGCGGCAATCCCAGCTCCTCCTGAAGCCGAGCCACCGGGAGCCGCGTGAGCGCCGAACCCGACGACCTCAGGATCGCGCTGTCCGTGGGACACGCACCGGTCCGGGCCACCTCGTCACACAGGCCGATGCGGCGCAGGGCCGCCGAGGCGTTCATCTGCACCGTGAGGCCCGCGCCCACCCACTTCAGGGAATCGGAGCGCTCGAAGACGGTGACGGAGAGGCCCGCGCGCCGAAGCGCGCAGGCCAGCGTGAGTCCACCAATTCCAGCCCCGGCCACGAGAACATGCCTGGGCGATGACGTGCTCATGCGCCGCGCTTTAGCAGGTCTGCCACGGCGAGTCGCGACTCATGTGCAACCCAGTGACGGGAGGTCAGTGCTGCACCACCGCCACGTAGTTGCCGTACCGCGTCTGGATTTCCGACACGTACTTCACCGGCTCGGAGCCGCGGACATAGCCGTGGCGAGCTCGCTTGAAGTACTGCGGCTGTTCGAGCAGCAGCATCGCCTTCGCCACGTTGCCGTACCACTTGTTCGGATCCAACCCCTGCTCGATGGCCAGCCGGCGGGCATCCAGGACGTGGCCCAGCCCCGCGTTGTAGGAGGCGAGCGCGAAGCGCAGCCGCTGCTTGAAGGGAATCTCCGGGGCGATGCGGCCCAGCATCTGGTGCATGTACTTCACCCCCGCGTGGATGCCCTGCTCCGGGTCCTCCAGCTTGACGAAGCCCAGCTCCTTCCCGGTGACGGGCATCACCTGGAAGAGGCCTTGGGCGCCCACGTAGCTGCGCGCCTTCGGGTTGAAGCGGCTCTCCTGGAACATCTGCGCCACCATCAACCGCCAGTCCAGGCCGTACCGCGCCGAGTACGACTGCACCAGGGGGTCGTAAGGCGAGATGCTGCCCTCGGCCGTCGCGAGGCTCGTCGGGGGCGGCTGGTGGCGGCGACCCTCGAAGTAGCGGCGGCGCGTCATGTTGTACTCGACGCCCCGGTACGTCTTCTTCACGAAGCCATCGAGGAACGCCTGCAGCGCCGCGTTCTCCTTCCGAACGGCGAAGGCGATGCCGTAGTGGCCGTCCTTCCCGGCCGGCTCGCCCTGCCCCGGCAGCGTGAGGGCGGCCTCCACGTCATCCCGGAACACCAGCTCCGCGGCCAGGATGTGGCTGTCGGTGATGGTGTACGGAATCTCGCCGCGCGCCACGCGGTCCAGGAGCGCGCTGATCTCCTGGTCCTCGGGCTCCTCGACGACGGTGAAGCCGTGCACGCCCTTCAAGGCGCTCAACGTCGCGGCGTGGCTGGTGCCCTTCGGCACATGCACCGTCTTCCCCTTCAGCGCCTCCAGCGACGCGAGCTTCGGGGCCCCGCTGCGCTGGACCAGCACCTCGTCCGTGTAGAGGTACGGGCGGCTGAACGACACCCGCTCCCGGCGCGCCGCGGTGTCCGTCATCGCCGCGGCGATCAGGTCGCCGCGCCCCTCCGTCAACCACGGGATGAGCTGGTCGAAGGTCGGCGGCACGACAATCTCCAGCCGGACGCCGAGCTCCTTCGCGATCATGTTCGCCAGGTGGTAGTCGAAGCCGGCCTGATCCCCTCGGTGGAGGTAGTAGCTGACGGCGCTGTTGCGGGTGAGCACGCGCAGCACGCCACGCTTGCGGATGCCGTCCAGGTCCCCGGTGAACCGCTTCTCGCGGTACTCCGTGAGGGCGAACTCCACCAGGAACGTGTTCAGCGCGGTGCGGAGCTTCGGGTTCTCCAGACGCATGGCCCACGCCAGCGGACGGGCCTTGGCGACGAGAAAGAGCGCCTCCACGTCCGTGTTGTACGTCTCGATGGCCGATAGCAGGTGGCTGTCCACCACCGTCAGGGGAAGTTCCCCGCGCGACACCTGCCACACCAGGTGCTCGGGCTCGGCGGACTCAGGAGCCTCCGCGATGACGAGCCCCGGGGCCTCCTTCTTCGCCAGCGCCTGGAGCGACGCGGCGAAGGTGGAGCTGGCGCGGACGTGAATGGTGCGGCCCGCCAGGTCCTCCACCTTCCGCGGCAGGTTGTCCGCGCCCCGGCGGCCCACGACGACCTCGTTGACTCGCGTCAGGGGACGCGTGAAGGCGACCTGCTTCTCCCGGTCCTTCGTCACCGCCAGGTCGGCGGCGATGACGTCCCCGTGTCCCTCCTGAAGCAGCCGGATGAGCTTGTCGAAGCTGTCCACGGTGAGGAACTCGACCGCCAGTCCGTGCTTCGCCCCGAAGCGCTCCAACAACGCCCGGTCCTGCGCCTTGGGCATGCCCTGGCGCGGGAGGAAGTCCTCGTCGGTGCCCTCCACCAAAACGCGCAGCACGCCCCGCTTCTGGAGCTCCGGGAGGTCTCCCTTGAACGGGGGCTCCTTCAATCGCGCGCTCACCGACTCCGTGGTGGCGCCCGTGGGCGCCAGGGGCGCTTCCGGAAAGGGGGAATCCTCCGGGTTCGCCGAGGCCGTGGCAGCGGGCTTCGACGGTTTCGCCGGAGCCTCCGCGGGCTCCTTCTTGCAAGCGACCAACAGGAACAGGGCGGCGGAAACGAGCCACCGCGAGGACGACGGGCTTGGACGGACCAACGGCATCAGGATGTACCCCCTTGGCACGGATGTCCGCGACGCGACGCCCCCAGGCCGGAGGCGCACGAACACCCTCGGCGTAAATCTCTATCCGATTCCGCATGGTCGATTGAACCCACCCCTGGCCTTGACTTGCCGGGTGGATTCCGAAGCGCGGCGGACGCGCACACTCGCGCACTCACGTCGAGTGCGCGGCTCACCCGAACCAACGGCCCACGGAGACGCCTCGGACGGTGTAGGGACCTGCCTGGACTTCAGTGAGCGATGTACGCATCGTTGCGACTCCCCTCCAGTCAGGGCCCTCTATGGAAAACGCCTCTCTCCAGGAAGTCGTCGCGCCGGAAGGCATCTGCTACGGCTGCGGCAGCAAGAACCCTCACGGCCTGCACATCCAGAGCTACTGGGATGAGGACGGCATCCACGTGGTGGCTCGCCACACGCCCGATGACCGGTACAGCGGCTGGCCGGACCTCGTCTACGGCGGGTTGATTGCCATGCTGGTCGACTGTCACTCGAACTGGACGGCGATGGCGTACCACTACCGCGCGGAAGGCCGCTCGCCTGGCAGCTCGCCGGCCATCGAATGCGTCACCGGGAGCCTGGGCGTGAAGTTCATCAAGCCCACGCCCATGGGCGTCCCGCTCACCCTCCGTGCGCGGGTGGAGGGCGAAGTCGGACGCAAGAGCCGAGTCCTCTGTGAGGTCTTCGCCGGCGAGACGCTGACCGCGGTGGGCGACTCCATCTTCGTCCGCGTCGACACGGCCCAATTGAAGGCCGCGGCGCACGGCCGCGAAGACTGACGCGAAAGGCCCCGTGCCCTACCCCTTGTCGGGCACTGGCAGGCCCAGCTCGGCGCGCAGCTCCGCGGTGCCGCGCCCCATCTGGTACCGGCGATGGTTCTCCGCGGTGGTGAAGCTCCGTGTCTCCATCCGGTCCACGTAGAGCGCGCCGTCCAGGTGGTCCAGCTCATGCTGGAGGATGCGCGCGTACCAGCCCCGGGCCTGGATGGTCACGGGCTGGCCGTGCTCATCGAGCGCCTCCACGCGCACGGCGCTGGCGCGAGGAACCAGGGCCGCGAAGCCCGCCACGCTCAGGCACCCTTCGTGGAACTCCGCGGGTGCCGCGTCCTCCACCACCAGCCTGGGATTGATGAGCACGTGGAAGGGAACGGGCCTCCGCCCTCGCGCCGCCAGCTCCCTTTCCGACAGGCCCGCCTGATACTCGGCCCGGTCCTCGATGACGACGACTCGCAGGCCCACGCCCACCTGGGGCGCCGCCAGCCCGACACCGGGCGCGTCCCGCATGGTGTCGCGCATCTGCTCGATGAGTCGCGCCGTCTCCGGGCTGGCGAGCTCCTCCGGCGTCAAATCGCGCGCCTTCCGCCGCAGCACCGGGTCCCCTGCCTGGACAATCTTGAGCACCATGCCGCCAGCGTAGCAGGGCTCGCTACGCGCCGGACTGACGACGGCGCGCCACCCACTGCCGTCCGGGGGTGGTGTCCACTCCGCACCGTTCCAGGCCGGGGAAGACGACGTCATGCAGGGCCTGGATGAACACCTCGAGCTTGCGCGCATGCGGCAGCACGCCGTGCGCCAGGAGCGTGGCGCTGTCCGCATCGGACAGGCCCTTCGCGAAGAGCCTGGGCGACACGCTCTCCTCCAGCATCTCAGGCAGGTACGGCGAGAGGAGCGACACGTCGCCCGCTTCGGCGGCATGCGCGAGGTAGGCCCACCCCAGCCGGCTGTGCGCGACCTCGTCCCGGAGGATGTCCCGAAGCACCGCGCGCACCCGAGGCGGTCCGTCCACGGCCAGGACCGAGGTCAACCCGGCCGTGCTCTCGGTCTCCGAGATGCAGCAGGCGGCGACGACTTCGTAGAGCACTCGCTCGCGAAGGCCGAGGTCTCGCGGAGCGGTCTCCCGCGCCACCAGGGGCACGGGGGGCATCACCTCCTGCCCGTAGGTGCGCGCCATCAGCTCGCACATGCCCGCGTGGCGCCGTTCGTCCTCCGACGCGCGGCGCGCGAGCTCCACCAGCGTTTCGGGAGTGGCCAGCTGCTCGAGCGCTCCTGCCAGCCGGGCGAAGCGTAGACTGGCGTCCAGCTCCTCCTGCCTGCGGAAGACCCAGGTCTCCGCGACGAGCTGCCGGAGCGCGGCTGGCATCGTTCGCCCCGGTCTCCGGGGCAGGCCCGGGTCGGCCGGACAGCCATCATCAGGAGCGTCGTTCATGGTGGCCTCGAAACGCTGAGCGTAGCCGACGTGCGAGACAGACAGCGCGAAAGGAATCGCTTATCGCAGTGAGTCATTGCGTTGGGCAGCGGGACTGCGCGCAAGGGTGTGCATGGCGGGCCCCTGGCTGATGCTAGGCTGACGCGCCATGGCTCGTCGCAAGAAGGCCGATGAACTGGCCTCCCGCGTCCGAAACCTGCTCGCGATGGACGCCGCGGGCATCATGCGCAGGCTCGAGGCCCGCCAGGATGAGATGTTCACCCTCTTCTCCCGCCTGCGCAGCCGCGAACCGCTCCTGGACACCATCGCATCGCGGTATGCCAGCGGCGCGTTCGACCAGCTCATCCACCTGCCCGAGCAGGAACAGGCCGTGGTGGACCACTTCTACGGCCGCCTGGACGAGCTGCGCTGGTACTTCACGTACACCGAGGACATGCCCGGCACCGCCCAGCTGATCTTCTCCAAGCTGCACAAGCGGCTGGAGGAGTCCTACCGCGTGCTCGTGGTGACGCTGGGCCCGCCGGTTCCGCCAGATGGCTCCCGCGTGGTGGATGTCGAGGCCGTCCGGCACGACGCCGCCGAAGCACCACCACGGAAGACGCTGACACGCACCACGCGGCGCGCGTAGTCGCCCCACTCGCCAGCAGCCCTCATCCGCCGAGAGCCCGTGCCTCACGCCGCGGGAGCGGGCGCCGCCGCCACTCCGGCATCACCGGCCTGGCGCTTCGGCGTGAGCTTCCGCATGGACGTCTTGCCCACCACGACGTCCACCATCTTCTTCGCGCGGGTCCAGACGCTCTCCTGCACGTAGGGGATGCCGTACTTCGCGCAGAGCGCCTTCACCTGCGGCTGCACCTCCCGGTACTTCAGCATCGGCAGGTCCGGCCAGAGGTGGTGCTCAATCTGGTAGTTCAGCCACAGGTGAGCGAAGTCGTTCAGGTCTCCGCCCGTCCGGTAGTTCGCGCTGCCAATCACCTGCTGCACGTAGCGCTCGCCACGGCTCTCCGGCTTCGAGTCGAACCGGTACAGGTCCTCACCCGTGTGGTTCGGGCCCACCACCAGGAACGTGTGCAGGCTGGTGAGGACGTCCGCCATCACCGAGTTGCAGAACGCGCTGAACGACGCCCACGGCCCCAGCACCAGGTAGAGCGCCGGGAAGAGCCCGAACTGCACGGCCGAATACGGCAGATAGCAGCTCAGCAGCAGCTCCTTCAGCTCCTCGCGCGTCAGGTCCCCACCCTTGCGCCGGCCCTTGCGGCGCAGCGAGCTGAGCGTCTCCGGCGCGTAGTAGCTGGCCCGCCACGTCAGCGCGAGCAGCGTGAGCTGCACGTACCGCAGCGCCAGCGAGCGCTCCGGGTTGCGCAGCGTCCCCTCCGCGTTGCGCTCCAGGAGGTCGGGGTCCGCGTCCTCGCCGGTGTGCGAGTGATGGAGCACGTTGTGCTCGAACACCCAGGCCTCCGGCAGCATCCAGTCGAGCCAGTCGAGGTAGCGGCGGCGCCCCTTCGCGAAGCCCTTGCCCGTGCGAGACGCAGGCAGTCCCGGCACCCTGTCATAGCCCCGGTGCCCCACGTGGTGCATCAGCAGCCAGCGCGTGGACCGCCCCACGCTGAGCGCCGCCGCGCTGAGCGGGTTCGGCGCCAGCCAGCACGTCGCCGCGCCCAGCACGGTCGCCGCCCTGCCCCAGCGTTCAATCTTCCGGAGGTGCGCCGCATCCGCCTCGCCGAGCGATGCGTCCAGTTGCTCACGCAGCGCCTTCAGCTCACGGAGAAACCCCTCCACGTCCACGGAAGAAATGTCGAAGTCGGGGGCGGACTGGGACGGCATGCAGAGCTCTCCTGGGTCACGGAGGTGGCGCGGGGGGAAGGAGGCAACGGCGCGGCGCGAAAGGTAGCCGCCAGGGTCCGCGGGCGTCCAGCCACGCTTTCCCTCGGCCCCTGCTTCCGCACGAGGCCATGCGGAGGCACGAGGCGCGGGTTATACCCCGCACTCTGAGTCCGCCCCACGGGGTGGCGACTCACGCCCTTCGAATGCAAGGTTCCGACATGACAGACCTGTTCGCTCCCCTCGAGCTCCGAAAGAGCGTCATCGCGCCCAACCGCATCTGGCTGGCGCCCCTGACGAACACCCAGAGCCATGCCGATGGCTCACTCTCCGACGCGGAGCTTCGCTTCCTCGCGATGCGCGCCGACGGCGGGTTCGGCGTGGTGGAGACGTGCGCCGCCTACGTCTCGCAGGACGGCAAGGCATGGCCGGGCGAGCTGGGCGTGCACGACGACGCGATGCTGCCCGGGCTGAAGCGCCTGGCCGCGCGCATCCATGAAGGGGGCGCCCTGCTCTCCGCGCAGCTCTTCCACGGCGGCCTGCGCGCCAACCCCGAGGTCAGCCAGCGCGAGGTGTGGAGCGCCAGCGCGTATGACGCGGACGGCCTCCGCTGCCGCGAAGCCACCGAGGCCGACATCGAGGGTGTCATCGAAGCCTTCGCGAGCGCGGCGCGCCGCTGCGCCGAGGCGGGGTTCGACGCCGTGGAGCTCCATGGCGCACACGGCTACCTGCTCTCACAGTTCCTGAGCACCGTCTTCAACCGCCGGCAGGACCGCTGGGGCGGCGCGCTGGAGAACCGCTGGCGCCTGCTGCAGGAGACCGTGCGCGCGGTGCGGCGCGCGGCGCCCTCCCTGGTCCTCGCCGTGCGCCTGTCACCGGAGGACGCGGGGCAGGCCAAGGGCCTGGATTTGGACGAGTCGCTGGAGGTCGCGCGCATGCTCACGAGCGAGGGCGTGGACGTCCTCCACCTGTCCCTGTGGAAGGCGGCGCTCAACACCCGGAAGCGGCCTGAGCAGCACGCGACGCCGCTCTTCCGGCAGGCCGTGGGCCCCGGTGTTCGCATCGTCGTCGCGGGCGAGGTGCGCACGCGCGAGGAGGCAGAGGCCCAGCTCGCGCGCGGCGCGGACGCCGTGGCCGTGGGCCGCGCGGCCATCGCGAATCATGACTGGCCGCGCCGCGTGCAGCGAGGCGACGCGCTCCAGGTGCCGCCGCTGTCCCCCAGCGCGCTCAACGCCGAGGGACTGTCCGACGTCTTCGTGAACTACATGCGCAACTGGCGCGGCTTCGTGACGGACCAGCCCACCTGAGGCGGCGTGTCAGCGCCGGGTGCCCGGGGGCGCCGCGGTGATGCCCAGGTACTCCTGGAGCGGCTTCACTTCCAGGTCCGCGCGCTTGAGCGACTCCAGCGCGCCCACCGCCATGCGCGCCGCCTGCACCGTCGTGTAGTACGGCACCGAGTGCATCAGCGACTCGCGGCGGATGGAGAAGCTGTCGGCGATCTCCTGCTTGCCGAAGGTGGTGTTGATGACCAGCACGATTTCGCCGTCGACAATCTTGTCGACGATGTTCGGGCGGCCCTCCTTCACCTTCTGCACCACCTGCGCCTCGATGCCCTTCGTCGCCAGGTAGGTGTGCGTCCCCGCGGTGACGATGAGCGAGAAGCCCATGCTCCGCAGGCGCCGCGCCAGGTCCACCACCGCCGGCTTGTCGTCGTCCTTGACGGAGATGAACACCTTGCCACTCTTGGGCAGCTTCACGCCCGCGGCGAGCTGGCTCTTGGCGAAGGCGGACGCGTAGTCGTTCGCCAGGCCCATCACCTCGCCGGTGGACTTCATCTCCGGCCCGAGGATGACGTCCACGCCCGCGAAGCGCGCGAAGGGGAACACGCTCTCCTTCACCGCCACGTGCTTGAACTCCGGCTCCTGCGTGGCGCCCAGCTCCTTGAGCGTCTTGCCCACCATGCAGAGCGCGGCGATCTTCGCCATCGCCACGCCGGTGGCCTTGGAGATGAAGGGCACCGTGCGGCTCGCGCGCGGGTTCACCTCCAGGATGTAGATGGTCTTCCCCTGGATGGCGAACTGCACGTTCATCAGGCCCACCACGCCCAGCTCGCGCGCCAGGGCGATGGCCTGGTCCTTCATCCGCTCCACCAGGTCCGGCGACAGCGAGTGCGGCGGCAGCGTGGCCGCGGCGTCACCGGAGTGCACGCCCGCCTCCTGGATGTGCTCCAGCACGCCGCCAATCATCACCGCGCCGGTGCGGTCCGCCACCAGATCCAGGTCCACCTCGATGGCTTCCTTCAGGAAGCGGTCGATGAGCACCGGGTGCTCGGGCGAAGCGCTCACCGCCTCGCGCATGTACCGCTCCAGGCTGGACACGTCGTAGACGGTCTCCATGGCCCGGCCGCCCAGCACGTAGGAGGGCCGCACCATGACGGGGTAGCCGATGCGCTCGGCCACCTTGAAGGCCTCCGCGTGGCTGCGCGCGACGCCGTTCTCCGGCTGCTTCAGGCCCAGCTTCTCGATGAGCTTGGAGAAGCGCTCACGGTCCTCCGCGCGGTCGATGGCGTCCGGCGGCGTCCCCAGAATAGGCAGGCCCGCCTTCTCCAGCGGCACGGAGATACGCAGCGGCGTCTGGCCGCCGAACTGGACGATGGCGCCCACCGGCTTCTCCCGCTGGGACACCTCGAGCACGTCCTCGATGGTCAGCGGCTCGAAGTACAGGCGGTCCGACGTGTCGTAGTCGGTGGACACCGTCTCCGGGTTGCAGTTGACCATCACCGTCTCGTAGCCGGCCTCGCGCAGGGCGAAGGCCGCGTGGACGCAGGCGTAGTCGAACTCGATGCCCTGGCCGATGCGGATGGGGCCGCTGCCCAGGATGAGGACCTTCTGGCGGTCCGTGGGGGGCGCCTCGTCCTCCTCCTCGTAGGTGGAGTACAGGTAGGGCGTGTACGCCTCGAACTCCGCGGCGCAGGTGTCCACCCGCTTGAAGACGGGCCGGATGCCACGCGCGTGGCGGTGCGCCCGCACCTCGTCCTCCGGGTAGCCCAGGAGCTTGCCCAGGTACTTGTCGGAGAAGCCGTGCGCCTTGGCCTGCCGGAGCACGTCATCCGGGAGCTGGTCCAGGCGGCCGTACTCCTGCAGCGACTGCGCCTCGTTCACCAGCATCTGGATGTAGCGCAGGAACCACGGGTCGATGGCGGACAGCGCGTGCACGTCCTCCACCGTCAGGCCCTCGCGGAAGGCCTGGGCCACGAACCAGGGGCGCTCCGGGCGGGGGATGCGCAGCGCCTCGCGCAGCACCTTCTCCCGCTCCTCCTTCTCCGCGGGCAGCTCCGGAGACTCCAGGCCCACGCGGCCCAGCTCCATGGAGCGCAGCGCCTTCATGTACGCCTCCGGGAAGGTGCGGCCAATGGCCATCACCTCGCCCACCGAGCGCATGCTCGTGGTCAGCGTCCGGTCCGCGTGCGGGAACTTCTCGAAGTTGAAGCGCGGCACCTTCACCACCACGTAGTCCAGCGTCGGCTCGAACGAGGCCGGCGTGTCCCGGGTGATGTCGTTGCGCAGCTCGTCCAGCGTGTAGCCCAGCGCCAGCTTCGCGGCGATCTTCGCGATGGGGTAGCCCGTCGCCTTCGACGCCAGCGCGCTGGAGCGCGACACGCGCGGGTTCATCTCGATGACGACCATGCGGCCGTCCTTCGGGTGGATGCCGAACTGGATGTTGGAGCCGCCCGTGTCGACGCCAATCTCCCGGATGATGGCCAGCGACGCCTGCCGCATCCGCTGGTACTCGCGGTCCGTCAGCGTCTGCGCGGGCGCCACGGTGATGGAGTCACCGGTGTGCACGCCCATGGGGTCCAGGTTTTCAATGGAGCAGACGATGATGACGTTGTCCGCCGTGTCGCGGACCACCTCCAGCTCGTACTCCTTCCAGCCCAGCACGCTCTCCTCCACCAGGATGGTGGTGGTGGGGCTGGCCTTCAGGCCCGAGCGGCAGATGGCCTCGAACTCCTCGCGGTTGTACGCGATGCCGCCACCGGTGCCGCCCAGGGTGAAGGACGGGCGGATGATGGCCGGGAAGCCGATGTCCTCCACCAGTTGCATCGCCTGGTCCAGCGTCGTCGCGTAGCCGCTCTTGGGCAGGGCCACGCCAATCTTCTGCATGGCCGCCTTGAAGAGCTGGCGGTCCTCGGCCTTGTTGATGGCCTCCAGGGACGCGCCGATGAGGCGCACGCCGTACTTCGCCAGGATGCCCTGCTCCGCCAGCGCCTTGGCGAGGTTGAGCGCCGTCTGGCCGCCCATGGTGGGAAGCAGCGAGTCCGGCCGCTCCGCGGCGAGGATGCGCTCCGCCGCCTCCACCGTGATCGGCTCAATGTAGGTGCGATGCGCGAACTCAGGGTCCGTCATCACGGTGGCGGGGTTGCTGTTGAGCAGCACCACCTCCACGCCTTCATCCCGGAGTGCCTTGATGGCCTGTGTACCGGAGTAGTCGAACTCGACGGCCTGCCCGATGACAATCGGACCCGAGCCAATCACCAGAACCTTGCGGATATCGGTACGCTTGGGCATCGGGGCGCCCCCATACCAACGTCCGCCCCCACATGCGAGGACTGTGTTGAGGCCGCCCGCTCGCACGGACGCCGGGCCCCGCCCGCCGTCCTCTGCTAGGCTCCGCCGCCCACGGAGGTTCCATGCGCCACTGGTCCCTGGCACTGCTCGTCTCG
>NZ_JAAIYB010000610.1 GCF_010894475.1 Myxococcus vastator
CCTTTAAACATATATCCCCACCAGGAAGGAAGGGATGCTGGCGGGCGAGCAGGTGTACGGGGCAAGGGGTTGCTCCGTCGGAATACCTTGCTCCCGTGCGAATAGCCGCCCCTTGGCCACTGTTTGCCTGGGGGGGTGGCCGTCATGTTCGAAGCCATCGTGGAGCGCTTTAAGCGCGAGCGACAGCGGAACCTGTCAACGCAAGTGAGACAGTGAGTTCGAGAAATTACTGAGCAGCCTCCAGTGAGGAGGAGCGCCGAGCGGGGTCGTTTATCCAGACGATGGTGGGTGGGGCCTTCGGCGTGGGTGCACCGCGAGGGAAGCGCTCGGGGTGAGCGGCGTAGGCCGCGGCGAGCACCACGCTCCGGGCCGCGAGACGCTCGGCAGCCAGGCCGTGGTGCACGTCATAGGGCGTCAGCAGGCCGAGGCCACCGTGGTGGTGCTCGTTGTTGTACCAGCCGAAGAAGTCACCGCAGTGGCCGCGAGCGTCCTGGAGGCAGCCGAAGACTTCGGGAAAGTCGGGCTGGTACTTCATCGTCTTGAAGTGGGCCTCGCTGAAGGGGTTGTCGTTGGAGACGTAGGGCCGCGAGTGCGTCTTCGTCACACCCAGGTCGGCCATCAGCAAGGCCACCGGCTTGGACGTCATGGAGGAGCCCCGGTCGGCGTGAATCGTCAACTGGCCGGGCGCCACGCCCTGGCGCTCGCAGGTTGCCGCCAACAGCTTCTTGGCCAGGGTGGCCGACTCGCGGTGGGCCACCATCCACCCGACGACGTAGCGGCTGAAGACGTCCAGGACGACGTAGAGGTAGAAGTACGTCCACTTCGACGGGCCGTGCAGCTTCGTTATGTCCCAGCTCCAGAGTTCATTGGGTTTCGTCGCGTGCAACTGGGGCGCCGGGTGGTTGGGGTGGCGCAGCTGGTCGCGGCGCTCGCGCACCTGCTGATTCTCAGCGAGCACCCGGTACATGGTTCGCTCCGAGCACAGGTAGCGGCCCTCATCGAGGAGCTGCGCGTAGACTTCCGCGGGCGCGGCATCCACGAATCTCGGCTCGTGCAGCACCGAGAGCACCTCGGCCCGTTGCTCCGGCGGGAGAGCCCTGGGTGGGCTGGGCCTGTGCACCGGCCCGTGTCGGGGCTGGGCCTGCCGGTAGAAGGTGGCGCGCGGCAGGCCCAGGGCCTTGCACACCGGCGCCACGCCCAGGGCGTCGACGGCCTCCAGTGCCACGGCCATCAGGGCTCCTCGTTGGGCTTGGGCAGTTCCACGCCCAGGATTTCCGAAACTTTTTTTTGGAGGTCCAGCAGCGCCTCGGCGCGCTTGAGGCGCACCTGGGCTCGGGCCAACTCCTTCTCCAACTCGGCGACGCGCCGGGCACTCGCGTCAGGCTCCTTCGCTGGTGGCCCTCGCTTCTTCGGGCTGCGGGCCGACAGCTCTCCCGCATCGCGCTGGCGCCGCCACACGCTCAAGAGCGACGAGTACAGCCCTTCGCGGCGCAGCAGCGCTCCCACTTCACCGGGCCTCGTGCAGCGGTCTGCCTCCGCCAGCACCCGCAGCTTGTATTCCGCCGTGAAGCCTCGTCGCCTGGCCTTCTCCACCACCTCGGTCTCCCTGACCCGAGCCTCTTCCACCATCGGATTCATCGTTCCTGCCTGGGTCGCCCTGCACACTAAACTGCCGGGTACGAACTGTCTCACTCACGTTGGCAGAGAGGGCAGCCTGGCCGTTTCCGCAGGCATTCGACGCACACCACTACAAAGAGCATGGCGTGCAGGAGTTCCCGTCAGCGCCCCTGGAACACGGGGGCGCGGCGCGCGGCGGCGGCGGCCAGTCCTTCGCCCAGGTCCTGGCTGCCGTAGCTCTCCGCCTGGAAGCGCGCCTCCTCTTCCAGCGCGCGCTGGAGCTCCGCCCTGTCGAGCCCCAGCCGCTGCTTCAGCGCACGCACGGCCAGCGGCGCGTTCGCGGCAATCCGCCCCGCGAGCGCCTGCGCCCGCGTGAGCACCTGGCCCGCGGGCGCCGCCTCCAGCGCCAGCCCCAGCTTCACCGCTTCCCTGCCATCGAAGCGGCGGCCGGTGAGCAGCAGCTCCGCGGCGGCCTGCGCCCCCGCCCGGCGCGGCGCCAGGTACGTGGCGCCCATGCCCGGATGCAGGCCCAGTTGGACGAAGTTGAGCGCCAGGTTCGAGTCCTCGGCCACGAGACACACGTCACACGCCAGCGCCACGCACAGCCCCGCGCCAATCGCCGGCCCGTCCACCGCGGCGATGACCGGTACGGGGAGCTCCAGCACGCTGAGGTAGCGCGCATAGAAGCCGAGCATGAACGTGCGCGCCTCCTCGAAGGACGCCTGACGCAGCCGCTCCAGCATCTTCAGGTCCCCGCCGGCGGAGAACGCGCCTTTCGCCCCGGTGAGCACCACCGCCCGGACCTCGTCACGCCCCTTCAGCGCCTCGACACGCGCGGCCAGCGCGTCTCCCAGCTCGGGCGTCATCACGTTGCGTCGGGCGGTGTCGTTGAGGGTGAGGGTGGCGACGGCACCCTCCACCTCGAGAAGGACCTCTGCGGCGGGAGCGGACATGGCCGCGCACTGTAGCGGCCCTGGCCGCTACGGCACCACGAGACGAAGGAAGGCGTCCTGGTTCCAGGTGTCGCCCGCCCCATCACGCTGCCAGCCGGTGACGGCGAGCCCGCGGCCCGGCACCGGGGCCACGCCCGCGGTGGTCAGCGAGCACACCCCGCTGGCGCAGGGCTGGGCCTCCAGCGTCTGCTCACCCAGCCACGCCCCCGAAGCCGCGTAGCGCGTCAGCACGCTGCCACACGTCACCGCGACGCCGCCGGAGTCCTCCACCGCGACGGACGCGCCTGGCTCGGTCACCGGCCCGCACATGGGCTGGCGCACCCAACCCGCGCCGCCATCCGCGCCCGCCGTCAGCACGAAGGCCCCCGAGGAGCCGAGCGACGCCTCGCCCCACACCAGCAGGCCGATGAAGTCCCCCGCCGCCACGAGCGTGCCATCCGCCGCCACCGTCACCGAGGTGATGCGGCCCTTCACGCCCGGCAGCTCCTTGCCCCAGAGCAGGCGGCCGGACGCATCGAACGTCAGCAGCACGAAGCCACGCACGCCGGGCGCGCCGAACGTCTGGCCGTCCACCTCCAGCGTGTCCACGAGCTGCCCGGCCAGAATCGACTGGCCCGAAGGCGCCAGCGCCGCCGCGTGCAGCGCGGTGTCCATGTTGGCGCCGTGGAAGCGCCGCGTCCACAGCACGGAGCCGTCCGCGGCGTAGCGCGTGAGCACGGGGTCCTCGATGAACTCCCCCTCCCACTCCTCGCCCGCGGCCAGCACGCCGCCCCGCGCGTCCGCGGCGATGGCGTAGACCTTCTGTCCCACGCGGTGCTGCCAGACAGGCGTGCCCTCGGCGTTGAACTTCACCAGGAAGCCGTCCTGCGCCTCGCCCAGTCCGAAGTCCGCCGAGTAGAGGAACGCGTTGCCCGACAGGAACGTCGCCGCGTCGCTCGCCGCCACGCGCGTGTCGGAGAAGCGGTTGCGCACCCACTCACGCGACCAGCGCGGCGTCCCATCCGCCGCGGAGCGCGAGAGCGTCAGCGCCAGCTTCTCACCTTCCACGGGCTCGCGCTCACCGTCCTGGCGGGGCGTGCTGGACACCACCACAGCCACCTCTCCGGAGGGAGCCGTGGCGACGCCCGTACCCATGTCGTCCTGGGGGCCACCCACCACCTGGTTCCACGGCGAGGCCGCCGCCGGAATCGGACGCTGCGGGAGCCCGCTGGAGTCCTGCGGCGCCGTGGGCGTCACGGACACTCCGGGGGTGGCTTCGTCGCCGTCACGCGGCGCTCCGGCCGGAGTCTCCCCGTCCCCTCCGC
>NZ_JAAIYB010000611.1 GCF_010894475.1 Myxococcus vastator
GGGTGGTCCCGCGCCCCGGCCATCCCCACCTTGTCATTGCACACGAACGCACCGGGGCCGGGGCCAGGGCGCCCTGGCGGAAAGGCAGACAGACGATGGCTTATGGATTCGCGGAGGATCCTGCGCTCTCCATCACCCCGCATCTCGACGCGGTGGAGTACCCCGTCGAACGGGAGCAGTTGGTGGCGGCTGCCGCTGACGCAGGCGCTCCCCCCGACGTCATCAACCTCTTCAAGTGCCTGCCGCGCCGCGAGTACGCCACCCGTGAGGCCGTGCAGCGGGACCTCTCCGAGGCGTCCCGGCGCTCCGCCCTGGGGGGCTCGATGGACGACGATGACGGGGTGAACCGGGACCGCAGCAACCTCGGGCGGGACGCGGTGGAGGATGCTCCGGACGGCCAGACGCGTCATCCGTGAACCGGTGGGCGTTGGGGGCGGGGAGGCCTGGTGGAAGCGCTCGCGGGCGCTGGCGCTTTCTGCCAGCGTGCGACCGCGCATGCGCCCCGGCCCCCTGACGTCCAGTCTCCTGCTGTCACTGACCGCCATCGCCTGCAGTCACAAGGCGCCGCTCTCCGTGTCGCCCGCGGAGCCGCGGCCGGCGTCGGTGCGGCTGGACTTCCAGCCGCCCGTGGACCGCGTGCTCACGGAGACGCAGCGCAGCGTGCGTTCGGTGGAGCGGCGGGGCGACACCCTTCGAGAGGAAGTGGCGCTGACCACGCAGACGCGCTTCACGCCCTCCGAAGGAGGCTGGCTGTTGGCGCAGGACGTGCCTCGCTCACGGCTGACGCGCAATGGCCAGGAGGTCCCCACCGGCGTGGCGGACGTGCTGGCGCGCTTCACGCTGCAGGCGTGGCTGGCGGCGGATGGCACCTTCGTGAAGCTGGTGGCCCCCGAAGCCGCGCGGGAGGCGCTCCGCCAGGTGGCGCCCGCGGGCACGGAGGCGGACGTGCTGGAGCGCTTCTTCGAACCCGAGGCCCTGGAGACGCGGGCGCGGCGTGAGTGGGAGGTGAAGTTCTCCGGCCTCTTCCAAAGCAACCTCGTGGAGGGCCAGCGGAGCTGGGTGGTGGACCGGGTGCCCGTGGGCGACAGCCAGGTGGCCTACGTGCTGGAGCGCACGGTCCAGGGCACGCGGGACACGCCGCTGGGAGACGCGGTGGTGCTGGGCCTGCGCTGCCTGGACGCGGTGCCGGAGGACGCGCCGGACGCGCTGTCGGAGGCGTGGGTGATGGCGGGCCGGCCAGCGCTGACGCCGGGCGTGTCCTGCCAGGGAGAACAGCTGTTGGGCCGGGGGCGTTTCCTGCCCGTGAGCCGCCAGCTCACGGTGCGGGCGACGGTGGCGGGCGAAGCGTGGACTGTCACGACGGAGTCCCGGGCAGAGGGGCTCCAGGAGGAGGCGCGATGAGCTGGGAGCAGAACCTCATCGAGGACGAAGCAGGCGTGGAGCGCGTGGTGAGAGGTGCCCGGCGGGTGGCGGTGCTGGGCATCAAGACGGAGCAGCAGTCGGGGCAGCCGGCCTACTACGTGCCGGACTACCTGGCGCGCGCGGGCGTGGAGGTGGTGCCCGTGCCCGTTTACTACCCGGACGTGACGCACATCCTGGGCAAGCCGGTGTTCCGGCGGCTGACGGATGTGCCCGGCGAGCTGGACCTGGTGGACGTGTTCCGCAGGCCGCAGGACATCGACGGGCACGTGGACGAGCTCATCGCCAAGAAGCCGACGGCGGTGTGGTTCCAGTCCGGCATCCGCAACGACGCCGCCGCGGAGAAGCTGGCGAAGGCGGGCATCCAGGTGGTGCAGGACCGCTGCCTGATGGTGGACCACCGCCGCTACGGGGGGCGGTAGTCACCTCCCCGTCAGGGGCGCACCCCACCCGTCCCGCATGGAGAAGGGTGGGGGCGCGTGCCGGGAATCCGGCTCAGTAGTTGCCCGAGATGACCTTGGGCAGGGCCTTGGCCAGGTCCGGCAGCGGACCAATCTGGCGCGCGTTGGCGGCCTGCGGGGTGCCGTTGGCGCGCAGCAGCGAGCGCATCTGCACGCTCGTCAGGCGGCGGCCGTTGGCCAGGGCCACGCCCTGCGCGCTGGCGGCGGCGCCCACCACGATGGGGGACGCGCTGGAGGTGCCGCTGAAGCTGGACGTGTAGAACTGGTCCTCGCCGTAGCTGGAGCCGAACACGTTGCCGTAGCCCATGCTGTAGACGCGCTCACCCCAGCCATGCACGTCCACGCGGCTGCCGAAGTTCGTCCAGCACATGGGCGAGCGCGTGGTGGCCGTGCTGCCGCCCACGAAGATGGCCCCCGAGTCCCGGGTGTTGCGGTTGAACGCGCTCCCGTACGCGGACGCATCCAGGTCCGCGCTGCCGTTGCCCGCCGCCTCCACGACGATGACGCCGTTGGCGGTGGCCGTCTTGATGGCGTCGTAGTTGGCCTGCCAGTACTCCATGGCGATGTAGTTGCACTGGCCGGTGTTGCACGTGCACGCCGTGCCGTCCGCGGGGCCGCGGGCGTGCAGCTCGATGAGGACGATGCCCCCCAGGCCCGCGGCCGTGGCCGCCTTGGTGATGGCGCTCGCGGTGCTCTGCGCACCGATGGACTCGTAGCCCGCCCGAGCCTGGTGCGCGATGCCCGTCACGCCATAGGCGTTGCGCGTGCCCACGATTTCACCCAGCACCGCCGTGCCGTGGTCTCTCCAGCCCCGGTCCGCGTACTGCGTGCCGCCCGTGTGGAAGAGGACGGGCATGTCCTCGTGGGTGGTGCGCCAGCCGCCCTCGATGTCCACCACCTTCACGTTCTGCCCCTGGCCGCCCGGAACCGTCCACGCGTACCTCGCGTTGACGCCGCCTGGCGCGGCGTTGAGGTAGCCCTGGTTGTTCTCGTAGGAGGGCGTGGTGGGCGGGATGTCCGCCGCCGCCAGCAGGCCACGCACCGCCGCGTCCATGCCGAAGTTCACCATGGCCGGCTCGGGGGGCGGCTCGGCGTAGGCCACCTCGACGCCGTCCAGCGCGTTGAGCGCGGCGACCAGGTCCGTCACGCGCTCGGACGTGGTGCCCGGCATCAGGGGGACTTCGAAGTACAGGTTCAGGTCCGCCAGCTGCTCGCCGCTCTGCCGCTCACCCGCGGCCTTGCGCGCCTCCAGCGTGGACTCCGCCTCGTCGAACAGGCGGGCAATGGCGCCCGTGCGCGGGGCACGCTCCAGCAGCGACGTCACGTGGCCCAGGTCGGCCTCCAGGCGCGCATCACCCAGGCCGCGCCCGGCCAGCAGCGAGCGCTCCGCGGCGTCCCGGTCCGACGTCAGGGCCACCAGTTGCTGGTCTCGCAGGCGCACCCGGCTGCCTTCGTGGAACTTCACCACGATGCGCTCCACGTAGGTGTCCGCGGCCAGCTCGCGCCCGGTGGGCTTGGCGACGAGCGCGCGCGGCTTCAGGGACTTTGAGGGCGGAGCCGCCGCCGCCGCGGGGGCGAAGGCCAGCACCGACAGGGACAACATCGCGTACCGCAGGGGTCGCATCGACAGGAACGAGGACGTCGTCATGACTGCCTCCACATCGAAAAGGGGACGGCCGTGAGGCGGACCCTGCGTGTTCACCGAGGAGTCCGAATCACGCGGACATCTTGCATTTCCGGTCTGTCATGAAATCAGAGGATGGCGGCGGCAGGTGTCTGAAAGTCGACAGAGACCTGCCCCCCGGAAGGAAGCGCGCGCCCGCGCCGACGGGGTGCGTCACTGGCGCGGGGACAGCCCTCGTGGAATCGTGGCCCCACCCTGGAACCGGGCTTTTCGCCGCGGCGGGGACAAGGGCGGCCTTCCGTCCTGGGAGCGTCGGTCGATGCGAGTCACAGGCGCGTTGGGGCGGGGG
>NZ_JAAIYB010000612.1 GCF_010894475.1 Myxococcus vastator
CGCGGGCCCAAGCCACGGAAGAAGAAGGGCTACGCATCAGGAAGCGAGGTGCGCCGACAGGTCGCGACGTCACGCGTCCTCGCTGCCGGCACCGTCGATTACGTCAAGCAAGATGTTTAAAGGGGTGCTCCTCAGAGGATGGGAAATCCTGGCATGTCCATTGAAGTGGGAAAGCCCGCTTCTTGGATTTCCCATGAAGCGTGAGGAGCCGTCAGATGCGTCTGCTTTGGAATTTTGGAACCCCCTTGTGGGCCGCCGTGTTCTCCCTCGCATTGCCCCTGGCGCAGGCCCAGGCGCAGGACCAGGACTGTGTGACGTTCCAGGACCTGAATCACTGTGGCGTCGGCGAGGCCTATGTCAGCGCCACGGACGAAGGCGTCCGGATTGAGAATGGCGATGTGAGCGGCGAGTCCGGCGTCGTCATCCACACGGGCATGGCCAGTCATTGGACCGCGGGTGTCTTCAGCGAGAGCGACGCGCCCGAGCACGGGAAGATGCTGCTCTCCTCCGTGTCCGAGGGGTCCATGACGAGCACGGCGACCCTCGTGACGGAGGACGGGCGGGCCGCCTACTCCACCACCTTCACGGGCGCGGGCGAGGAGTCCACTCACTCCGCGCTCGTCTACTACCAGGGGCAGTTGCAGGGGGTGATGACGCGCCTCCACAACGGCGGGGTCAATGTCTTTGAGCCGGACGAGCCCGTGACGCCGTGGCCGCCTCCGTCGCCGTCCTGCCGGCCGGCCTACCAGAGCTGGAACTCCTGCATGGATCAGTGCCAGAGCATGGGCTACTGGAGCTGCAACTACTGCTACACCCCGTGCAACTATTCCTTCAGCGTGACGCCCCGGGGCCAGTGCCAGTGGACCATCGACCTGGCGCATCCGTACGTGGAGCTCTCGGACGGCCGCATCCTGCAGGCGGACCGGCTGGTCCTGAGCGAGGAGGTCCATGGCCCGACGAACTACCCCTACCTCGGCTTTGACGAAATCCACCTGCAGACGACGGCGAACGTGACCCAGATTGTCAGTGAGAGCGTCACGCCCGCGAAGCAGTAGTCATTGAAGTGTCTGCCCGGCTGGAAGCAGGTCTGTCACCTGCTTCCAGCCGTTCTTCCTGAGGCGAGCCATGTTCCGTCATTCCTGGCGCTTGCCGGGCGCGAAGGCGCTTGGGTGGTGTGGAGTTCTGCTGCTCGCCGCCGGTCCGTCCCATGCGGCGCCGCGCGCGGGCGAGGCGCTGTCGGGCGGGGCGACGACGGTCTTCGACGTCACGCCGAATGCCTATGGCCGTGCGCTGGGCAACCTGGACCCCGCGCGCTGGGTGCCCATGCTCGACGGCAAGGCGGTGTTCATGCGGGACTGGTACGCCCTGGCGGACGTGACGGCGGGCCCCTTCTCGAATGCCACGGGGTGTGGCTCCTGCCACTTCAAGGATGGCCGTGGGCGGCCCCTGCGTGAGCTGGGCGCCGAGGCGCCGCTGCTCGTCCGCTTGAGCGTGCCTTCGATGGACTCTCCCGCGGGGCGCCACGAGCCTGTCTACGGCGGCCAGCTCCATGACCGCGCCATTCCCGGCGTCGCCGCCGAGGGCGAGGTCCAGGTCACCTATACGGACGTGAAGGGGAAGTACGCGGACGGGACGCCGTACACGCTGCGCCAGCCGCGCTACGACATCGCTCGGCTGGGGTACGGGGAGCTGTCCGCCCAGGTGATGCTCTCGCCGCGCATCCCCGCGCCGGTGTTCGGGCTCGGCTTGCTGGAGGCCATCCCCGACAAGGCCATCCTGGCGCGGGCGGATGAGAAGGACCGGAACGGGGATGGCATCTCCGGCCGTCCGAACCGGGTGCGGACCGCCCGCGATGGCGCGGTTCGCCTGGGCCGCTATGGCTGGAAGGCCAACCAGCCCACGCTGGAGCAGCAGGCCGCCAGCGCCTTCTCCGAGGACCTGGGGCTGACGTCACCGCTCTATCCCGAGCGCAACTGCACACCGGCGCAGGCGCCCTGCCAGGCGCCGCCGTCCGCCAAGGGGCCCGCTTTGTCGGAGCAGCAGCTGGCGCAGACGGTGCTCTACCTGCGCCTGATTGCGCCTCCCGCGCGCCGGGACGTGGCGGAGCCGGCGGTGGTGAAGGGGCGGGCGCTGTTCCAGAAGACGGGCTGCGCGGCGTGTCACCACGCGGAGTTCACCACAGGCACTGTCGAGGACGTGCCCGAGCTGTCCAACCAACGCATCCGCCCATACACGGACCTGCTGCTGCACGACATGGGACCGGAGCTGGCGGACGGCCGCCCCGATGGCGAGGCGAGCGGCGCCGAGTGGAGGACGCCGCCGCTGTGGGGGCTGGGGCTGCTGGAGACGGTGAACCGTCAGGTGCGCATGCTCCATGACGGCCGCGCGCGCAGCTTCGAGGAGGCCATTCTCTGGCACGGGGGGGAAGGCGCTCGTGCCCGCGCGCGCTTCAAGGCCTTGAGCAAGGCGGAGCGCGACGCGCTGGTGGCCTTCCTTCGCTCGCTCTGAGGGTGAGCACAGGGGCCGTCGCCGTCAACTGTTGGCCATGGCGGTGCGGAGGCTGTCCAGGATGTAGTACCTGAGCTCCTCGCTCGTCATCTCAGGCGTCTCCTTCAACTTCTTTTCGGCGAACTTCTTCCATTCGTTCAGCTCGTTGGGCGTCGGCTCGCTCGACGGCTGAGAGGGCCCGGCATAGTTGATGTAGATGAGCCACCCGTAGGCCGCCCTGATGTGGTCTTCAATGCTCTGCTTGGCTGGAGCGTGGGTCCCCATCTGCTCGCTGCGCATCGCGTCCTGGATGGCGTACTTGAGCTCCTCCGGGGAGATGTCCTTGTTCTCCTTCTTCTTCTCATTGGCGAAGGCACGCCACCGCCGCAGCTCCTCGGGCGTGGCGTCCCGCTCCTTCCCCTCGTAGCAGAAGGACACCCACTTGACGGCGTCCTGGATGAACTTGTCGATGTTGGCGCTGCCCGTGCCGTCCATGCCCATCGCCTTCACGCGGATGGCGTCCTGGATGGCGAACTTGAGCTCCTCGGGCGTGAGGTCCGGGTTCGCCTTCTGGTGCTTCCGGGCGAAGTCGCGCCAGTGCGCCAGCTCCTCGGCGGTGGGCTTGCGCTCCTTTCCCTCGTAGCACTGGGTGACCCACTTGACGCCGTCCTCGATGAACTTGTCGATGTTCAGCGGTGTCGCCTCGCCCGTCCCCGTCATCTTCGCGCGCATGGCGTCGGTGATGGCGTACTTGAGGTTCTCGGGCGTGATGTCTGGGTTCTTCTTCAACTGCTCCTGGGCGAAGGCGCGCCACTCCTTCAGCTCCGCGGGCGTGGCCTCGCGCTCCTTGTCCGCGTAGCACTGGGTGACCCACTTGACGGCGTCCTTGATGAACTTGTCGATGTTCTCCGGGGTCACCGCGTCCGTCCCCATGACCTTCGCCCGGACGGCGTCGATGATGGCGTACTTGAGCTCCTCCGGGGTCGTCTCCGGATTCTTGCGCATCAGGTCGGCGGCGAAGTCGCGCCAGTGCCGCATGTCCGCCTCCGTGGGAGGGGGCGCCTTCTCGTCGTAGCACTGGTTGACCCACGCGATGGCCTCGGAGATGAACCTGTCGGTGTTCGCCGGCGAATGGGCGTCCAGCCCGTCCCGCTCCAGGCGCAGCTTGTCCTGGATGGCGTAGCGGACCTCATCGGCGGTGATTTTCGGGTTCTTGTTGCGGAGCTCCCGTGCGAAGTCCAACCACTTGGAGCGCTCGGGACCGCTCGGCCAGCGGTCGCCCTCGAAGACATTCCGGTAGGCGTCGGCGACGCAGGCCGCCAGGCGCTCATCCTTGAGTGGGCCCAGGGCGGAGGGG
>NZ_JAAIYB010000613.1 GCF_010894475.1 Myxococcus vastator
GGCCGTGGCGGCCCGGGGCGGCGCGGCGGGCGCACGACTCCACGCGCGGTGCCGCGGGGAGGACGACACGCCCTTCGTCCCCGCGGCGCTGGAAGCGGTGCTGGAGGAGCGCGTGGTGCTGGACTTCCCGGCCGAGTCCTTCGAGCCGCTGCGCTTCGCGCTCAAGACGCTGACGGACCGGTTGGGCGCGCGGCTGTCCGGGCGGTGCCGGACGGCGGTGCGGCTCACCTTCACGTTGAAGCTGGACCCCTCGGGGCAACGGCAGGTGACGCTGACGCTGGCGCGGCCCACGGCGCGGGCGAAGCTGCTGCACGAGCTGGCGCGGCACCGGCTGGAGGAACTGCGGCTGGAGCACCCGGTGGCGGAGGTGTCCGCGCGGGTGGACGAGCACTCCGAGGACGGAGGACAGCAGCTCGCGCTGGGGGACGCGCCGGAGGGTGACGCGGCGCTGGAGGTGGTGCTGTCGCGGCTGGCGTCCACGCTGGGGGAGGCGTCGCTCTTCGCGGCGGGCCTGGCGTCGGTCCACCGGCCCGAGGCGGCCCACGGGGCACGGGCCTTCCGGCCTCCGGAGGCGCGGCGGGGCCTGTCCGCGGAGCTGCTGGAGCCAGGGGCCCGGCGCGGCGCGGTGCCGGCGGCCTCACGGGAGCGGCCCTCCCGGTTGCTGGCGGAGCCGGCGTGCCTGGACGCGGAAGTGGCGGAGTCCGGACGCTTGCTGGCCGCGCGCATGGGGGGCCGGCGGCACCGGGTGACGGCGCTCACGGGGCCGGAGCGGCTGGGCGGGGAGTGGTGGTCGGAGGCGCCCTTCCAGCGGGACTACTACCGGGTCCACTTCGAGGGGCTGGGCCCCGCCTGGGTGTTCCGCGACGGACGGGATGGACGCTTCTACCTCCAGGGACTGTTCGACTGAGACCCGGCGGGCCAGCATAGTGGCTCCGTACCCGTCTCCCAGGTTCCCCGTCATGCGCGTCTTTCGTCCCGCGGCCGTCCTGCTGTGCCTCCTGCTCGCTTCGTGCGCTCCGCGTCAGGTCCGCCCGCCAGGGGCCCTGCGCAAGGTGGTGGTGGTGGTGGGCTCCCGGGTGGACGCGCTGCCGACCTTCACGTACCGGCAGGACATGATGGGGGAAGGCAACCCCCGTTCGGTGCTCGTCAGCCAGGCCCAGGCCACGCTGGGCGAGCGGGGCTTCGAGGTGGTGGGGACGCGCATCTCCCAGTCGCCGTCACCCACCATCCACGAGGTGGTGGCGATGATCGACGACAACGCGGCCGAGGCCGGCGTGGTGGTGGTGCTCAACTGGGTGGACGTGACGTCCGCCCAGTTGATGGGCCGCGCGGAGGTGCTGCTGGAGACCGGCGTGGTGGGCCCCAACGGCAAGCTGCGGTGGAACAACTCCACGCGCACCGTCTCCACGATTGGCATGTACCAGGCGCAGACGGACCTGCGCTCCTACCTGCGCAAGGCGGTGGTGGAGGCCATCCAGGCCATTCCGTGAGCCCCGGGCGCGGGACGGCTCAGAGCGCGTTCTTCGGGACGGCCAGGCGCAGGTGCTCGTAGACGGTTTCGGCGCGCAGGTAGAGGAACTGGGCGTCGCCGAAGGCCAGGGTGTCCCCGTCTTGGAGCACCACCTGGGCGCGGTAGCCCAGGGGGGCGCCGTTGATGAAGGTGCCGTTCATGGACTCGGCGTCACGCACGGAGAAGCCGCCGCGGGCGGCGTTCCAGCGCATCGTGGCGTGGTGCTGGGAGACGGACGGGTCGGGCACCACCAGGTCGCACTCCTCGGTGCGGCCGACCGTCAGCTCCTCGCCGTCCACGGAGGGCTGAAGGAAGTGGACCTCCAGGTTGTCGAAGTCGCGGAGCATGGCGAGCAGCCGCTCGTCCATGTGCGCGCGGTGCGCCATGCCGACGGTGCGTGCCGCCAGGCCCCGGTGGTGCTGGCGGATGAGCTCCACGGGCTGCTGGATGAGGGCCACGGGGCCGGACGCGGCCCGGAACGCGTCCAGCGAGGCACCGGCGAAGGGGCGGAGCTGATTCACGGACACCATGAGGGCCTCCACCCTACGTGCAAGTGGCGGGGACGGGAAGCGCCGCGTCCACGTCTTCCGCCGTGGTGTGTTGGAGGCAGGCGTGGGAGCGTGAAGGTGGATGCGGGTACTCGTCACGGGAGCTGCGGGCTTCATTGCCCACCACGTCAGCGCACGGCTGCTGGCGCGCGGTGATGACGTCATCGGCGTGGACAACCTGGACCCGTCCGGGGACGTGGCGTTGAAGCAGGCCCGGCTGGCGCGGCTCGGCACGCTGCCGGGGGCGGCGGGCTTCACCTTCCGTCCCGTAGACGTCACCGACGGCTCCTCGCTGCGGACGCTCTTCGAGCAGACGCGCCCCGAGGCCGTGGTGCACCTGGCCGCGCGGGTGGGCGTGCGGGCGCCGGCGGGCACCGCGCAGGCGTACGTGGACGCCAACGTGTCGGGGTTCCTCCAGGTGCTGGAGCAGGCCAGCGCGGCCCGGGTGCGGCACCTGGTCTACGCGTCCTCCAGCTCCGTGTATGGCGCCGGCTCGGTGCCGCCGTTCCAGGAGGGCGCGGCGGCGGACCACCCGCTCAGCGTCTACGCGGCCACCAAGCGCGCCGATGAGCTGCTGGCGCACGCGTACAGCCACCTGCACGGGCTGCCCACCAGCGGCCTGCGCTTCTTCACGGTGTACGGCCCCTGGGGTCGGCCGGACATGGCCCCGCTGCGCTTCCTCCGGGCCCTGCGCGACGGCGCCGAGCTGGCGCTGCATGACGAGGGCCGGATGCAGCGCGACTTCACGCACGTGGAGGACGTGGCGGAGGCCGTGGTGCGCGTGGTGGATCGGCCGCCCCAGGGGGCACCCGCCTGTCGCGTCCTCAACGTAGGGCGGGGCGAGCCCGTCTCGGTCCGCGACTTCCTGGCCGTGCTGGAGCGGCGCCTGGGCGTTCCGGCGCGAGTGCGTTCCGCGCCGGCGCAGCCCGGGGAGATGGAGGCCACCTGGGCGGACCCGTCCGCGCTGGAGCGCGAGACGGGCTTCCGGCCCCGTATCTCCCTGGAGGAGGGGCTGGCCGGCCTGGTGGAGTGGTTCCTCCAGCAGGCCGGTGCTTGATGGCCTCCCGTGTCCCTCGACGGCCGCGCCGGCTACCCGGACGTCACCGTCACCTGGCCATGCTCCACGCGCCACACCTCGGAGGTGCAGGCCTGGGCGAAGGACGTGTCATGTGTGACGAGCAGCAGCGCGCCGGGGTACTCCCGCAGCGCCGCCTCCAGCCGTTCGATGGACGGCAGGTCCAGGTGGTTGGTGGGCTCGTCCAGCACCAGGGCCCAGGCGTGTTGGCCCAGGCCCCGGGCGATGAGGAGCTTGCGCACCTCGCCGGGGGAGGGCTGCTCGGAGGCGAGCAGCCGCTCCGGGTCCACGCCGAGCGCCGCGACGAGTGACAGCACGCGTCCGCGCTCCTCGGGCGGCAGTGCGCGCACCGCGTCCAGCGTGGCCCGGGCCTCGTCCGCGCTGACGTCCTGGGGCAGGGAGAGCACGCGCTCCAGCGGAATGCGCGCGTTCTCCAGCAGCGCGCGCACCAGGGTGCTCTTGCCGGCGCCGTTGGGCCCTTCGATGCGCACGCGGGCCTCGCGGCTCACGGAGAGCTTCACGGGGCCCAGCAGCTCCACGTCACCGGCGCGGAGGCCGGGCACGTCCAGCGTGAAGAGCCACGGGTTCGGCGCGCGCACGTAGTCCAGGAAGACGGAGCGGCCCAACGTCTTGTCCGCGGTGAGCTCGCCCACGGCCTCGCTGACGCGCTCCAGCTCGCGCCGTGCGATGCCCACGCGC
>NZ_JAAIYB010000614.1 GCF_010894475.1 Myxococcus vastator
CAGAACCTTGCTCATCAGCTTGTACCTCTTCGCGACCTCTTCCTCGGTGACCATCGACACCTTCGAGCACGCCTCAGCCTATTTGTCGATCCCCTGCCAATCGGTCGCGTTATAAAATCTCAGGCCCTAAACGCAAAATGCGGCTTTAGCCTGCTTTGAGCAGGATTGGCCGGACAAGGTGCGCTCCACCGTCACGGGCACGCGCGGAGCGGCGCCATGGGGCGCCTCACGCGGACCAGATGGCCTCTACGCGGGAGCGCACCTTGCGCCGCACCTCCGCGAACCCGGGCTGCGCGCGCAGGGGCGCCAGCGCCGGGCAGCGGTCCATCCACTCCAGGTCGATGAGGGCCAGGTCCGCCGCCTGTTGGAGATAGCGCATCGCCTCGGCGGGCGCGCCCCGGATGCACATCAGCTCCGCCGCGAGCTGACACACCATCGACGCGAAGCGCGAGTTCACCTGCCAGGTGAGCATGCCGTCCAGGCTGGCCCCCGTCTCCGCCACGGTCATCTCGCCCAGCGCCGCGGAGCAATAGGTGGCCACGTGGGAGGCCATGTGGCTCGGGTCTTCGAACAGCGCGGCCCGGCACTGGCGGAGGTCGTCCAGTTCGCCCTTCCAGGCCGCGACACGCATGCGGAGGACGAGGACCACCATGCCGAACAGGGGCTGACTGTTCAGGCGCGCCATGCACCACTGATAGGTCGCCTCGTCGCCGCGCAGGGCACTGCAACGCGCCACTTCGACCAGGCAGATGGCCATGCCCGGCTCCAGCGAATAGGCCAGCTTCAAGCGCGGCAGGCCTTCATCCGCGCGGCCCGCCTCACACTGGAGGTTGCCGAGGAGCTGGAGCGCGGGCGCGAACGTGGGGGCCGCGTCGAGCGCCGTGCGCAAGGCCACCACCGCGTCCCGCCACCGGCCTTCCCGGGTGGCCAGGATGGCCTGTGCCAGCTTCGTCTCCACGAGCTCCGGCGCCAACTGCCGGGCGCGCTCCAGGCTCGTCCGCGCCAGGGCGTCCCAGTCGACCTCGTCCGCCATGGTGCGGAGGAAGCCCGCCCGGAGCGTCGCCACCGCATGCTGCGCCGCCGCGTGCGGGAAGCCAGTCACCGTGTCGCGGAGCTGCTCGAGCGGCGTGATGACCTCGTCCTTCAGCTCGCGCGTCATCGATTGCGCGAGCATCCGGGAGACCACCTGCCGGTAGAGCGTCAGGGCCTCCCCGGGCACCGTGGCGCGGTAGGCCAGGATGGCCAGCTCGCCGCGCAGGGCCTCCGCCAGCCGCTGGCCCAGCCGGTCCTGGAGCTGGAACGGGTCGTCATCCGCGTCGTCGAAGCGGCCGCTCCATAACTGCGTGCCCGACGCGCCCTCCACCACCCGGAGCGTCACGCGCACCGTCTTGCCGGCGGCCTGGAGCGTCCCATCCACCAGCAGCTCCACGCCCAGCTCGCGCGCCGCGGCGCGAGGGTCCCGCTCCTGCCGGAACCGCTCCGTGGCCCCGCTGCTCTGCACCCGGAGGCCACGCGTCCTCGACAGCACGTCGATGAGCGCCTCCGTCACGCCGTCGCCCAGGAACGCCTGGTCCGAAGCGCCCAGGAAGCGCAGCGGAAGCACCGCCAACGACTGCTCGTCCGGGCGCAACGGCGTCCGGGATGCCAGCGCGCCCGAGGACACCGGGTCATGGCCGAAGCCGCCAGGCCGCGACGTGGACGCGCTACGAAAAGCGGCCGATGACACCGAAGCCAGCGAGGAGCCGCCAAGCCCCGACGTCGACGCGCCATGGGCATGTTCCGGCTCGATGGGCTCGCCGACGGAGCCGAGCCACTGCCTCAGCGAATCCGCCACACAGGCCGCGTCCTGTGGCCGGCCGGAGGGCTCGCGCGACAAGCACGCGAGCACCAGCTCCGCCAGCGCATCCGGCACCGCCGCCAGCAGGCGCGGGTCGGGCGGCGGCTGCCTCAAGCGGGCCACGGCCACGGCCATGGGCGAATCACCGGCGAACGGAGGCGTGCCGGTGAGCAACTGATAGAGCACCAGGCCCGTGGCGTAGAGGTCGGCGCGCGCGTCCACCTCGCCGCTCTCCAGCTGCTCGGGCGCCATGTACATGGGCGTGCCCACCAGGCCCTGCGTGCGCGAGGCCCCCTCCCCCGCCATGGCCCGGGCAATGCCGAAGTCGGTGAGCACCACGCGGCCACGGGCCTCCACCAGCACGTTGGCCGGCTTCAGGTCCCGGTGCACCACGCCCGCGGCGTGCGCCGCCGCCAGGCCCTCACAGAGCGCCAGGACGAGCCGCGCCGCCCGCGCGGGAGGCACCGCGTGCTCGCGCTCCATCAACGCTTGCAGGCTCTCCCCCTCCACGTACTCCATGGTCAGGTAGAGGCGGCCCGAGTGCTCGCCCAGGTCAAAGGTCCGCGCCACGTGCCGGTGGGTGATGCGCCGGGCCAGGCGGACCTCGCGGCGGAAGCGCTCCAGCCACTCCGGCGCCGGCGAAGCGCCCAGCTCCAGCAGCTTCAACGCCACCACGTCGCCCACCAGCGTGTCTCGCGCCCGGTACACCGCGCCCATTCCACCGCGCCCGGCCAGCTCCTCCAGGACGTAGCGCCCGGCGAACAGCTCGCGCTCCGTCACGTCGGGGGTGGCGGGACGCGGGAGCGGCGACAGCACCGTCGCCTCGGTCCCCTCGGGTGGCGAACTCCGGTTTTTCTCCTCGGACACGCCGCGGAATCTACCCCGCCGGGAGTCGAGGCGCCCGGCATTCGGGACGAAACCAGCAATCCATGGATAGCAGGCCTGTTCTCAACGGGGCACCGGGGGTGTCTCCAGCGGCTTCGGCTTGAAGAGCGCGCACGCATGGACCGGCTGCGGTGGGTACTTCCCGGGCAGCAGCGGGCAGAGGATGAAGGTCGTCGTCCTCGACTGGACGTAGCGAGGCGGCGCGGCGCAGCGGTGGCAGAGGCTGTCGGGGAACGGCGGCGCTTCGGGTGGGGGCGTCAATCGCGCAGCTCGAGCCACACCGGCGCGTGGTCCGAGGGCTGCTTGCCCTTGCGCTCCTCGCGGTCCACGTCCACGACGGTCAGCCGCTCGGCCACGGGCGCCGTCACGTAGAGGTGGTCGATGCGCAGGCCCAGGTTCTTCGGGAAGCCGAGCATGCGGTAGTCCCACCAGGTGAACTTCTGCACGCCGGGGTGCAGCTTGCGGAAGGCATCCGAGAGCCCGAAGGCGCCCAGGTGCTGGAGGGCGTCCCGCTCCTTCAGCGTGAAGAGCGTCTGGCCCTCCCACAGCTTGGGGTCGTAGGTGTCGATGTCCTCGGGCGCCACATTCCAGTCCCCGCCCAGCACCAGGGGCTCGTCGGGCTTGTGCCGGGTGTCCAGGTAGCGCCGCAGCCGGCCGTACCACTCCAGCTTGTACTGGTACTGCGGCGAGTCCACCGACTGGCCATTGGGCACGTACGCGCTCACCACGCGGATGCCGCCCACGGTCGCCGCGATGAGGCGCGCATGCGAGTCATCCACGCCGTCGGACAGGCCCTTCACGACGTCCTTCGGCTCCTCCTTCGCGAGGATGGCGACGCCGTTGTACGTCTTCTGCCCGTGGACGGCGGCGTGGTAGCCCACCTCGCGCACGGCCTCCATGGGGAAGTCCTCGTCCACGCACTTGAGCTCCTGCAGGCAGAGGATGTCCGGCTGGGCCTTCTTCAACCAGGCGAGCAGCCGTTCCTGACGGGCCCGCACCGAGTTCACGTTCCAGGTGGCGATCTTCATCGCGCGGACCGTCGCATGCCGCCCGCGCCCCCCGCCATGCTTTTCCCGGGCCCTGTGGCCACAGGGCCCGGGAAAAG
>NZ_JAAIYB010000615.1 GCF_010894475.1 Myxococcus vastator
CCTTCCCCGTCCTCGGGAGGCGCCCTCGCGGAGCCCTCCCAACGTCGCTTCCACTGGCTGCCCCCCGTGGGGACGTGGAAGTACCACCTGCTGCTGAGCGCGGTGGCCCTGTTCGTCCTGGGGCCCCTGGGCGGCATCGCCGCCTCGTACATGAACTTCAGCGTGGGCTTCTTCGTCGGCGGCCAGGTGCTGGCCGGCATCCTCGGCAGCGCCGTCACCTACGGGTATGGCGCGGAGGGCAAGCACGGCGCCAACTACATGCAGACGATGGCCGCGTCGGTGGCCTCGCTGTGCGCCATGTCCGTGCTCATCCAGTCCATGGTGTGGCTGGGCATGGAGATGCCCGCCGCCTGGAAGCTCATGCTCTTCGTCGGCTGCGTGGGCATGTTCGCGGTGGGCGTGGGCATGCTCTACACGCCGCTGCTCGTGGACAAGCTCCAGCTCGACTATCCGTCCGGGCTGGCGGTGGCCAACATCCTGCGCGCCCTCACGGACAAGCGCCTGCTCAAGGCGTCCATCTCCAAGCTGGGCGGCGGCACCCTGCTGGGCGCCCTGGCGGCGTGGATGACGGAGAAGGTGGCCTTCGTCGCCTCCATCGGCACCAGCGCGGCGACGCTGGGCGCGGGCATGATTGTCGGCAGCCGCATCACCGTCCCGGCCATCGTCATGGCCGTCATCGGCGCGGTGCTGATGCCCACCCTCCGGGAGATGGGCTGGCTCGGCCCTCAGGACCCGTTCCGTAAAATCGGCTTCGTCATCGGCCTGGGGATGATTTGCGGCGCGGCCGTGGTGGACCTGTCGCTGCTGGCGGTCCAGGCGGCGAAGCGCATCCGCGAGCGGGCCTCGACGAAGGACGAAGCGGCGGAGGAGTCCTGGAAAAAGGTCAACATCCCCCGGCTGCTGGCCTGGGTGGCTGTCTGGGGCGGCGCGACGCTGGTGGTGGGCACGCAGGTGCTGGACCAGCCCGTCGGCTGGCTCCTCTTCGGAATGCTGCTGGCCCTGCTGTTCGTGCTCATCAACGGAATCTCCTTCGGCATCACCGACCAGAACCCCATCTCCAGCGCCTTCGTCATCTCCGTGCTGATGATGTCCATGATGGGCCTGCGCGTCCCGCTGGTGGGCATGATGGCCGCCACCATCCTGCTCATCTCCACCTCGGTGGGCTGCGACATGCAGCAGGACCGCTCCACCGGCTGGCGCCTGGGCACCAACCGCGTCACCCAGTTCCGCTACCAGGTGCTGGGCGTCATCATGGGCGCGCTGCTGTGCGTGGGCCTGGCGCGCGTGTTCATGACCGCCTACCCGGCGCTCACCATCAACCAGTTGGACAACCCCAACGCCGAGGTGGGCCAGTGGGGCTCCGCGATGACGTACAAGCTGGTGGGCGCCATCCGCGACCTCGGCTCGCTGTCGCAGGCCGTCGTGAGCGCCCTGCTCCTCGGACTGGCCATCGGCTTCATCTACGAGCTGCTGCGCAAGGTGGTGCGAGGCAACGCGCGCTACCAGCGGTACGTGAAGGGCTCTCGCGCGGGCTTCGCCGTCGGCTGGACGGTGGACGCCCTCCTGCTGCCCAGTCCCTACGCGTCGTCGTTCGGCGGCTTCGTGGCGTTCCCGGTGTCGCTGTGGTTCGGCGCGGGAGGCATCGTGACGTCCGTCTGGAACACGTTCTCCAAGCGCGGGCAGCCGGCGGTGAGCGGCAGCCCGGGTGAAGGCGAGGCCCTCCCGGAGGACATGAGCACCATGTCCCTCATGGGCGGCGGCCTCATCGCCGGTGAGTCGCTGTTCTTCCTCATCGCCGGCCTCATCGGGCTCGCGTCGCTGTTGGCGTAGCAACACCTGCTCAGGCCCCCGCGGCGGCGCGGGGGCCGAGTTGACAATTCTCCGCGCCCCTCGCATCTTCTTCGCCGTGAGCTTCGTCATCACCACCACGACCACCGGCACCACGACTCGCTTCGGCGGGCGTGGAGCCGTGCGCGTCATGGGGTGAGCTGACGAACGCACGGTTCCCTGCCCCGCCTTCTCCGGCCGGGGCAACCGTGCGCTCGCTCAGCGCTCCGACCGGATGGCGTTTCACCCTTCCGAATCGGAGACGAAGCCATGCTCGACGAACACGACCACCGCGCGCTGGGCCAGCGCCTGGACCTCTTCCACCTGCAGGAAGAGGCGCCTGGCATGGTGTTCTGGCACCCGCGTGGACTGCTGCTGTACCGGCTGCTGGAGGAGCACGTCCGCCAGCGCATGCGGCGCGAGGGCTACCAGGAAGTCCGCACCCCACAGCTCTACGCGCAGCCCTTGTGGGAGCGCAGCGGCCACTGGGACAACTTCCGGGACAACATGTTCCTGGTGGAGGACGGCGGGCGGCACCTGGGCGTGAAGCCGGTGAGCTGCCCCGGCCACATCGAGCTGGTGCAGCGCATGGCGCCCAGCTACCGCGACTTGCCGTTGCGCTTGGGTGAGTTCGGGCTGGTGCACCGCGCGGAGCCCGGCGGCGCGCTCCACGGCCTGTTCCGCCTGCGGCAGTTCACCCAGGATGACGGCCACATCTTCTGCGCCGAGCCGCAGGTGGTGCCGGAGGTCGTCCGCTTCGCCCGCTCGCTGAAGGACTTCTACGCGGGCTTCGGCTTCGACGATGTCCAGGTGGCCTTCTCCGGCCGGCCCGCGGCGCGCGCGGGGCGGGATGCGCTCTGGGACAAGGCCGAGTCATGGCTCCTCCTGGCCGCGAAGGAAGCGGGGCTCCACTGCCACATGCAGCCGGGCGAGGGCGCCTTCTACGGGCCCAAGCTGGAGTTTGTCTTGAAGGACCGGCTGGGGCGTGCGTGGCAGTGCGGCACCATTCAGTTGGACCTCGTGCTGCCGGAGCGCTTCGACCTCCACTACATCGACGCCTCCGGGGCCCGCGTCCGTCCGGTGATGCTTCACCGCGCGCTGCTCGGCAGCCTGGAGCGCTTCATCGGCGTCCTGCTGGAGCACCATGGTGGCGCGCTGCCATCCTGGCTGGCGCCGCGGCAGGTGGTGGTGGTCGCCGTGGGGGAAGGCGTGGGCGACTACGCCGAGCGCTTCGCCGCGAAGCTCCAGGCGGCGGGCTGCCGCGCCAGCGTGGACCGGCGGGGTGAGTCCCTGTCCCGCAAGGTCCTGGATGCCCACGCGGCGGGCGTCCCGTGGCTGGTGGTGGCGGGCGCACGCGAGGTGGCCGCGGGCAACGTCCGCCTGCGTCAACGCGATGGCGCGCAGCGGGACGTCCCGTGGGAGGACGCGGCGGCGGAGCTCGTCGCGGCGTGCCGTCCGGCCCCGGACGCCTGAAGGTGACACCGGGGCGCGGGCGGTGAAGCGCGCCGCTCGCGCCCCGAGTCCTCAGCCCTGTTGGAGCCGCTCCAGCACCTCGCCCGCGTGCAGGACTTCCTCCGGCACCGTGGCCAGGTCGTCGAGGCTCAGGAGCCCCACCGGCCGCCGCTCGCCGTCCACCACCACGAGGCGGCGCACCATCTTCTCCTCCATCGTCCGTTCCGCCACCTCGAGCGTCGCGTCCATGTCGCAGGTGATGACCGTGGCCGTCATCACCTCGCGCACGGGCGTGGTGTTCGGGTCCTGCCCCAGCGCCGCGGACCGCACCGCGATGTCCCGGTCCGTCAGCATCCCCACCAGCTGCCCACCCTCCAGCACCGGCAGGGAGCCGATGTTGCACGTGCGCATCCGCAGCGCCGCGGCCCGGATGGGCTCACCTGCTTCGATGGTCTCCAGGTTCTTGGTCATCAGCTCACCAATCCGCATTGCACGCTCCTTGCCTGGCATGACGCCCCTCCCCACCCTCGTTGAAC
>NZ_JAAIYB010000616.1 GCF_010894475.1 Myxococcus vastator
AGCGCGGCCAGCACGGGGGCGAGCAGCAGGGCTCGAACGGGGCTCACAAGCCCCGCCTGTTGCCTTCGTCGAGGAAGAACTGGTCGGTGGTCACCTGCCCCGGCGGTGGCGCCTCCGCGGTGGGCTGCGTGCCTTCGAGGAAGGGCTCCAGCCGGCCCGGGACGGAGTTGCCCGCCAGCAGTCCGCTGATGGGGTCGATGCGCACCTGCACGACGCCAGGGGGCACCTCGAACTCCCGCGTGGGCAGCCCTTCGTGGGCCACGCGCATGAACTGGAGCCAGATGGGCAGCGCGGCGCGGCCACCCGTCTCACTGCCGCCCAGCGGCGCGTTGTTGTCGAAGCCCACCCACGCGCTGGCCACCCAGTCCGCCGTGTAGCCGGAGAACCACGTGTCACGGGACTGCTGCGTGGTGCCCGTCTTGCCCGCGGCGGGGCGCTCCAGCGCGAGCACGCCCCGGCCCGAGCCGTCCTCCACCACGCTGCGCATCAGCGACGTGGTGAGGTAGGCCACCGCGGGCGGCAGCGTCTCCTCGAAGGCCGGCTGGTGCTCCTCCAGCACCTTGCCGCGCGCGTCGCGCACGCGCAGCAGCATCAAGGGCTCCGCGTAGCGGCCGCTGGCCTGGAGCGTGGCGTAGGCGTTGGCGGCCTCCAGCATCGTGACTTCACCGGTGCCCAGGGCCAACGTGAGGTTCTCCGGCAGCGGGGAGTGGATGCCCGCCCGGCGCGCGAAGTCGATGGTGGTGGCCGGGGTGAGCGCCTCGATGAGCCGCACGGACACCGTGTTCTTCGACTTGGTGAGCGCCTCGCGCAGCGTCATCGGCCCCTGGAACTGACGGTCGTAGTTCTGCGGCTTCCACGTCTTGCCCGTGTACGGGTCGCGCACGGCCTCGGGGGCGTCATTGACCTTGGACAGCGGCGTGTAGCGGCCACTGCCCATGGCGGCGGCGTAGAGGAACGGCTTGAACGACGAGCCCGGCTGCCGCTTCGCCTGCGTGGCGCGGTTGAAGGACGAGCGCTCCGCGTCATAGCCGCCCACCAGCGCCACCACGTGCCGATTCTCGGGGCGAATGACGACCAGCCCGCCCTGCACCTCGGGCACCTGGTCCAGCGTCGCTTCCACGAAGGCCGGCGCGGGCGGCGCCTTGAGCACGCGCACGAAGACGAGCTCTCCCTCCGTGAAGACGTCGGAAATCCTCTTCGGCGCGCCCTTGCCCTTCCGCCGCGCCCAGGTGACGGACGAGAAGGCAACCTCGGCGGTGCGGCCTACCAGGTCCACGCGCGCCACCTTGCGCTTGTCGTCCACCTGCGTGACGTAGCCCGTGAGGCGCAGGCCTTCCTCCATGGGCTTGAGGCGCACCGACTGCGCCAGGAGCTGGTCCGCGGAGAGTGGCGCCTCGTCCTCGGGCGACAGGTCCGGCCGCTGCTCCTCGGTGCCTTCCTCTTCCAGCGGGTCCAGGGGCGCTCCCGCAAGCTCGGGCGCCTTCGGCTCTTCCTTCTCCACCTTCGCCAGCGAGGACAGGTCCGCGACGTAGCCCTGGTCCTTCTGCCGGCGGCCCGCCTCCTCGATGCGCGTGGCGATGAGGGCCCGGTAGCGCTCCCACTGGCCCTTCTCCAGCGAGCCACGGGGGCCGCGGTAGCCCTGGCGCCGGTCCACCGCCTCCAGGCCGTCGCGCACCGACTGCTCCGCCGCGAGCTGGAGCCTGGGCACCATGGCGATGTCCACGCGCAGCCCGCCCTCCATCACCACCTGCTCGCCGTAGCGCGCGATGAGCGTTCGGCGAATCTCCTCCGTGTAATACGGCCCCACCACCTTGCCCCGCCGGGGCGCCAGGACAATGGGCTTCTCCTTCTCCTTCTCCGCCACGTCCGCGGACACGAAGCCGTTGCGCGCCATCTGGTCCAGCACGTAGCGCTGACGCGACTTCGCCCGCGTGACGTTCGTCACCGGGTTGATGCGGTGCGGGAGCTGCACCGTGCCCGCGAGCACGGCGGCCTCGCCCACGTTCAGGTCCTTGGCGTGCTTGCCGAAGTAGAAGAGGGCCGCCTCCTCCATGCCGTAGCGGCGCTGCCCGTAATAGGACTGGTTGATGTAGAGCGAGAGAATCTGGTCCTTGGTGAGCGCCTCCTCCACGCGCGGCGTGAGAATCCACTCGCGCGCCTTGCGGGAGAACTTGCGCTCGGGGGACAGCAGCAGGTTCTTCACCACCTGCTGGGTGATGGTGGACGCGCCGGACTTGCGGCTGTTGGGGATGAGGTTCTTGATGGCCGCGCGGGTGATGCCGAAGAAGTCCAGGCCCTCGTGCTTGTAGAAGTCCGCGTCCTCGGCGGCCAGGAAGGCGTTGCGGACGTGGGGCGGCAGGTCCTCCACGCGAATCAACGTGCGCCGCTCGCGCGCGAACTCGGCGCAGAGGGTGCCGTCACCGCACGTCACCTTCGTCACCTGCGGCGGCTGGTAGTTGCGCAGCGCGTCCACGGAGGGCAGGTCCTGGCTGTAGTACGCGTAGCCGCCCGCCACGGTGAGGGCGCCGAGCACCAGGCACACGACGCCGGTGATGAGCAGCCGCTTCGTCCAGCGCCACAGCCGGGCACCGAACCCCGGTCGCGAAGGCGGCGCGGGGGGAGTGGGTGTGGAGGAATCGGGCGAAGAGGGCATCTGGGGCGCCGTGCTCATTGCGTTGGAAGGAAAGTCCGCAGGTTAGACCGGGGGACACTGAACGGGAACCGCTCTGGAGGCCTGCCCGGCGCAGGGCCTCCAGGCAGGAAGGCGCTAACGGGAGGCAGGCACCTCCCCCTGGGTGGGGCGCGCCTGCCCACGCTCCGTCCGGGCGCCGGCCAGGTCCGCGTGGGCCGTGCGCCGCATCCGGTCCGCGTTGACGCGGGCCTGGACGTAGCGCGGGGACAGGTGCATGGCGGCGGCGTAGGCGGCCCGGGCCTCCTCCACCTGGCCGAGCCGCTCGTGGGCCACGCCCAGGTTGTTGTGCACATAGGCGACGTGCGGGAGCAGCTCCGCCGCCCGGACGAGCACGTCCGCGGCCTTCTGGGCCTCCCCGGCGCGCAGATAGGTGAGGCCCAGGTTGTTGAGGGCGTAGCCATGCTCCGGGTGGAGGTGGACGGCCTGCTCGAAGCGCAGCATCGCCTTCGCCAGCGCGTCCTGCGCCAGGTGGGCGCGCCCGAGCACCTGATAGGCCTCCACGTACTCGGGATTGCGCAGCACGGCCTCCTCGCCCACGGATACCGCTTCGGCGTGGCGGCCCAGGGACACCAGCAGCCGCGCCTGACGCACCAGGGGACGGGCATCCAGGGGCAGCAGCCGGCCGAGCTGGGCATGGGCACGCACGGCCAGGTCCGTTCGGCCCGTGAGCCCGGCGAGCTCCGCCGCCAGCGCCAGGGCGGCCACGTCGTCAGGGGCGTCATGAATCGCACGGCGGCACTCGGTGAGCGCGCCCGCGAGGTCGTCCCAGTCGCGCAGCAGGTGGGCCCGGCTCAGGTGGTCCACGCGCCGCCCATGTCCGTGTGGCAACGCGAGCTCGGCGTCCGGCGCGATGCCGGAATCATCCGAAGCGGTTTCATCCGGCGCGCGCTGCTCGAAAGCAGGCGGGAGCGCGGCGGCGTCACCCCCAGGGCCGGCCGCATCCGCATCCGCTTCCGCGGCGTCCGCGTTGGACGTGGACGGCTCCTCGGTGGCGAGCCAGGCGCGCAGCGCGGGGGGCAGCGGCACCTCCGCCCACGCCAGGGTCAGTCCGAGCCCCACGAGGCCCACCAGCACCAGCGCGCGCCGCACGGAGGGCGGCGGGCGGAGTCCGGTGGGGGA
>NZ_JAAIYB010000617.1 GCF_010894475.1 Myxococcus vastator
ACCGTCCCGGAGCCGGCTCTGGCCTCGTCCGAAGAGCAGTCGTCGCCGCGCTGAAAGCGTCCCGTTCACCCCGTCAGCTTGAACGTCCGCCTGGGCTTACGGAAGACGGGGCTCGTGCAGCGGATACGAAGTTCATGGCGACGCGGCCGGAGCCTCCGTCGCCACCCCTGGCTGGGCCGCGTGACGGTTCAACTGGCCCGCTTGAGGCCCGCGTCCCCCGCCAACCGCCGCACGGCGCGCAGGAGCAGGTCCGGGTCCACGGGAGCGGCGAGGAAGCCCCGGGCGCCCACCGCCTGGGCACGCGGCAGGTCCTGCTCCGGCGTCTTGCCCGCCACCAGCACTCGCGCGTGAACCTGCTGGCGCAGCGCCTCCATGGACGGCAGCGGCGCCACCACCACCTGCGCCTCATTCGCCGCGAGCAGCTCCGCCGTGCTGGCGACGCGCGCGCCCAGGCCCGCCTCGGACAGGACGCGCACGATTCCCGCGCTGGCCTCCGCGCCCCACCCGTACACGAGCACCTGCGCCATGGGCACCGGCTGCGCGGCCGTGAGCACGGGCACCACGGGCGCACGCGTCCTCGCGGCGAGCTGCACGGCCTGGGCGGAGAACGGGGCCTTCGAAGACGGCGGCCGAGCCGACGCGGCGTGCGCTCCCACCGTCGAACCAGCAGGCACGGCCCGCGAGTCCTGCACCTGCGGCGTGGGCTGCGCCACCTCCGCGGGCATGGCGCGGATGGCCTGCACCAGCCGCTCCATCCGCGACGGGACCGCCTGCGGCTGCGCGACGACATCCTCCAGCGAGGACAGCAGCGGCAGCCCGTCATCGCCGCCAGGGTCCTCCATGTTCGTCAGCTCCGCCATGCTGCCGCCGAGCACCATGGGCATGCTCTCGTCGGCCTCGGGCAGTGAGAAGCTCTCCATGCCGGACCGCCGGGGCACCGCCTCACCGGTTTCGCCCCGGTAGAGCCGGCCAATGGCCCGGCGGATGGCCGCATCCGACGCCAGCTTCGCCACCACGCGCGGCTTGCCGGACACGCTCTTCACCGCGTCCAGGGACGCCAGACTGGCGGGGGCGGCGATGGCCACCACCAGCACCGAGTCCCGGCCCCCCTGCCCCTCCAGCTTCAGCGGCACCACCCGGTGCGCCTCCGCCACGCGCTCCGGAATCAACCACGTCAGGCTCGCGTCCGGCGGCTGGACGTCCAGGTCCACCGTCTGCATCCCCGCCTGGAGCGCCAGGGCCTCCAGGACCTGCTGCGTGGTGCTGAAGCGCTGGTCCACCACCACCTGCCCCAACGGCACGCCCCACTTGCGCTGGTACGCCAGCGCCGAGTGGAGCTGCAACGCGTCCACCACACCCCGTTCCAGCAGGATGTCACCCAGTCGCTTCTTCATCTCGTCCCCCTCACGCCTTCCGCCCTGGCCGCCAGCCCCATGGGGCAGCCCGAGTCCGGGAAGGTCACAATGTCTTCTACGCTTCCATTCGCCCGGGAGCTTCCCGGCAGGCGACAGACGCTTCCGTCGCCGCGCCACTTGCAAGGCGGGGACCGAAGCCCCAGTCCGCTCGCCGCACGCGGGCGTCTGCTACCCGATGGTCGCCCTGTCCTCAAGTGCGTTGCGAAGCGCCGGGCCGTCGCCGGCCCGACAACCCGGAAAGCACGGTGCCGGAGCGTCTCGGCGCCACGCGTCCGCGTCCTGGGAGGACGCGCTACCAGCTCGCCTCGGGCAGGGGGGCGTAGAGCTCGCCGCGCGTGCCCTCGAAGAGGCCCATCCGCGCGCCCACCGCGTACACCTTGCGCACGCCCGCCACCAGATGGGTCCACGGGGACAGGACGCTGATGGAGGCGGCGTCGTCCTCGCTGTTGTCGCCCGTCTGGCCCAGCAGCTCGGAGAGGACGGCGGACGCGGGCTTCTTGCGCGGATACACCTCCACGTTGACGCGGGCGTCGGCCGGCAGCTTCGCGGCCTCCTTCGCCAACTCGAGCGCCTTCGGGTAGCCGCCCAGCGCATCCACCAGCCCGTGCGCCAGGGCGTCCTCACCCGTCCACACGCGGCCCTTGGCCAGCGACTGCAGCTTCTCCAGCGGGAGCTTCCGGCTGGCCGCCGCGCGCGTCGTGAAGTCCGCGTAGATGCGGTCCAGCGCCGCGTCCATGCGGGCCTGCTGCTCCGGCGTGTAGTCCGCGTCCGTGCCGAACATCTCCGCGTTCTTCCCCACGGCCACGCTGTCGAAGTTCACCCCCAGCTTCTCCCAGAAGCCCGCCGTGACGAACTTGCCCGCGTACACGCCGATGCTGCCGGTGAACGTGCCCGGATGCGCGACGATGCGGTCCGCCTCCATGGCGACGAAGTAGCCACCGCTGGCGGCGTAGCTGCCCATGGTGACGATGACGGGCTTGCCCGCCTCCTTCGCGCGCTGCACCTCGCGGCGCACGGTGTCGCTGGCCACGTAGCTGCCGCCCGGGCTGTCCACGCGGAAGACAATGGCCTTCACCCGCGAGTCCTCGGTGGCCTTGCGCAGCGCCGCGGCGACGCTCTCCGCGCCCATGGACTGTCCGCCCGACAGCGGGTTGGACTGGTTCTTCCCGCGCATCACCTCGCCCACGCCGTACACCAGGGCGATGGTGTCCCCGGACACGTTCGGCCTGCCGGCGCGCTCCAGGTACTTCTTCACGTAGAGGAAGCGCGCGCCCTCGCCGGCCTGCGCCTCCAGCCCGCCGAGCACCTCGTCCCGGTAGCGCAGCCCCGTCACCAGCTTCGCCTCCAGCGCCTCCTGCGCCATCAGCGGCGCCTTGTCGATGAGGCTCCGCACGACGTCCTCCGTCAGCCCGCGGTCCTCGGCGATGCCGCGCACAATCTGGCCGAAGAGGCTGTTGGTGAAGCGCTCGGTGGCCTCGCGGTGCGGCGCCGTGTAGTCCTGCTCCGTGTAGGAGTTGATGGCGTTCTTGTACTCGTAGCGGGCGAAGTAGCGCGGCGTCACGCCCAGCTTGGAGAAGGCCTCGCGCGCGAAGGGCAGCTCGAAGGCGAGCCCGTTGATGTTCACGTCACCCGACGGCTGGATGTAGATTTCGTCGAAGGCGGACGCCAGGTAGTAGCCCAGCGTGCTGTTGCCCAGCTCGCCGAAGGTGTCGGAGTACGCCACCGCCTTCTTGCCCTTGGCGCGGAAGGCCTTCACCGCGTCGCGCAGCTCCTGCGTGGCGGCCGGCGTCCCCGGATGGCCAATGCGCACCAGCAGGGACTTCACGCGCGTGTCGTCTCCGGCCTTCTCCAGCGCCTCCACCACGTCACGCACCGTGGTGGGCTCCTCGCCAAAGGCCCCCATCAGCGAGTCCCCTCCCCCGTGCTCCGCCAGCGGGTCCTCCAGGTCCAGCTCCAGCACCAGGTTGGAGGGCACCCCGGGCTTGCTCGCGGAGGCGAGCAGCATCAGGCCCACGAGGCCCACCACGAAGAGGACAGACAGCGCGCCCACGAAGGCCAGCGCGCCGATGAAGAATCGTTTCATCCGAAGGGACTCCTGATGCCCGGGAGAGACAGGGTACGGCCCTGGCAAGGGGTGCTTACTACTAACGCGCGCGGCCGACGATGCTTGCCCGTCCCCGTGGCTGTCACTTCAGCGACGCCGGGTTGCTCGGAGTGCCACCGTTCGGGATGGCCCGGGGGGCAACCCGGGTTAGAAGCCCGTGCATTCCCAAACGACCCGCGAGGACCGCATGAAGCGTCGTACCCCGCTCTCCCTGATGGCGGCCCTGATGATGGTGGCCGGCACGCCAGTGTGGGCCCAGACTCCCTCCGCCGCCAGCAAG
>NZ_JAAIYB010000618.1 GCF_010894475.1 Myxococcus vastator
CTCCAGCCCCACCCACCCCTGAGGAGGCACGGATTCATGGCGGACGTAGCGGCGCACATCACCGGCACGGTGTGGAAGATTGAGGTTCAGGTCGGCCAGCAGGTCAACGCGGGCGACACGCTCGTCATCCTCGAGTCCATGAAGATGGAGATGCCCGTGGAGGCAGAGGAGGGCGGGACGGTGAAGGAGGTTCGGGTGAAGGAGGCGCAGTCGGTCAACGAGGGCGACGTCCTCGTGGTGCTCGGCTAGCAGTGGAGCCCGTCGTCGCGACAGGCGCTTCGCTGAACGTCGAGGACCGCGACGACGGGGTCCGGGTGTTGACGCTGTCCAACCCGGCCCGCCGCAACGCGCTGGATGATGGCCTCCTGGCGCGGCTGGACGCGGCGCTGGAGCCCACCCCGCGCGTGCGCGCCTTGCTGGTGCGCGGCGCGGGTGGGGCCTTCTGCTCCGGCTATGACTTGACGCACCTGGGCCCCCCAGGCGCGGACGGGCGGCTGCCGGATGACCTGCTGGTGGAGTGCCTGCTGAAGCTGGAGTCCCACCCCGCGCCCAGCGTGGCGCTGGTGGAGGGCCCGGCGGTGGGCGCCGGCTTCGACCTGGCGGCCTCGTGCGACTTCCGCATCGGCGCGCCCAACGCCGTCTTCCTCATGCCCCCCGCGAAGCTGGGCATCGTCTACTCCCCGGAGGGGCTGGCCCGGGCCGCGCGGCTGGTGGGCGTGGCGCGCGCCAAGCAGCTCTTCCTCGCGGCGCGGAAGCTGAGCGCGCGGGAGGCGCTGGACTGGGGGCTGCTGGATGACTGCCTGGCGGACGCGGAGGCGCGCGCGCTGGCGCTGTGCGCCACCCTGGCCAGCCATGCGCCGCTGGCGGTGTCGGGGATGAAGGAGTCCTTCGGGCGTCTGGCTCGAGCCCCCCTGGAGGAGGCGGACCGGGCTCGGCTGCGCGGCTTGCGCGCGGCGGCCTTCGGGAGCGAGGACGCGAAGGAGGGGCGGGCGGCCTTCCTCGAAAAGCGCCCGCCCCGCTTCTCCGGCCGCTAGTCAGGGCGGCCGGCGGGGGACTGCCACGGCGACATCAGGTGTCGCCGAAGAGCTCGCCCATGCGCAGCTGCAGCGCCGAGGCAATCTTGTACAGCGAGGAGATGGAGGCGGAGGACTCCGCGCGCTCAATCTGCGACAGCAGCGACACCGACAGGCCCGTGCGCCGCGCCAGCTGCTTGAGCGTGAGCTCCTGCGTCTTGCGTGCGTCGCGGATGGTGCGGCCAATGGCGCGGTGCAGGTCCGCCTCCGGGTCCTGGGACAGGCCCTTCTTCTGGAGGGCGTTGCGGACCGCGGTGATGAACTGCTCCGGCTCCATGGGCTTCTTGACGTAGTCGGAGGCCTGCGCCTTGAGCGAGGCCACCGCCGTGTCCACCGTGGGGTACGCGGTGGCGACGATGACGGCCACGTCCGTGTCGTACTTGCGAATCAGCTCCAGCACCTCGGTGCCCGACATCTGCGGCATCATCATGTCGAGGATGACGAGGTGGAAGTCGGAGCCCCGCAGGATTTCCACCGTCTGGGTGGGGTCCGTCGTGGTCACCACCTCGTAGCCTTCACGGGTCAGGACCAGCTTGAGGTAGTCGCAGTTGTCCTGCTCATCATCAACTACCAGGATGCGAATCTGCACAGCGTCTCCTCGCTGCAGTTCAGTGCCATGGGACCGGAATACCCTCGGAGGGCAAGGGTGACTCCGGCAGACCGCTACTTCTTGGGATTCTCGTAACTCTCGACCAAACCCTTCACGCGCTCGTAGTACGCGTGATTGGGCGCAAGTTCCAGGAATCGCTTGTAGTGAACCGCGCCCTTTTCGGGCTGGTTGTTATTCGCGTAGGCGGACCCGAGGTAGAGGTGGCACTCGGCGCGGCCAGGTTCCAGGTCGAGGCACTTGTTCAGCTGCTCGATGGCCTGCCGGTAGCGCAGGCCCTTGATGTGCTCGAAGCCGTCCGCCTGGGCCTTGGCCGCCGCGGACTGCGCGGCGGACGGCGCTTTGTCCGTGCCGGAGGTGGGAACCGCGGCGGGCGGCGCCGCCTTCTTCTTGGCCTCTGCGACCTGCTTCTTCAGCGCCGCGTACTCCTTGGCGAACGCCTTGGTGGCGGCGCTCTCGCGCAGGGCCTCCTCGGCCTCCGGCAGCTTGCCGTCGTCCAGGGCCGTGCGGACGTCGTCGAGCCGCCGCTTCATCAGCTGCTCGGCGCGCGCCTCGTCGAGCCGGGTCTCCATGTCACGGGGGCGCTGGCCATTGGCATCCTTGATGGCCTCCAGCGCCTCCACGGCCGCGTCGAAGTCACGCGCCGCGATCGCCTTGTCGGCGACCGCGCGCTGCTCCTCCATGGAGGGGCCACGCGGGGGGGGCGGCGTCTCAGGCGTCTGCGCCGCCGCCGTCGTGGGCGGGGTGTCGTTGGCCGCGGGCGGGTCCTCGATGGTCGGCCGCGGCTCCTCGTCCGGAAGCGGCGTGGGCGTCTGCGCAACGACGGGGGGCACTGCCGGCTGGGCGCCCTGCTGGTTCAGGTACCAGAAGGCGCCGCCGCCTCCGCCGAGCAGCAGGGCCGCGAGGCCCGCCACCAGGGGCAGCTTCGAGCGCGCGCCGCCACCCGAAGCCGCGTCGTCTGACGCGTCACCGGCGTTGACGAAGCGCAGCCTCACGTGCCCCAGCTCGATGATGTCTCCGGTGCCGAGCGTGGCCTGCGCGTAGCTCTCACCGTTGACCGTCATCCCGTTGGCGGACTGCATGTCGATGACGCGCCACTCGCCAGCGTCCTCGCGGACGAGCTTGGCGTGGGTGCGCGACAGCGACCGATGATCCAACGTGATGTCGTTGTCGTCGGTGCGGCCGATCCGCAGCTCCGTGCGGATGCAGGCGAACTCCTGGCCCTTGAGCTCGTCCGGGGACAGCACGAGCAGGCGGGGAGCGTCCTCGGCGGGCACGTCCACCACCTTGCGTGGCCGCTCCGCCTCCACCTGATCCAACCGGATGATGGAGGTGGAGTGACGGCGCGCGTCCGCGGCGCTGAGGGAGGGCGGCGTGTGGTCGCTCTCCTCGGGCTCGTCGTCGGAGTCGTCCTCCTCCGGCTCGGGCTCCGGCCGGCGGGCCGGCACCTTGGTGGTGATGGGGCCTACGGCGTTGGCCGCGCCCTCCGCTTGGAGCGCGAGGTCGTAGTCGCCAATCTGGACCAGGTCACCCTCTTTCAGGGGCGACTGACCCGCGATTCGCTCGCCGTTGATCCGGGTGCCGTTATAGCTCCCCAGGTCTTCCACTACGACGTGGCCATTGAGTCGCACCAATCGTGCGTGACGGCGAGACACATTTCGTTCCGTCAGGCGGATGGTGTTTCCCTCCTGACGGCCGATGGTGATCTCGTCACGCACGAAGGGAACAACGGTCTTGCGCCCCTCGTCGTCTTCGATGATGAGCTTCAGCACGGGTCCGATCCGCGTACAGTCATAGCAGAACGGCCTTTCCCTGTACAAGCCATGTATCCCCCTCAAAAGACAGGCCTTTCTCCCGAGGAAGAGGGGCAGGCGAGGCTGTTGTCCATCGGTCAATCGGCCGGTGGAGTGCGACTGGGGGGGGCGCCCTGGCTCACCTTGATCCTGGCCACCGTGCTGGTGGCCATCCACGGCGCGGCGCGCGCGACGGGGCCCGTGGGGCTGGACACCCTGCTGCGGTGGGGTGCCAAGGCGGGGCCCCTGGTGGTGGACGCGGGCCAGGTCTGGCGGCTCGTCACCGCCAACTTCCTGCACCGGGACTTCCTCCACCTGGCC
>NZ_JAAIYB010000619.1 GCF_010894475.1 Myxococcus vastator
CCCCTCAAGGCCCCGACCCGGACGTCGTCCGCGGAGGGGCCTCCGGACGCACGGAGTCCTCCCAGCGCAGCACCTCCGCCGTCTGCCGACGGCAGCGGGCGTCGCGGCGGACCTGGGTGGCTTCCCGCACGGCTTCGTTCGGGCCGTAGGCGTACCCCTGACCCGCCAACACGGCGCGCAGGGCGTCCGCCAGCTCCTGCCCGGACTGGAAGCGCTCCGAAGGCTCCCGACGCAAGAGCCGGCCGAGGATGGCCCGCATGGCCGGGGACAGTCCCTGGGTGGCGCGCTCCACATGCGCCGGGGACAGGCACGCCATGCGCGCGGCCATCAAGGGCGCGGGCAGCCAGCTGGGCACCTCCGCCAGCAGCACCTCCGCGTCAGGCAGCGGCCCCGCGGCAAGCGCGGCCCGCTCCACGTCTTCCAGGTCCAACAGGTGCAGGCCGGTGAGCACCTCCAGCAGCACCACCCCCAGGGAGAACAGGTCCGCGCGGCCGTCCAGCGGCTTTCGCTCCAGCGCTTCCGGTGAGGCGTAGGCCAGGTCTCCCCGGACGACCTGGGTCTCCGTGACGAGGCGCCCCGGCAGCTTCGCCCAGGCCATGGCGAAGTCAGACAGCTTCACATGGCCCCGCGCGTCCAGGCGCAGGCTCCGCGGCGACACGTCCCGGTGGACGATGCCCAACGGACGGCCCCGGGCGTCTTCCAGCGTATGGGCATGGTGCAGCGCATCCGCCACTTCCGCGCCCACATAGGCGGCGAACGCCTCCGAGAAGGGTCGGCGCCGCAGGGCCGCGTAGCTGATGAGCGTCTCCAGGGACTTTCCGTCCACGTGCTCCATGACGAGGTGGGGCAGTCCTTCATGCACCCGCACCAGGAACACCTGCACGATGGCCGGGTGGCTGAGCCGCATCAGCAGCTTGACCTCTTCCCGCAGACGCGCGCGGCCCTGCGCGTCTTCGACATCCTGCAAGCGTTTGATGAGCACGAGATCGCCGGGGACGCCCGCATAGTGCCGCCGGGCGAGCAGCAGCTCTCCGGAGCCCCGTGCCCCGAGGTAGCGGATCAACTCATAAGCCGTGGCCCCGGTGGTGAAGAGGATGAAGGGCTTGGAAGCGGGTGGCTCTGGGGGGTGAGTGGACATCTCGGGTGATACCTCCTGGGCAGGAAGTCCTCCCCTGGGTTGGGAAGGCGTGAGAAAACCTCACGCATCCCTCCTACCACCCACGTCCGACACACCCTTCCAACCTCCCAGCACGGATTCAGGGAAAAAAAGGAAACGGCCCCCGCCGAAGCGGAGGCCGTCTCTGAGCGGTCCGTGAGTCAACGAGCCGCCCGCCGCGCTCGATGCGTTGACTACTTCTTCTTCTGCACCGGCTGCGTCACGGTCAGCTCGCGAACCACCATGTCCTCACCGTCCTGCACATACGAGGCGCGGACCTGGGCCCCCTCCTCGATGTCATCCAGCTTCAGCGGCTGGTTGTTGTGCAGGATGCGCGTCTGGTCGTTCGTCTTCAGCTCCAGCTGCTTGTTGTTGCGGGTATCGACCACGGTCAGCTCATCGCCGCCGGTGGAGAGCACGCGGCCGCTGACGCTGCTCGCGGCGGCGGCACCCGCCACGCCGGAGCCACCCAGGGCCAGGTCGTCATTCAGGTCCTCCCGGCGCTCAGCCTCGGCCTCGGCCAGGTCATCGCGCTCCTCCTGTACGTCCTGCCGCGCGCTGGCGACCTCTTCCGCGGCCTCACGCTGCGTCCCAGCGATGTCCTCCTGGGCCTCCGTCTGCGTGCTGGCGATGTCCTCCCGCGCGTCCTGACGGATCTCCGCCGTCTCCTGCTGGGCCTCCATCTGAGCCTCGGCGACGTCCTGGCGCTGCGACTCGACGTTGTCGCGCTTGCTGCAGCCAGTGACGACCAGCGACATACCCGCAACCGCAGTGACCGCCATCATGAGCTTGCGCATTTGTTCCTGCTCCTTTCACGTGGAAATGGGAGAAGGTTTCCCCCTCACTCACTTGCGGCCGAGAGAGCGTTTCCCCCGGCGTTGGGCAGAAAGTGGGTGCTCCCCCCGCCCTTGAACAGGGGTTGTCCGGCATGCACGGAGGCCTTAGGGGCACACGGCGGACCACGGGCCGCCTGGCCGCCTGCCTGCCCTACCAGGGAACAAGGACGGAAAATGTCGATACCGGGCACAGCCGCGCGAGCGGCTAAAGCCCGCCGTCCACGCCACCGTCACCGGGCAGCGCTTCGGCGCCAGCGTCCGCGCACAGCGGCGCGCCCTCCCGCGCCCACCGCGCGATGCGCTCGCGCTCCTGTGCCGTCGGCATGGGCACCGGACTCCCCGGAGGCGGCATGTCCTGGAACACGTAGGCTCGCGCCTGGATTCGCGCCGCCATCGCTTGCGCGCCTGGGTATACCGGTGACGGTGGCGGGCGCACGGGCTGGCGAGCGCGTTGACAGCGCGGAGTCACCCTTGTAGTGCGTGCCCAGGTCCCCGTCGTCGCAAGGAGCCGTGAGGCCATGCAGGTCTGGGTCAACGGAGAGACGCGCGAGGTGCCGGAGGGCACCACCCTTTCGGCGCTGCTGGAGTCGCTTCAGGTGGGCGGCCCCGGTGTCGCAGTGGAAGTGAACGCGGAGGTGGTGCGCCGCGCGCGCCATCCCGAACACCACCTCCAGGCGGGGGACCGCGTGGAAATCGTCACCTTCGTCGGCGGCGGCTAGCCAGGAGTCCGCACATGAGCATCCAGGACAAGCCTTTCACCATCGCCGGAGTGACGTTCAGCTCCCGGCTCATCCTCGGCACGGGGAAGTACCCCAGCCACGACATCATGAAGCGCTGCCACGAGTCCTCCGGCACGGAGATGGTGACCGTGGCCGTGCGCCGCCTGGACCTCAAGGCCACGGGGGATGCGTCGCTGATGAGCTGGATTGACCGCAACCGCCTGCGCCTGCTCCCCAACACGGCGCTCTGCTACACGGCGGATGACGCGGTCCGCACCTGCCGGCTCGCCGAGGAGCTGGGCATGAGCAAGTGGGTGAAGCTCGAGGTGCTCGGCGACGAGAAGACGCTCTACCCGGACGTCGAGGAGACGGTGAAGGCGGCCCGCATCCTGGTGAAGGAGGGCTTCACCGTGCTGCCCTACACCAGCGACGACCCCATCACCGCCCGTAAGCTGGAGGACGCGGGCTGCGCCGCCGTGATGCCGCTGGCGGCGCCCATCGGCAGCGGCCTGGGCATCCGCAATCCACACAACATCCGCCTCATCCTGGAGACGGTGAAGGTCCCCGTCATCGTGGACGCGGGCGTGGGCACGGCGTCCGACGCGGCCATCGCCATGGAGCTGGGCGTGGAGGCGGTGCTGATGAACACCGCCATCGCCGGCGCGCAGGACCCGGTGCGCATGGCCGTGGCCATGAAGAAGGCGGTGGAGGCCGGCCGCGACGCATACCTGGCGGGCCGCATCCCGCGAAAGGCCTACGGCTCCGCGTCCAGCCCGATTGAAGGGCTCGTCCACCACTGACGGCCGGGTGCGCGCGGTGGTGCCGTCTCCCCTTCCCCGGCTCGTCGTCATCACCGACTGGCGCCTGCCGCCCGAACGGCTGAGGTGGGCGCTCGCCCGGGCGCTCGACGCCGGGCCCGAGGTGGCCGTCCAGCACCGCCACCCCGAGGCCGCCGGGCGTCGCTTCCTTGAAGAGGCGCGCGAGCTGGCCGCGCTGTGCCTCCCGCGTGGCAACCCGCTCTTCATCAACGGGCGGGTCGACGTGGCGCTGCTCGTCGGCGCCCATGTCCACCTCCCCGCCC